>JBPCWA010000068.1:0-30571 GCA_051009975.1 Hyphomicrobiaceae bacterium
GCAACTCTCGAGTAGCGATGAGTGGAACCAACCGCGGTGCTGATCCGAGCCTTCAAGATACATCACCTTGTCACTACCACCCTCAAACGGACGCTTGATCCCAGCTAAGCCCGGAAAAGCCTCAGCATCTTCCATTGTGAAGGCGTGCGTTGCGCCAGAATCGAACCAAACATCGAGAATGTCAGTAACTTGCTCCCAATCTTCTGGGCTGCTCACGAGCCCTCGAAGAAAGCGCTCCCGCGCACCAACCGCAAACCAAGCGTCGGCTCCTTCGGCCTCGATAGAAGATATGATCCGCTCCCTCAGCTCTGCGGCGCCGGAGAAGTTTCGATTGGGAATTGTTTCACCGGTCTGTCGGTGAACAAAGACTGTAATCGGAACTCCCCAGGCACGCTGGCGTGAAAGCACCCAGTCTGGTCGCGCCTCTATCATCCCGCGCAAACGATTCTGGCCGGACTGCGGCACGAACTCGGTGCTTGAGATAGCTTCGAGTGCGGCCTCCCGCAAAGTCTCGCCAACTCCATCGACACCGTCGGGGACAAAATGCTCATCCATGTAGACAAACCATTGAGGCGTATTGCGGAAAATTACTGGCTTCTTCGAGCGCCAGGAATGCGGATATTGATGCTTGAGGTGAGCGCGAGAGACCAGAGCACTTTCTTGCACCAGGGCGTCGATGACCAGCGCGTTGGCATTTCCTTTCCTGCCTTTGTCCGTAATCACTTCGCCGCCTTCAAAACCGGGCGCCTCAACCGTAAACTTGCCATCAGCCCCGACCGTAAACGGAATTGCCGTCTCGACTCCGGCTTGACGCGCCTTGTCCATCCAGATCTCAAAGTCCTCGCGACCATGCCCCGGCGCTGTGTGGACAAATCCGGTACCCGCCTCATCCGTGACGTGATCACCATCAAGAAGCGGAACGTCGAACTCGTAGCCACCAGATAAGCCTTTTAAGGGATGCCCACAAACAAGACCGTCCAGAACATCCGGAGCAATTGCGCCGACGCGCTCGAATGAATTGACCTTAGCCGCAGCCATAATGCTTTCAACAAGTGAATCAGCGACTGCGAACTTGTCGCCAACTTTGGCCCAATTTCCCTCGGGTGCGTCGGAGACAACGTAGAGGCCATAGGACAATTTCGATGAGTACGAGATCGCACGATTGCCGGGAATAGTCCAAGGTGTCGTGGTCCAGATCACGACACTAGCGTCGACCAGGTCCGGCATACGCTCTGCTCCGCGAACTACTGGAAACTTCACAACCACCGTGTCGCTTTCGTAGTCGTGGTATTCCACCTCAGCTTCGGCAAGCGCCGTCTGCTCTACGACCGACCACATTACGGGCTTGGAGCCGCGATAAAGTAGGCCATTCATCGCAAATTTCATAAGCTCGCCTGCGATCCAGGATTCGGCTCGATAGGCCATCGTCGTGTATGGATGATCCCAATCCCCGATAACGCCGAGGCGCTTGAACTCCTCCCGCTGAACATCGAGCCAGTGCTCCGCGAACGATCGACACTCCTGGCGAAACGCGCGCATCGCCTCACCGTCCGAAAAATCAGGCTTGTCCTGCCCCTTTGCGCGGTATCGCTCCTCCACTTGCCATTCGATCGGTAGACCGTGGCAATCCCAGCCGGGCACGTAGTTCGAATCGTAGCCCAGCATTTGCTGCGATTTAACCACCGTATCTTTGAGGATTTTGTTCAGGCCTGTGCCGATGTGAATATGACCATTGGCGTAGGGGGGACCATCATGCAGGACAAACTTGGTGCGATCATTCCCCGCTTCTCGGAGTTTCGCATAGAGATTGATTCTCGACCAATGATCGAGGAGTTTGGGCTCCATCTTAGGTAGACCGGCGCGCATCGGAAATGAGGTCTTGGGCAAAAACAACGTCTCGCTCCAGTCGCGCCCCGCTCCATTGGCTTTGCCGGTGGCGTTGGCTTCGGTGTCTGGCATGCGTCTCACTCTTCTCATTCGTTGTCGCGGTTATGGTAAGGGGCTGACAGCAGAATTGCGGCGGCAGTCAATTGTCGTGTGCTGGTCGCAATGTCCGCGATCAGGCGAGTGCTCGCACCGCTTCTCGTCACTCGCGGGCGGTGACCATGCTGCCTGCAATAGCCCTACCAATTGGGTATTTCAGCATGGGATCAGCCGCGTCTACATCTGCCAAGATTTCGCGAATTTCCGCGCAGTCCCGATCCATCTGCGCAATCAGATTGTCGGCGCTATCAAATGCCTCATCCGGTCTTATAAAGTCAATCATCTCGACCGCAATGGTGTGTCCATAGAGGGACTCGTTGAAATCGAACAGGAAAACTTCGAGCTTGGCTATGCCATTGTCGAACGTCGGTCGGCGACCATTGTAAGCCGCCCCATCGAATCGGATACCGTCCACCCAGACACGCGCGGCATATATCCCGTGGTGCAGAGATTGGCCGGGCTCCAACATGACGTTCACGGTCGGATACCCCATACCTGTCCCTCGTCCAGCGCCCCGCTCTACCGACCCAGTTATGGTCCACCAGTGTCCCAGGACATCGGCAGCATCGCGAACGTTTCCGGCCCTTAGCAAATCCCGGACAGCACTGGACGAAAAGACTTCGCCATCATCACTTGCTGGTGAAACCACACTCACCCCAAACGCGTGCCGGGCACCTAGCTCGCGGAGGACCGCGGGGCTCCCGCCTCGTCCCTTGCCGAAGAAAAAATTGTAACCGACGATGACGTGTGACGCCTGCCAACTTTCCACCAAAACACGCTGCACAAAAGTTTCCGCACTCAGACCGGCGAGGGTGGTGTCGAAGGTAAGCACATTAACAAAATCCACACCAAAGACTTCCAAGAGCTGTAATTTCCGGTGCAGTGGGCTAAGAGTAAACAGAGTTGTGGACGGTTTAAAGAACACGCGCGGATGCGGTTCAAATGTGATCACCCCTAGCCTTTTCTCCGAGACGCGGGCGGCCTTTTGAGCCTCCGAGAGCACAGCTTGGTGCCCACGATGCACACCGTCAAAGTTGCCGAGCGCGATTGTACCGCCTTTGAGTCGCTCGGGTACGGTCTCAAAGTCTTTCAAAACTTGCATAAAGCCGCCAAATCAGTCCTGCGTTTGTCGTGTTCGTCGGGATCGGCCAACCTCAATTCACGAACCGCGATCCAAAAACATTGATTGTCGTACCCCAAATCTGCGCAGCCATGTTCGCTCTGGTTGGACCTGTCGCGCGCTAGGAACGCCAATTGATAGGCGTCCCGTCCTTTGGTATCAACGAATTTCGTCAGTTCAATTGATCAGGTCGACGCAACTAGTGAACTTTGCCCCAGATTGCTTTTGCAACGCTGCAAGGTCGCTGACACACGGGCACCAACTCGGCTGATCGTCCCGCGCCCGTTCGCGGCTTGCGGCTTGCTTGTTTTTTGGTCATTGCCTATATGTGTCTTAATCCCCTCAGATAAATCGAGATGTGGCACCGCACCCGAGAGCCCGAGCGCGGTACGGAAGGAGATAACAATGAGCACCGACACGCCACTGATGCGAAAGGCGACCGCCGTCTGGCTGGTCGACAACACGTCCCTGTCATTTGAGCAGATCGCGGAGTTTTGCGGCTTGCATCTGCTGGAAATCAAGGGCATTGCCGACGGGGATGTGGCCCATGGAATCCGTGGCAAGAACCCAGTGACGGCTGGCGAGCTCACGCGAGATGCTATCAGTCAGGCTGAGTCTGACCCGGACAAAAGACTGCAACTGGTGACCTCCAAGGTGGTCCTGCCCGAGATCAAATCCAAGAAGCGGCCACGCTATACGCCCGTCTCTCGAAGGCAAGACCGCCCCAACGCCGTAGTGTGGCTGCTCCGCCACCACCCGGAACTTCGCGATAGCGAGATAATACGCCTCGTAGGAACAACCAAGCCAACGATCCAACAAATCCGCGACCGCACACACTGGAATTCTGCGAACTTAGTCCCTCAAGATCCTGTAACTCTGGGCTTATGCAAACAAACGGATCTTGACGCCGAAGTTGAAAAAGCGACAAAGCGAAAAGAAAAGGAACGGATAGCGGCTGGCCTGCCTCCCACTGCTGCGCCGGCTGGAACACTGCTGCCTACTGCCGAAACAACCGCAGACGGAGAATTGGAGACCGTCGGTGCCGATGTGATGCCGATCCACGAACAAGTTGAAATTTCTGCCGAGACGGTGTTTGCCAATGTCCCAACTCAGTCAGACGATGGCGCAGAAGCTCAGGACGAAGAAGAGGCCGAACGTGTTTTTGCGAAGCTGAAGGAAATGAAATCTCAGACCGACGACCAAAGTTCCCCAGACTGAATACGTCTCATGTGGACGGCCCAAGTTGTAGCACATCACGTTACTTGCAACTCGCGAGTCAGCGAAATCCCCCGCCGTCGGCATAGATTGTTTCGCCAGTCACATAGCTGGACTGATCAGAAGCCAGCCACGCTACAATTGCTGCTATTTCTGCAGGCTGACCTAGACGCCCCAACGGTGTCCGGGTAAGCGCTTTTTCGCGAATATCACCATCCTTCATAACGCCTTTGGTTTGCGGCGTTTCGATCGTCCCGGGTCCAACCGCGTTTACACGAATGCCGTGCGGTGCCAAGGCGACAGCCATTGAGCGAGTGAGCTGCATAACACCGCCCTTGGATGCGGCGTAGGCCACATGATTTGGTAAACCAAACACGGCATTGACCGAGCTCATGTTAACAATCGTACCTGGTTGCCTTCCTTGCTCGACTTGTTTCACGAACTGGCGCGCTGCCGCTTGGCCGCAAAGGAAGGTACCTTTCAAATTGGTCCGTAGAATTCGGTCAAATTGTGCCTCCTCCAGATCGAGGAACGAGACGTCATCAACGATCCCGGCGTTCGCAACCATGATATCGATCGCACCGTATGTCTCGAGCGTCGCCGCCACAAGGTTGTGAACATCGAGTTTTTCTGCAACATTCGCATGCACAAACCGCGCAAATCCTCCACTCGCGACGATGACTTCAGCCGATTTGTTGCCCTCACTATCATTGGTGTCAGAGACGATGACCTTGGCCCCCTCGGCGGCGAGCCGCTCGGCACATGCCCTACCGATTCCTTGTGCCGCGCCAGTAACAATCGCGACCTTTCCTCTCACCAACATAGGTCAACTTCTCGACTTCTAGGCGACCGCGCGGATACTTGATTGTGCAGTCCCGCTGCCATCGACGATGCTGGTCGGCAAACCGGCATAGCGGATGTTCCTGCGGCTGAGCTTCGCCAAGCTTGTACATCCCATTAACGTCACGGTCCGTTCAACTTCATCGCGCAGCAATCTCAACGCACGCTCGACACCGGGCTGCCCGCCAGCGGCCAACGCATAGAGATACCCACGCCCTATCATGCAGGCTCGAGCGCCAAGAGCAAGAGCCTTGACCACATGATTGCCCCGCCGCACGCCTCCGTCCAAAATCACCTCGATCCGGTCTCCTACAGCATCAACGATGGCCGGCAATTGCTCGAAAGGAGATGCCGCGCCGTCCAGTTGGCGCCCCCCGTGGTTTGAGACCATAATGGCTGTTGCGCCCACATCTACTGCGCGCCGGGCGTCGTCCACGGACAGGATCCCTTTGATGGCAAACGGTCCGTCCCACTTTGAAATCAACTTTTCGACATCGGTCCACGTAACAGTTCGATCGAATTGACTGTTCACGTAGTCGATAACAGAGGTAAGGTCATCTGTTCCGCGACGAATTCGATTCGAGACATTTGCGAGTTCAAATTTTTCGTGTCTGAGATAATTGAAAGCCCAATCCCAATGCGTTGCGAAGCTAAGGAAACTTGATAACGCCAAGCGCGGCGGCATTACCATTCCAGTGACGCGATCTCTTTCCCGGTTTCCAGCGACCAGCGTGTCAACGGTCAGAGCCAGTGCGGAAAAGTCAGCGGTTTTCGCTCGCTCAACAAACTCGTAGGTGAGTTCGCGATCCTTGTGGATATAGATCTGGAAACACTTTGGGCCATTGCTGACCGCCGCGATCTCCTCAATCGACACCGTCGACATGGTCGAGAGCGAATACATTGTTCCGAGACTTTTGGCAGCCCGCGCCGCTGCCCGTTCTCCGTCGTGATGGAACAGTCGGCTCATGCCTGTCGGCGAGAGGAAAACCGGCCAATCTAGGCGTTGCCCAAGAACCGTCGTCGACAAATCTTGCTCACCCAAGTTGGCCAAGGCATCTGGAATGAGGTGACAAGAATCGAAGACAGCAGTGTTATTTTTCAGCGTGACCTCGTCGTCAGCCCCACCATCGATATAATGAAATAGTGGCGCCGGCAGGCGCTTTTTCGCCTTCTGCCTGAAATCGCCTACATTGTAACAACGCTCAATGCTCATGCGTTAAATGTTCGCCTTTTGCTTCCTGGAGTTGAACCGCGCGCACCGCACCCTGTCAGAATTGACGGCACTGTCCAGCCCGGACGCTACGGCTGACAAACGAAAGAAAGAAAAGACACAACATCCAGCTAAATCGGGAATAGTAAGTTTTGATTTGCCTTGTCATTGCTGTCTCTTGATGCGAGTAGCCAACACCTGCCCGATCTCGTCGAGGATCGCAGGATCGTCAATAGTTGCCGGCATCTTCCACGCCTTCCCATCCGCAATGGAGCGCATAGTACCGCGCAGGATCTTACCCGATCGGGTTTTTGGTAGGCGCTCAACAGTCATCACATTTTTGAACGCAGCGACGGGCCCTATGATATCGCGTACGAGCTGCACGACTTCGCGCTCAATCTCCTCATTGTCGCGATTGACTCCGGCGTTCAACACAATGAAGCCAGCCGGAAGCTGTCCTTTAAGGGGATCGTGAACACCAATAACCGCGCACTCGGCGACGTCTTTGTGGCGCGCAACGACTTCCTCCATTTGGCCGGTAGATAAGCGATGGCCTGCGACATTGATAACGTCGTCGGTGCGAGCCATAACGTAGACGTAGCCATCCTCATCTTTGTATCCAGCATCTGATGTGGTGTAATAGCCTGGTAAGTCGGCCAAATAGCTTTTTTTGAACCGTTCATCGGCGTTCCAAAGCGTAGGCAAACAGCTTGGCGGCAATGGAAGCTTGATTGCCAGAGTCCCCGTTTCGCCTGCTGGCAATGGATGCGCCCTTTCATCCAATACATGCAATTCATAACCGGGCATCGGCACCGTCGGAGAACCGTGCTTGACAGGGATCTGACCGAGCCCCATCGGATTGGCGCAAATCGACCATCCAGTTTCCGTTTGCCACCAATGGTCAATGACCGGAACTCCGAGTTTATCTTCCGCCCAAGCTATCGTGTCTGGGTCAGCGCGTTCGCCGGCAAGATACAATGCGCGAAAACTGCTCATATCGTACTTGGCTATCAGATCACCATTCGGATCTTCCTTTTTGATGGCTCGGAATGCAGTTGGCGCCGTAAACATGTTGGCCACCTTATGTTCCGAGATTACCCTCCAAAAAGCCCCCGCATCCGGAGTGCCGACTGGTTTTCCTTCGTACATGATCGAGGTACAACCGTGCAGAAGCGGCGCGTACACGATATAGGAGTGTCCAACGACCCAGCCAACATCTGAGGCGGCCCAATAGACCTCACCTGGCTCGGTATTGTAGATGTTCTTCATGGTCCACTTTAGCGCCACCATGTGACCGCCGTTGTCGCGGACGACACCCTTGGGCAGACCGGTCGTACCGGACGTGTAGAGGATGTAAAGTGGATCGGTGGCATCGACTGGAACGCACTCTGCGGTACGTCCAGCGGCTTCGGCTTCGGCTGACAACTCAGCCCAATCATGATCTCGCCCAGGCACCATCGTAGCATGAACCTGATCACGTTGGAAAATAAGAGTTCGCTCGGGTTTGTGACCGGAAACTTCGATCGCTTCGTCGATCAGAGGCTTGTAGGCAATGACACGACCCGGCTCAATGCCGCAGGATGCAGCAAGGATAACCTTGGGCTGAGCATCCTCGATTCGAGTAGCTAACTCGGACGCTGCAAATCCACCAAAAACGACCGAATGGATAGCACCAATGCGGGCGCAGGCAAGCATCGCGATTGCGGCTTCTGGGATCATAGGCATATAAATGATCACCCGATCACCCTTTTGGACACCGAAGTCCTGCAGAACCACCGCAAGAGTCGCGACCTTGGTCGTCAACTCCAAGTATGTCAGTTGCGATTTTGTTTGGGTTATAGGACTATCATAAATGAGCGCCGGCTGATCACCGCGGCCCGATTCGACGTGGCGATCCAGACAGTTGTAGGCCGTGTTGCACAAGGCGCCCGGAAACCATCGACCGTACTCGCCCATAGCCGGGTCGAATACCTTATCCCAGGTCCGATGCCATTTAATCTCCTGCGCGGCGTTGGCCCAGAAGGCCTCCGGATCTTTCATCCAGCTCGCATAGGTCTCGTAGTATCGGCTCATCGGGGAACAACCTCCGGCGTATCTTCTCAGTCGTGCGCGCAGACAGAGCGAAGTATCACGCTCGCGTCATTATCGACGCACGACTCCACGGTCTGCAAGCCCGCGCAATTAGCCCTTGAGACTAGCCCGTGAGACTAGCCCGTGAGACTAGCCCTTCAGACCAATGCCAATCGAGCCTACACCCAAACATGGGCATTTATGGCGACTTTTAACGTCGCTTACCGGGCGGAGGACGGCGGCCGCCGCCACCAGGCGGTCGTGGCCCAGACTCGGTTTTGTGGCGGAAGACGATTCGGCCCTTCTCGAGATCGTAATGCGTCATTTCGACACTGACACGATCGCCTGCAATCGTTTTGATCCGATTGCGCTTCATTCGTCCGGCTGTATAGGCCACAATCTCATGGCCATTGTCCAAAGTTACTCTGTAGCGACCGTCGGGAAGCACGTCGGTAACCGCTCCTTCGAACTCTAGCAGCTCTTCTTTAGCCATCCACACTCCTCATTGTGCACTGATGCCCAGTGCTCTGATCTTAATATCGGCCCGTCGCCATCGGCATCGGGCCGATGCGGCAATCGCCACCGAGTGCCGCCTTCTCAACTACGCGTTTCGCAGATTGGTCGCCGCAGACCGGCCTTGGCGATCCTGCTCAATATCATAGGCGATCTTATCACCTTCATTGGGCGCAACCATACCTGCTCGCTCAACAGCACTAATGTGGACAAAAACGTCCTTTCCGCCGTCATCGGGTTGGATGAATCCGTATCCCTTGGTTGCGTTGAAGAATTTGACAGTCCCGGTCGGCATTTCTGATCTCCTCTTGCCTGTTGGATTGGGATGTGGAAGCGAAGCGCGGTCCTCACACGGTGCTTCTTTGAACATGCTGCTTTGAAACATGCTTCGCTGAAAGCTGTCTCGCGATAGAACAGGAAGGCGCAATTTGAGCGCGGCCTAAGTTCGGTTCGCAGGGGATCGGTACGGATCATCGTCCGTTTCAAATGATCGCGTGAAATGTTTGTAAAAGACAATATTAACCATCGATGGTATGCGCCTGCTGCGCAACCATGGCGATAAGCTGCATTAGAGCGGGTCCGAGAACGACGGTGCGTACCCAAAACTGGCAAGCCAGAGCGTGACCTTGCAGGCCTACCGGCCCGCCAAAAAACACCGCGTCCACGCTTTAATTCATTGGGAGCACTCGGCATTCCGCAAGCCGCACGCCCGTGTGAGCGCTCCAGTCCATCTATTAACCGTCACTGAATGGAAGTCTCAATTCCCGAAACTGGTCAAATAATCGCAAGTCAGCTGCTACCGCTGCCGTCTTTGCCTTAAACCAGCCTTTCCTGTCCTTGCCGCGCGCAATTCGACAAGACGATTTGTCAAAACGTCCGCCACTGGCAATACATCGATTTAAAATCGATCGTCGCGCTGCCAGGGCGAGGTGGCGAAGCTGACATATGTTGTGCGGCGCGCCAGAAGTCAATGCACAACTGCGTGCGCGCTTACGATTAACCGCCAACACTGCGCTGGTGTGATAGGGGCTTAGGGGGGGACAGGTCGCGACAGTATGAAGACTACGACTCCTGCCAGAACCGCCGCCTGAATACCTAACACCAGCTCATCGAAACCGGCCAGACAGCTGATGAAAAACACGAGGCAAATGGCCATCACGGCACCCCGTTTTGCGGATCTGTCGATCGCACCATGCATTTGCCAGTCGCGCAATGGTGGCCCAAATCGCGGATGAGAAATTAACCAACGATGCAATCTCGGTGAGCCACGCTGGAAACAGAATGCCGCCAGGAGAAGAAAGGGGGTTGTCGGAAGCAATGGCAGCATGACGCCTATCAAGGCGAGCACCAAATTGAAAACTCCAGCGACTTTCCAGAACGTGGCCTTCAATGCAGCTGACCCTTGTTGGCAAGAGCTTTACTCGAATAATCTCCGAGTTCCGCCTTCGCGAGGCACCCTTTCACCGGTTTACACCGATTGCCGCGGCACGAGCACTCGGCTAGCCTTATGGCTCACGCCCCAACATATAGACCTGAAAGCGATAGAGTGATTAGAGTAAGATGTCCCTAACGCCATACGAGGAAAACCTCGATAAGAATCCGGCCAACTACCAGCCTCTCACTCCGCTCAGTTTTCTGGCTAGGGCCGCGGCGATCGCTCCACAACATGCTGCCGTCATTCACGCCAACAAAAAATGGACCTATCAAGAATTCTACGGTCGATGCAGACAGCTTGGATCCGCGCTGGCGCGGCGATCAATTGGACACTCCGATACTGTTTCGGTGATGTTGTCAAATACACCTCCTATGCTTGAAGCGCACTACGGCGTCCCCATGGTTGGCGCCGTTCTGCACTCAATCAACACTCGGCTAGACCCCGAAATTATCGCTTTCCAACTTGATCATGCTAATACGAAGGTCGTGATCGTGGATCGCGAATTCGCCCCCGTGATGGGCGCGGCCCTCGCACGTGTGAGTGTCAAGCCGCTCGTCATCGACTACGATGACAGCGAATTTCCGCAAGACAACCCCACCGTCGGCGACATTGAGTACGAACAGTTTTTGGCACAAGGTGATCCGGCGTTTGCATGGCGCTTGCCGGATGATGAGTGGGACGCCATTGCGCTGAACTATACCAGCGGAACCACTGGAAACCCGAAAGGCGTTGTCTATCATCATCGCGGCGCGACACTGATGTGCTATTCAAACGTTCTCGCCGGCGGAATGTCCAAAAATCCGGTCTATTTGTGGACTCTACCGATGTTCCACTGCAACGGCTGGTGCTTTCCGTGGACGCTTTCAGCAGTCATGGGCACACATGTCTGCCTGAGATGGGTCCGAGCCAAGGCCATGTACGACGCATTTATCGACCATGGTGTGACACATCTTTGCGGCGCGCCGATCGTAATGTCGACACTGATAAACGCAGACGACATTGAACGTCGCCGCCTTGATCGAACGATTGAATTCATGACCGCCGCCGCGCCGCCGCCGGAAGCTGTGCTTGCAGCTATGGCAGAAGCAGGATTCAACGTCACTCATGTCTATGGATTGACCGAAACTTACGGCCCGTCCGTCGTCAACGAATGGAGACCCGAGTGGAATGAGCTTTCTGCAGAGGAGCAAGCGGCACAAAAAGCGCGCCAGGGCGTAAATTATGCCGCACTTGAAGAACTGACGGTGATGGACCCGGCTACCATGCAGCGAGTACCCGCGGATGGCGAGACAATGGGTGAAGTGATGATGCGTGGAAATATCGTGATGAAGGGCTACCTGGCCAACCACGATGCGACGCGAGAGGCGTTTGCTGGTGGCTGGTTTCACTCAGGAGATCTCGGCGTGACGCACCCAGACGGGTATATTCAGCTCAAAGATCGCTCCAAAGACATCATTATTTCGGGCGGTGAGAACATATCTTCAATTGAGATCGAAGAGGTGCTGTACAAGCATCCCTCGGTTGCCCACTGCGCTGTCGTTGCCAAGCCAGACGAGAAATGGGGTGAAACACCGATGGCCTATGTCGAGCTACAGCAGCATCGATCTGCTTCAGAATCTGAGATCTTGATGTGGTGTCGCAAGCATCTGGCTGGGTTTAAGTGCCCACGCGCCGTCGATTTCGTCGAGCTGCCCAAGACCTCGACTGGAAAGATCCAGAAGTTCAAGCTTCGCCAACGTGCGAAGCTCAAGTAGGCCGCAAGTAGGCCGACCTCTGGTCAAAACCACCGCCAGTTTGCGCGTGAACCACGCAGGATTGACTGTCTTGCTGATAGTCGGACGAGCAGAAAAGACGTGCCCAGGACAAGTATGAGCCACGAAACTGAGGATCAGCGCGTCGCCGGTGGCCAGGACCCAGCGACTGTCCGCCTCGTGCTTGTCCCAAGACTGAGACAGCCGCTGAACAAGAACCGGATGCAAAAAATCGCCAGCCCCATGAGAATGCCAGTCTTGTAAAGGTCCCTCTCGCAAGAGATCTTGTCTTGACATAGAGCCAACGCTGCGATAGCGCCACCGCACTTTCTCAAGAGGGGCGCACCTATTTCAGCACTTCGCGTGATTGGTAGGTCATATGGGTCCGCGGCAAGGAGGCCGCCTGGACCCACAATTGGCAAGTTCCCGGCTAGTGACGGGAAAGCCCACTCTTCATTCGGGCCATCGCATCTTTCAGTTTTAATTTCTCGCGTTTGAGTTCGGTAATCTCCAAAGTGTCGATAGACGGATGCATGAGAGCTTCTTCAATTTTTTTCTCAAGCACCCGGTGCCGCTCTGCGAGCTCAGAAAGATGTGCTGATGCTGCCATCTCTACCTCCTGGTTGTGGAGTCGCTAATGGAAAGAGTGTGACAGATCAACAACAGTCTGTCTAATCGAATTGGGCAAAACCTGTGGGACATCCTTCAGGGATCCTTAATGGATCCTTAACCGATCCCTCAGCGATTTTTCATGAGTATTGGGCGAATGGAATTAGGCGCTAGGTCAAAGATGCAACTCAAAACACGGGGTCCTTGGCACCCAAGGCCAAACATTTCAGCTGAGATCGCAACGAAAACGTTGCCTTGCGATCGAAACGAACTAATATCATTCTGCCTAGAATTGATGGGCTACCATCTGGGACGTAATGCACGCAGATCTAGAAAGCGAGCTTCGAGCGCGTCTTGCAACATTGCGCACCGAACATCGTTGCCTCGACACAGAGATTACCCAGCTTGAACTGTTGGGCCTACCGGACCAGCTCAAAATCACGCGGCTCAAGAAGAAGAAGCTCGCGCTAAAGGATGAGATTACGGCGCTTGAAGATCGATTGTTTCCCGACATTATCGCTTGAATTTAAGCACGAGTCGCGTGCGTACGTACGCGAGGCTTCTGATCGGGCATGTCACAGTTTAACCCGGCCTCTTTCGGCCAGTAACGTCCGCTGACGGACAGCGCGTTTTTCTGGAGGAAAGGATGGCGCAGGCACTTCCTGTTGTTTCGATCGTCATGGGGAGTCAATCCGATTGGCCGACCATGCGCCACACTGCCGAGATTTGCGACGCTTTGAAAATTCCGCACGAAAAGCGCCTTGTTTCGGCCCATCGGACACCTGATCGCCTCTATGATTACGCAAAGAATGCGCATGTTCGCGGGATTCGAGTGATCGTGGCAGGCGCCGGCGGCGCGGCGCATTTGCCCGGAATGGTCGCCGCAATTACAACCCTGCCCGTCCTAGGTGTCCCCGTCGAAAGTCGTGCACTTCGAGGCCATGACAGTCTTTTGTCTATCGTACAGATGCCCGCCGGAATTCCCGTCGGCACATTGGCCATCGGCCAAGCCGGCGCGCTGAATGCCGGATTGCTGGCGGCCCAAATTCTGGCCCTTAACGACAAAGACTTAGATACAAGATTGTCGCTCTGGCGCGCTGCGCGAACAGATGAAGTTGGCGACGAGCCGCTCGATGCCACTTAAGTGCTTGCAGACCTATCCCGCACCGCTGGCTCTCGGCACGACCATAGGGATTCTCGGCGGTGGACAACTCGGCCGCATGTTGGCAATGGCCGCAGCCCGTCTTGGCCTTAGATGCCACATCTATTGCGACGCCCCAACCAGTCCCGCCGCGGAGGTAGCAAGCGTGTCGACCGAAGGGGAGTTTGAGGACGTAGAACGGCTCCTGCATTTCGCCAATTCAGTCGACGTCGTAACCTATGAATTTGAGAATGTCCCGGTAGCCGCCGCACAGCGCCTGGCTCTTAGCAAGCCCGTCTTTCCGCCGCCACGCGCTTTGGAAGTCGCGCAAGATCGACTATGCGAAAAGCAATTTATCAGCAATCTTGGAATTGCAGTACCGCCATTTGCTCAGGTCGATTCACCCGAGATGCTCTACGAAGCCATAGAAACAATTGGGCTTCCTGCGGTCCTAAAAACTCGCCGCTTGGGCTACGATGGCAAAGGTCAAGTATGGCTGGATCAACCGCCAAAGGATCCATCGATCGTCTATCGCAGCATTGGCGAAGTACCGGCCATCCTTGAGCAAGTCATTCCATTTAAACAGGAAGTGTCCGTAATTTTGGTTCGCGGCCGGTCATCGAGCGCCGTGCACGAATTAGAGACGTTGGCCTATGATATACCTGCCAATACGCACCGCGAGGGCATTTTGCGACGATCCGTGGTTCCAGCGATGCTTGACGATAATGAACACCGTATCGCTTTCGAAATCGCTGCACGTATCGCCGAAGCGCTCGACTATATCGGTGTTTTGGCTGTGGAATTGTTTCACATGGACGTCGGCGCAGAGCAGGCCTTTCTCGTCAATGAAGTTGCGCCACGTGTGCACAACAGCGGACACTGGACAACGGACGCTTGCCTCGTCGATCAGTTCGAGAACCACATTCGCGCTGTGGCCGGCTGGCCGATAGGCACCGTCGAACGCCATTCCGACGCCGAGATGATCAATCTCATTGGCCGTGATGTAGAGTCTTGGCAATCTCATCTCGTGTCGCCCCTTTCCGTCTTGCATCTTTATGGCAAGAACGAAGCCAGAGCAGGTCGAAAGATGGGTCACGTGAACAGGATCGTACCGAAGCGATAACCATCGCCGGGCCAATCGCCTGCCTAGACGGACTTGACCAATGCGGATTGATTTTGATATCCCGAATGATAATCAAACAGCGGTGGACCCAGGCTGGTCGGGCCGCAATCCTTGTTTAGCGATTGTTATATCGCTGAAATAGCTTGATAGGATACAGACCGCGTGCAAGTTCTCGTTCGCGACAACAACGTCGACCAAGCCCTCAAGGCGCTGAAGAAAAAAATGCAGCGCGAAGGCATATTCCGCGAAATGAAATTGCGGAATTACTACGAAAAGCCATCCGAGAAGAAGGCGCGCGAAAAGGCTGAGGCCATCCGGCGGGCTCGAAAACTGGCGCGTAAGCGGGCTCAGCGAGAAGGGCTCGTTCCGAGCAAAGGAGCCACGACTAGCCGTCGATAGGTTGGAGTAGTGATGATTGTTCAATCGTCGCTACCAGCTCGCGGTTCTCGGCTCTTCATTGACTCGGAAATGCAGACTTCGCACTCCGATCTCGCCGGCCACTTCCGCCGTTCAGCCACAGTCCCTTCAGCAAATCTGAGTGGTTGCGAGAGCCAGTCCGTCCCCCAGCATTTCTGTGATTGCTTTCGGCCCCCGTGATCTTTGGGCCATGATCCCAAGATCCCGGAAGCTCTCTCAAGAGTGCGACCAGTGGAGGAGGATGGGGAAGTCGCACGGAGTCCTGATTCTGAGGCAAAGCCAAACAAGGCGCGAAAGCCTTGTGGAGCGTGCTCGACAGGGTCAGGATACTTGGGAGATGACGCGTTATCGTGACCAAGTTGCTGTCGCCTGCACTCCATCGCCACTGCGCATGATTGGCCACATATCTCTCCCGTCTCCCCAGATACCTCTCTTTCTTCTGCTCTCCCGCTCCGCTCTCCGATATGCTTCTGACACGCCGCGACCAACAGGCTCTCGCGTGGCAGCGCGCTACTGCGCCGCCTCTGCGGCCGCTACTCTCAGGTCATCAATCCAGGCCTCAATCTTTTGGTATGATCCAAATTGATAGTGGTCGCTATGGCCGGCTAACGGAAACGCAGCAAATGTCTTGGGTTCATTGGCCGCCTCAAATAGCGACCTGCCCATTCGGAAGGGGACGATCCTGTCGCGCCCGCCGTGGACGATAAGCAATGGCGCTTCTATTCGTCCAATTCGACCAATCGAATTGTAGCGATCGCGGATCGCAAGATGGACAGGAAGATAGGGATAAATCAGAGTCCCAACATCAGGTAGCGAGGTGAACGGTGCATCAAGGATTACAGCACCAACATGACGCTTGGTCGCCAGATGCACAGCAACGCCCGACCCGAGGGACTCTCCGTATACGAGAATATCATTGGCGTCGACGCCTTGATCCCGCAGAAAGTCATAAGCCGCTAGCGCGTCGCCAACGTTTCTCCGCTCAGTCGGATCGCTGGTCGACCCGCTGTAACCTCGGTAGCTCATCATAAGGAGTCCGCGGCCACGTTTACGGTAAGCCGAAACACGTTCGGCTCGGCCTGCCAAGTTCCCGCCGTTGCCGTGAAAATATAATAGTGTTGGCTGCGCTGGACGGGCTTGTCCGTACCAGCAAACTATGCTCGCCCCGTCGGGTCTTTCCAGAATGACCTCGTTCACCGAAGAGAGGCCGATTTGCTTCGGCAACACCCGCCGAACATCGGGTTGATAAATGAGGCGGCGCTGGAAGTACCAAAGCGCAAATAAGCCAAGTGCGATCAACACACCAATAGAAGCGACCATCTGCATTATCAATTTTTTAACTCCGAAGCACGCGTGCAGCGCTCTTGATCGTGTTATTCAAGCGTGCACATTCTGGCAGATTTGGTATGACGTTGCCGTCGACCGAACTAGGAGGCAGCAACGATGCATTGGGGTTCAAGAGCTTTCGTTTTCTTGTTGTTCGCGATCCTCGCTGCAAGCTTTTGGGCCACGACTATAAGCCTCTATACCGAATTCGCCGATCCTCAGAAGCCCTTCATGTTTAACGGAGAATTATGGTTTACCCTCCTAACACATTACAGTGATCTGTTCATCTTTTTCCCCCTGTTCGGGACTGTCGCTTTGATCGCCTTCTATACTCCTGCTTGCGCATTCGTAGACATGTATTGGAATGTCGCGCGCCAAATAGACGACCCTATTCCTCAGTCGAGGTTCCGATTTGCTTTTTGGTTCGTCGCCATCGCGGGTTTTAGCTATGCCATAAGCTACGCAATTCAAGTGTCCGAGGAACGCGCGATATGGCAGCTTTCACCTAGCGTGCTGCAGGCTGACAAAGGCGAAGACTGCGACGAGAATCAGTGCGGACGTGTATCGTTTGTCGATGGATTGGCAAACGTCCGACGGGCGAGCCGCTCACGGCTAAAGTTGACAGATCTCACGCGAGCATGCCGGTCAGACAATTTTGTCGCACCACCGCGGGAACCGCCATCGGATCGCTACTGCGCTCCCACGACAAACTTTCAGGGCCAAGGTGGTGACCTTCCAGGACGCCTCTTGAACGATGAGCTGTGCTGCTTCGCGCAGTTCCGTTTTGACGCAGCCGTCAAAGCCGCCCACGAATTACCTCAAAATAGGTCTCAGACAGACACCCTCCAGCTGCAGCTTTGGCCGCTAAACATGTTCTTTCTGTTTACGTTGCTCGCCATCAGTGTTCTCCTAGCTCTGCGCCGACCACGCATTGAACGCTTCTATGGCGACTACGCGCGCCATATCGATCGCGGGGTTATTGTTGGGGTCATGGCCATGGCATTCTTGACCATCATGAACAGAGGATTTCTCGAGGCAACCCAGCTGCTCCATGGCTCGCGCGGTGCGGAATCACTTCACCGAGACGAAAACACTTTCATTGTGGTCTTTGCGATCTGGGCGCTCCTGATACTCTTTTCGTTTTTCCACCCCGCCAACAAACAAGCAGAATTGACCTCTCGCTTTCTTGGTGTCGTCTTCAGTGTGTTGTTTGTATTCAATGCCGAGACGATCACGAACTACGGCATTCGGTATTTTGGTGCAGGTGCAGGGCCACGCTCGCTCGCCATGATGATGGCAATCGCGCTCTGCCTCCTGTCGTTGACGTTCATTCTGGCACGGGTACAGATGACAGTGACACCGGATGACAAAGACAAGGCTCAACCCGGGAATGACATTGGAGCCGATCAGCCTCGGTTAGGTCGCCCTTCTGACCTATCCAATAGCGAACCAGGCAGTGGTCGGGGAAAGGCCTTCAATTGAACCGGTCTCGCGGGCAGCTGTCTCTAAAGAGGCAATCGCCCACGGCGAAAATCCTCGAAAGAGCGATAATCCGCCCAAGCCACTTCATGACACAACCGTATGCATGTTCAAAACAGAATTGCACGGTAGGTCCGCGAGGCCGGCCTTAATCAAGCGATTTCGCAATTTCTTCAGTCATCTTCTTCGCATCACCAAGAATCATCATGGTGTTGTCTCGATAAAACAGCGGATTATCAATACCCGCGTACCCTGACGACAATGATCGCTTATTGAACATGACAGTCCCGGCCTTCCAAACCTGGAGAACGGGCATGCCGTAAATAGGCGATGACGGGTCGTCCTCGGCCGCCGGATTGGTCACATCATTGGCACCAATGACGTAGGCAACATCGGCCTGCGCAAACTCGTTATTGATATCCTCAAGCTCAAATACCTCATCGTACGGCACATTTGCCTCAGCCAACAAAACATTCATGTGGCCAGGCATCCGACCCGCTACAGGATGAATCGCATATTTGACCTCCACACCTTCCTCCTTGAGACTATCCGCCATCTCGCGCAAGGCGTGCTGTGCTTGGGCAACAGCCATTCCATAGCCGGGAACAATGATCACCTTGGCGGCGTTCTTCATGATGTAGCCAGCATCTTCTGCGGCGCCTTGCTTGATCGTACGCTGCACTCCATCGTCGCCAGTCGGGCCAGCTGTTTCGCCACCAAATCCCCCAAGAATCACCGAAATAAATGAGCGATTCATGCCTTTGCACATAATGTACGACAGAATTGCCCCAGAGGAGCCAACCAAGGCTCCTGTGATAATGAGAGCAATGTTGCCAAGTGTGAATCCGATGCCTGCAGCAGCCCAACCAGAATACGAATTGAGCATGGAGACGACGACGGGCATATCCGCACCGCCGATTGGAATAATGATAAGCACCCCAAGGGCAAGTGCCAGGAAAGTGATAATCCAAAAAACAGGCTGGCTGCCATGTAGACAGAATGTATAAATCATAATGAGCAGCAAAGCCGCCACCGCAATATTGATGCCATGCCGCATAGGGAGAATGATCGGTGCCCCAGACATGCGGCCTGACAACTTTGCGAACGCAATTACGGATCCGGTGAACGTGATGGCACCAATTGCAGTTCCTAGTGACATTTCCAATAGGCTGATAGGTGCAATGCTTCCCTCAGAGCCAATCTCAAACGCCTCAGGGGCGTTCAAGGCCGCCGCCGCCACGAACACTGCCGCCAAACCGACCAGTGAGTGAAACGCCGCCACCAGTTCCGGCATGGCGGTCATCGATATGCGCTGCGCGATATAGGCTCCAAGCCCCCCCCCGACCCCGATTCCCACGACGATAATGAGCCAAGTGAGCGCGGAGTCCGGTGCGTCCAGCTGGAGCAGGGTCGTGATGACCGCGATCGCCATCCCGACCATGCCGTAGATGTTGCCCTTCCGCGATGTTTCCGGGCTTGACAGGCCGCGTAGAGCAAGAATGAAGAGAACACCTGCAACGAGGTACAAGAGTGCAACTATGTTCGATGACATGGACCAAGCCTTAAAACCAATGCAGACAGAAGGAACAAAGAGACGATTTCACAGTCTCGTCTCACCGCTTCGTGTCCTTCTTCTTGTACATCGCGAGCATGCGCTGCGTGACGAGGAAGCCGCCAAAGATGTTTACCGAGGCCATGACAAGGGCCAAAAAACCGAAGATCTTGGCAAGCGTGCTGCCCGAGGAGCTCGCCGATACACCGACGGCCAATAACGCGCCAACCACGATGACGGAGGAAATCGCGTTGGTAACGGACATCAAAGGTGTGTGCAGCGCCGGCGTCACGCTCCAAACAACGTAGTAGCCAACAAAGATGGCGATGATGAACACCATAAGACGATAAATCGATGGATCAACAGCATCTCCGCCTGCAGCAAGCGCAGGCGAGTGAAGTCCCACTAATAGGAGGGCACCAATCACCAAAGTCGCAAGGTTACGCATCGCTCTCTCCGTCTGTGCTCTCTCCGTTTGTGCTCTCTGCGTCTGGGCTCTCGTCGTCTGTAGCTCCCTCGCTCGATGTCCTGGGTTTGGCCTTGTCCTGCGCAGTCTCTACCTCGGAGCCAGCAGTTACCAGATTGGGGTGAACAATTTTTCCATCCCTCGCAACCAGTGTGCCTTGGACAATCTCATCGTCCCAATCGACTTTGAGCGCCTGTTCCTCGCCATCGATCATCGGCTGCAAAAACGTCAATAAGTTCTTCGCGTAGAGTGACGACGCATTGACAGAGACGGTTCCTGCCAGGTTAATCGGACCAACAATGCGGACACCTGCATGCTCTACTGTTTTTCCAGCTTCGGTTATTTCACAATTCCCCCCACGCTCGGCGGCCAAGTCCACGATGATAGCGCCGGCTTTCATGCTCTCAACCATCTCCTTCGAGACCAATCGTGGAGCAGGACGCCCTGGGATCAGGGCTGTCGTAATCACGATATCCTGTCCTTTGACATGATTGGCCACAAGTTCAGCTTGTTTCTTTTGATAGGATTCAGACATTGGTTTGGCGTAACCAGCTGCGGTTTGTGCCTGCAAAAACTCGTCGTCTTCAACGGCGATGAATTTCGCACCAAGAGATTGAACCTGCTCCTTCGTGGCCGGTCGTACATCCGTCGCCGTCACGATGGCGCCAAGACGCCGGGCCGTGGCGATAGCTTGCAAGCCTGCCACACCTACCCCCATAACGAATACCCTCGCTGCTGGCACAGTACCTGCCGCCGTCATCATCATTGGCATGGCCTGTTCAAACATAGACGCGGCGTCGACGACGGCCTTGTAGCCAGCCAGGTTCGCTTGAGAGGACAGAACGTCCATAGACTGAGCCCGCGTTATTCGCGGCATAAATTCCATCGAGAAGAGAGTCGCACCCGTCGCTGCTGCCGCATCCAGAGCCGCGCGCTCCCCAAACGGATCAATCATTGCCGCTACAATTGCGCCCGGCTTTAACTTGCGCAGCTCCTCAAGGGTTGGTCGACGGACCTTTAGCAGAATGTCCGCATCTTCAATCGCGGCATCAACATTCGCGGCTATCTCTGCGCCCTGGGACCGCAATACATCATCAGAAAATCGAGAACGCGAGCCAGCACCTGCCTGGACACTGACCTTGCACCCCATACCGACGAGCTTTCTAGTTGTCTCTGGCGAAACGGCAACTCTCGGTTCATCGGCGCCTTCGGTAGTTACGGCGACTTTAAGCATCTCTAATTTCCGAGCGATTGAGGACTGACTGAGGTCCCACACCCCCGAGGGCGGAGCGGACGGGGCCAAATTCGACAATAGATCTGCGTCGGCAACGCAAGATCCGGTCAAGATGGATTAGACGAGGAATACAGCCATCCCTGCGAGCAGGACCACGATCACAATCGTCGAGATCTTTGTGAACAGCATAAACCCATTATAGGTCCGGACATGTTCATCATAGTCCATGGCCGGATGGCCATCCGACGTGTCGATGCTCATTACAATCTCCACTGATTCTCGTGTCTCATGCAGTCCTAACGGACGATCGAAACAGATTCAACGGCGACCGCTCGCGCGAAACGCCGCGTTCTCCACAAACAGCAAACTGCCGTCAACAATCGGCCGCCTCGCCTTGTGTTCGACAATCCTCTCATTGACATTCGCTATACCGACGCTGCCGCGAGGAGCGCCACCACGAGAGCAGACTAAAAAAGTGCCTCTAAATAAGGCAAGTGTTGAGAGAGGAGCGAGCGAATTTATGCTTGAATACTTACCTCGGCGCGCTGTCGCTACAGCAGCGACGACAGCGACAATTTCAGTCTTTGCTGCAATGCCCGTTCTGGGGCTCGAGCCGCCGGCAGACGAAAAGAGGCGGCTCAAATCGTGCGAACGAAGAGTGTGCTCGATTATTCTCAAGAAAGACCCAGTGGGGGAAGACCTGCGCTGCAATATTGGCCGAACATGGCAAAAATCAAAAATCATCAATGGCGTGCGTCAGAAGAACATTTCTTGGACGTTCGGAGACGCTCAGTGTGCCGTCAAAGTCAAGATGCCGCGTTCACAGATCATAGCCGCGCTGACCAGGCCGCAATACGATTTCGTCTTGGACAAGCACACGATCAAGTGTCAGGTGGAGCGGACCGAAGAAATAACGCAAATCGACATCGATATGGCACCGAAAATGTCGTTCAGGCGTGGCAAAGTTCAAACAACATGGCTGAACGTTTCGCGGATCGATGCACCCGTATTCATCAAAGGAGCACTGTGGACCGTCAGCGCCCTCGAAGAGACAATGGGGCTCTTTCAAGCCGAGATGGTTTCTGAGATTAACGAGTTCATCCACGAAAAGTGTGCCAAACGCTATGGTCGTTAATGAGCGGGGGCACCGCGGCGAACTACTGTATTTCAGCGAACTACTGCACTTCAGCAAACTGCTGTACTTCACTGTACTTCAGCAAACCGCCATCCACGCCTACACGCGTTGCCATACCGCAGTTGTCAATTTCAACGTCTCGGGTTACGCCTCGCAGTTCTTTTGAATCATTCTAATGTTTGGACAGAGCCATGATCCCGGGCATTTCATCGCGGCGACGCTTTTCGGACCTCAGCGAGCAGGAGATCATCGCACTCGCAATTTCGTCGGAAGAGGACGACGCTCGAATTTATCGAAGCTATGCCGATCGATTGCGGGAAGATTTTCCTGATTCCGCAAAACTCTTCAATGGAATGGCCATCGAAGAAGACCAACACCGCCACCGCCTTATAGAACTACACAAGGCGCGCTTCGGAGACACGATCCCGCTGATAAGGCGAGAACACGTTGCTGGTTTCTATGCGCGCAATCCTGTTTGGCTCATCGAAAATCTTGGCCTTGATCGCATTCGCGACGAAGCTGCCAACATGGAGCAGGCCGCGCACAAATTCTACCTCAAAGCAGCAGCTCGCACTCAGGATGCGGATACGCGCAAACTGTTGGGCGACCTCGCCACTGCCGAGGCAGGTCATGTGACGACGGCAGATCGCTTGGAGCAAGAACATCTTCCAGAAGATGTCCGAGCCCAAGAAGATCGTGATGCCCGGCGACAATTCATTTTGACCTGGGTCCAACCGGGCCTCGCTGGTCTAATGGACGGTTCGGTCTCGACGCTGGCGCCAATTTTCGCAACAGCGTTCGCCACCCAAGACACCTGGACAACATTTCTCGTTGGATTGGCCGCATCGGTCGGTGCCGGGATATCGATGGGCTTTACTGAGGCCGCATCGGACGATGGGGAACTTTCTGGACGAGGTTCGCCGGTCAAGCGCGGCATTGCTTCTGGCGTGATGACGACCATCGGCGGACTCGGCCACGCGCTACCCTATCTCATCCCCGATTTCAGCACAGCAACGTCGATCGCAATCCTCCTTGTATTTGTTGAGCTATGGCTCATTGTGTGGATCCAAAACAAGTACATGGATACGCCGTTTCTTCGTGCAACCTTCCAGGTAGTTCTTGGGGGTGCATTGGTTTTCGCCGCTGGCATTATTATTGGCAACGCTTAGGCGACGCCGACAAACGGTAGTGAGGCAGTGAGGCAGTGAGGCAGTGAGGCAGTGAGGCAGTGAGGCAGTGAGCATGCGCACCCCGCTCCAATTGTGAGAAGTTTAGGTTCGCGTTTTTGCGCATGATCTTTGTCGCAATCGCTGGCGCAGAAAGCAGCTCTACAGCGCTCCCGTTCGACCACAGATAGAGAATTCCTTCGTGCAAGCAGCGGAACTACTGTCCTGCAACCGGTAGAGGTACGCCGACCTCGTTGAACAGATTTCGCTGACGTTCGGCCAACTCCGTCAGAGCGAAGTCCTCGATGGTCTCGTTGAATGCCCTGTACCAATTAAGTTTGGCGTCGAGATGGAGAAAGACCCCGCCGAGCCCAATGGCCGCTCGATCCATAAACACGAACTCTCTTGGAATTGTAACGGGCCCTTTTTCCTTGAGAATTTTGTGCACCGAGAAGGCTTCTCGACGGCCATATTCAGCTGGTGTCGTACCCTCAGCCATCGTCCGCTCGCGGTCATCCAGCAAGGGCCCGTAGATAAATTGCGCCCAGATGTTCATTGCGTCGATAAGCTCATTGGTCAACCCTTTGAAACCCCACGTCTCGTAGGCATGAACAACGAGATCGCGATTTTCCGTCAAGAGGCCGGTATACAGATCAATGACTCCTTGCACGAATACCGGGGGAAAGGAGCGGATACAGCCATAGTCCAAGAGATTAATTCCGGCAGGACGTCCACCTTTTTCAAAAACAGTGTAGTTGCCAAGATGAGGGTCTCCGTGGATCACGCCGTAGTGGCTGAACGGGTACCACCAGGCCGTGAATAGTGCACGCGCGAGAGTGTTGCGGTCCTCCAGTGCATGTTGCTTATAATGCATCAGCGGCGCCCCATCGAGCCAAGTCATGGTAAGAAGTCTCTTCGTTGTCCGCCGTGGGTCGACCTCTGGGACGCGAATAGATCGGCGATGGCCAAGAATATCGGAGTAAAGCGCCATGTGGCGTGCTTCGAGCTGATAGTCGAGTTCCTCGCGAAGACGAGCCGCAATTTCTTTCAACATCTCTCGCGTATTCACCGCCGGATTCATCCGTGCATGTATCGAGAACACAACTGACAACTGGTTGACGTCGGCCTCAACGGCTGACTGCATGTCCGGGTACTGCAACTTGCAAGCCAGCTGTCGGCCGTCAGGTGCTTCGGCGCGGTGTACCTGCCCCAGAGAAGCCGACGCTGCGGCAGATGTGTCAAACGACGAAAATTGGTTCTGCCAGTCATTTCCCAACTCGGCCTTCATGCGCCGCTTGACGAATGCCGGGCCCATTGCTGGAGCATTAGCCTGGAGCTGTGCCAATTCGCGCGCGTATTCGGCCGGCAACGCCTCTGGAATAGTGGAAAGTAACTGCGCTACTTTCATGATTGGACCCTTAAGTCCGCCGAGTGCTCGCGCCAATTCGGCCGCATCCTTCGATTTGTCAGCTTCGAGCCCGAACAGTCTTTGTCCCGCCACGCGCGCAGCGATTGATCCGACGTTGCCTCCAACTCGCAAATAGCGGGATGCACGAGCTGTCAGTCGATTTTGTTCTGCGTCTTTTTCTTGGTTTTCCATCATAACTTCGTTGCCAGCGGCCGGTCGCCTCGCCTACGATCCACTATATTGGCGATCGCCTTGCCTGCGTCCAGGCGTCAGCCGAAATCCATTCGTACAAATCGCGCACAATCGCGCAGTGTCACACAGAGCAGAACTACTAGCGGTGGAAAAGAGACCAACGCGAGGGGAACGCACTGAGATTGGACAAAGTTCAAGATCCGATCAGAATCCACAACTTTCGCCTATTCGTATCAGATGGTGCGTCCAAACGACCAACCCCGACCACCTCATGCGTGATGCGACAGACAGAGGATCCGTCCCCATATTATGGTCGAGTTGTTCGCCAGAACGCGCTATTGGTTAGAATCCCCTACCGGCATCGCAGTCAACGCTCTCGGCATCACGCAAATCGTCTGCTGGGGAACCACTCTTTATGCGCTTGCGGTCCTCGGTACTCCAATTTCTGCCGACACGGGCTGGTCACCCAGCCTCGTCTTTGGCGGCCTTACGCTCGGCTTGTTGGTTTCGGGGGCGATTTCATCGTGGACCGGACGCGCGATAGATACCCATGGGGCACGTGCCATCATGGCGATTGGCTCGTTCGTCAATGCTTTGGGCTTAGTCGTCTTGGCGTTGTCCGAAAGCATCTGGACGTATTTAGCAGGGTGGCTCATTCTTGGCATTTCAATGCGGCTCACTCTTTATGACGCGGCTTTTGCGGCGCTTGTACAGATCACCCCGACGAACGGACGTCGCGCAATATCATATTTGACACTGTGGGGTGGGTTCGCCTCAACTGTTTTTTGGCCAATTGGACATAGTCTCAATGAAGCAATTGGATGGCGCGACACTTGCCTTGTATTCGCAGCATTAAATCTGTTCATCACGCTTCCCCTCCATTGGTACGGACTGGCGAGGCGGGAGGATCAGTCGGCGGAGCGCGCGCTAAAATCCCCCGACAGCGTTTCAAATGAACCTGTTGACGAGGTTCTGACGGGCTCTGAAAGGATGATCGCGATGGTGCTGTTTTCCATTGCGACGTCGTCTTACGCGTTCATATTCGGAGCGGCGTCAGTCCACCTTGTTAGTCTCATCGAGGCAAGCGGCGTCGCGGTGGCCAGCGCTGTTGCCATTGCATCGACAAAGGGCATAGCCCAAGTCGGCGGTCGGCTTTGGGAAATCATTTTCGCGCGCAATATGTTGCCGATACATGTGGCCCGAGTACCAGTCTGGTTGATGCCAACGGCATTCATAATCCTAATGTCATTGCAGGGGGGCCTCGGTCCTGCGCTCGTATTTACGATATGTTTCGGCGCTGCCAACGGCCTCATTACGATTGTCCGCGGATCGCTTCCACTCGCCATGTTTGGGTCACAGGGCTACGGCCAGATTCTGGGCACTCTGGCTACGCCCTACTTGCTCATCAATGCCATTGCACCGCTTGCTTTTGCGGTTGTCATCGAGCATGGCGGCTATAATTTGGGTCAGTGGATTTTGCTGGGCTTCGCGCTGCTCTCACTCGCGGCAATGGAAGTCCTTGTCGTATGGTATCGTAGGCGCGCAGGAAAATGACCTAGCGGCATTCCAAACCGCGCCGACGATACTAACGTAAGCTATTGCGAGGGTTTCGCATTATGAGTTCTGTTTCTGCTTCATCTTGCAACCCTAACGCAATATCCCGCATGTCGTCGTGAAAGGGTGATAACGCACATGCCGGATCGGTTGCTCGTGCGTCACCGAGAATGGCTAGTGCTTGGCAACGGCAACCGCCCCAGTCAATTTCTCGACGATCACAACTCCGGCACGGCTCCACCATCCACGCAGTCCCCCGGAACGCATTGAAAGACTTGGAATGGAGCCAGGCATCGCGCAGACCTACGTCTTTGACATTGTCAAAAGACAAATGCGAAATCGTTTCGGCCGCATGGCACGGTAAAATGCGACCAGATGGTGTAATATTCATGATGTTACGCCCCCATCCACCCATACAGGGCTTGGGACGCTTGGCGTAATAGTCGGGTGTGACGAAATCCAAGCGCAAACGCCCCTTCAATCGATCGCGAGCCTTTTCAACCGTCGCAATGCTCTGCCGAACTTGATCTCGTGTTGGCATGAAACGAGCGCGATTGAGCAAGCCCCAACCGTAGTACTGGACATGTGCAACTTCTAATCGCTCTGCCCCAACAGACATGGCAAAGTCTATCATGGCCGATAGGTTCGCGATATTTTGGCGGTGGATGGGCGCGTTGATCGTCAGCGGCAATCCGGCTTCGACAATCCAACCGGCAACTTGCTCCTTCTTGGACTGACCGCCGCGATATCCACTAATTCGATCGGCATTTGCCGGATCGACATCCTGGATCGAGAGTTGAATGTGATCGAGTCCGATGTCGGCAAGACGTTGAACACGATTCCTCGTGAGCAACACGCCCGCGGTTATCAAGTTGCTATAGATACCGTGCGCGGCGGCTCGCTCTACCAGGCACTCGAGATCATCTCGTGCTGTCGGTTCACCACCGGATAGGTGCAGTTGCAGTACACCCAATCTATGGGCTTGATCGATGATATCCAGCCACTGCTCAGTTGATAGTTCAGAAGCACGCTTCTCGAGCTGCACTGGGTTCGAACAATAAGGACATTGCAGTGGGCAGCGATGTGTCAGTTCTGCCAGCAAACCAATCGGTGCTGTCGGGCATGTCTGATCGCTCCAGTGGCCTTGATCGGAATTTGTCGAAGTCATAGGTTCAACATGCCATTGTCGGCAAGATCTTGCAGCACAGGTAGAATATCTTTCACGATTTGCTCTTGATCCGCATCGTAGCGTTCCGACAGCGTAGCCGCAATTTCATCCACGTTTCGAACTCCATCACATAGCTTTAATACTTCCAAGGCCACCGCATTGGGCGTGAGGACTTGCTCTGGTG
This sequence comes from Hyphomicrobiaceae bacterium, assembly GCA_051009975.1. Classification (GTDB taxonomy): domain Bacteria; phylum Pseudomonadota; class Alphaproteobacteria; order Rhizobiales; family Hyphomicrobiaceae; genus Tectiglobus. The sequence continues at coordinate 28,292 of JBPCWA010000068.1, forward strand.
CGAGAAGAACGGTCCGTCCCCGCCCCTTGTCCTCATGCAGTCGCACGAAACGCTTTAGAGCTGGACGCGATAGCAAATTGACAGTGTTTGAGGAGGCATCATCCTGCTGCTGCATGCGACGTCCAATCAATCCTGTGCAGTGCTATGTGGGCGAAAAGCGCCTGGTGGAATGTGCCCGGGCGCAACATACGCTGAATAAAGCGCATCGAGTTGTGCCCACAAGACTGAGCATTTGAAACGCAAGGCCGCCAACACCAATTCCTGTTCTGCACGCGTTTTCGCATGCTCTTTGACATAGCCAAGAGCAAACTCCACATCGCGGGGCGCCTGGTCCAGTCGCGTGCGGAAATAGTGCATTACTGAGTCCGTTATGAAATCATAGTTTTCCAGCATACCCGCGATTCGCTCGCGGTGAATCTTAGGCGCAAACAACTCCGTCAAAGATGATGCAATTGCTTCGAGCAGACTTCGTTCAGCAACAAACCCTACATAGGCTTCGACAGCAAATCGCGTCGCCGGTAGCGCCAGCGCTGTCGATTGAACCTCTTCGGGATCGAGACCTAAACCCGTTGTCAATACGAGCCAGCGTTCGATCCCGCCTCTCTCTCCAGGGCGTCCGTCGTGATCGCCTATACGCCGCGTCCATTCTTGGCGCAGGACGCGATCTCGGCAGCGCGCAACTAAAGCTGCATCTTTCCTTGGAATCGCAGCTTGATAGCAATAACGATTGAGGGCCCAGGCTTGTACCTGGCCTTTGGACAGCTGGCCATTGTGTAGCAATTGGTGGAACGGATGCTTGTCGTGGTACTGCTCTGCCCCAATTGCCTGCAATGCTTCTTCAAATTCTTGGTGCGAGAGCGGTTTGTTCATAGCTCAAGCTCCATCCCGTCATACGCGACTTCCCAGCCGGCCGCTTCGACAAGCTTACGAGCCTCACTGGTGGCGTTTAGGACTGGATTTGAGTTGTTAATGTGCACGAATATGCGCCGACCTATGCCAAGCTCAGAGAGCGCGGCAATCGATCCATCTGGACCGCTCATGCTGATATGGCCCATCCGCCTCCCGGTCTTGTGGGACAGGCCTTCGGAGATCATTTCGTCATCGGTGAACAAAGTACCATCGAAAAGAACCAGATCGGCCCCCTTCAGCCGTTCGGCTAGCCGGGCATCAACGCCGGCGCAGCCCGGAATGTAAAAGGCGGAACGCCCCGATGCGGCGTCGGAAAGTTTGAGACCAATGGTATCACCCTGCTCGGTTCCGAAATGTTCCCCGGCGTTTGCATCCTCCAGGTAGAGAGCAATCTTGCCTGGAACAACAAACGGAACCAAAGAAATTCCAAGCTGCGCTGACGGTCCGGCCAAGTTCACAGGATGATCGAGAGCAAAAATACGCCGCGCCACGGTGTTGGAATCGAGCACGTCAAATATGCTGTTGCGTGACAATGTCGAGAGCACGCGTTCGGAACCGTACAGTGCGAACCGCTGCCCCTCTCTCAGGCTCAGCAGCCCGGCGACGTGGTCGACATCAGCGTTTGTCAGAACAACAGCTGCGATAGGTGAGTTTCGCAGCGGTCCGTCGGCATGGGGCTGCAATTCAAAATTTGCGTTAATCTGCTCACGGATGTCAGGCGACGCGTTGCAAATCACCCATTCGCCGGCGTCACGATGACGACTGACGGCGATTGAGGATTGAGTCGCGGCTTGAAAACCACGTTTCCCCGCGCGCACTGAACGACTGTTGTGACCGTTGCAATTCCACTGCGGAAATCCGCCACCGGCAGCGGACCCCAGGATTTTAATGATCACGTCTTCCTGCTTTCGGTTCCTGCTTTCGGTATCCCGCCGGATGCCGCCCAGATCTTGGGCTCTCCGCAGCAAACAAAAGCGCCCCAACGTGATTGTCGAGACGCTCTAACGCGCACGGATTACCCCCGCGCGATCTTCAGCACGATCTCTTTCAAACGAAGACATCACCTTCGTCAATCTCGGCCGGTGCGTAGGAAGTCACTTCCATGCCGACGTCCAATGATACAATTTCTGGCTTTGTCCAGATCAACTTCATGCCGCGTCCTCCTTGTCCTAGCACATCGATCACCGATTTTAGCAGTCTGGAGAGACTACCGCAAACTCTAATGAAGTCGCAATACCGACAAACCCATCCGTGATACTCAAAGCACTGCACAGCATCCATTTTGATTGGTCAGATTGAGCCGCTCCAATCGCCGCACGCATCTCCATCTAGGACTTCAACCGAGGACATGCCCGACCGTTGTTGTTTCAA
>JBPCWA010000069.1:0-13019 GCA_051009975.1 Hyphomicrobiaceae bacterium
CACCCCGACCGCATCAAAAATCGCATTGGCGACAGCTGGTAAAACCGGATTTGCGCACATTTCGCCTGGCCCCTTGCCTCCAAACGGTCCATCTGGCGCCGGCCTCTCCAGAACCGAAATATTGTGTCGGCAGATATCGCCAGCTCCCGGCATCACGTATTCGTTGAAGTCGGTCGGCCCATGACTTCGGTCGGGATAATACGGCTCGGGCGTTTCGTAGAGGGCGTGACTGACACCCATCCAGGCACCACCAACAAGCTGTTGTTCAACCAGCTTCGGGTTCAGCGCCCGACCTAGTTCGTAGGCGCTGTTCATCTCAACCATCTCAACTTCGCCAGTCTCATCATCTACTTCTACTTCTGCGATGAGGCAGGCGTGCGCGTAACAAGTCACCGGGCTCATCTCACCCGTTTCAGGATCAATGTCCGAGAGAGGCACGAGAAAAATACCGCGCCCGGAAATGGTGCGCCCTTGCTTGAATTGTGCAGCAATCGCAACATCCCGCACCGTGATCGACTTGGAAGGCGCTCCCCGGACGTGAATATTGCCCTTTCCGTCAGTCTCAAGGTCGCTGGCATCGACCTCCAGTTCCTCGGCAGCAGCTTCCATCATGACGCTCCGCGCCTCTTCAGCCGCTGCGATTACCGCATTGCCAACGCGGTGGGTGCCACGGGATGCAAAACTTCCCATGCAGTGCGGTCCAGTATCTGAGTCGGCGGTATCGACATAGACATCGCCCACGGGAATTCCTAATGTTTCTGCACAGATCTGGCGCGTGACGGACTTCATGCCCTGTCCGAGATCAATCGAGGATAGGGCAACAGTAAACTTGCCCGTCGGATTGGAATGAACGAGTGCTTGGCTGGGATCTCCGCCAAGATTCATGCCGATTGGATAATTGATCGCCGCCACGCCGCGCCCTCGATGCCTCGCCATACCTAGCGCCTCCGCTTGCCAAATATCGACGAAAATCGGGCAGAACCAACGCCATCATTGGCGGTGACCGCATTCGCCCGGCTCGTTTCAGTATGCGGTGATGGCACCACTGTTGCGTGCAGCGCAGATCCCGCGGCTCTTTGAGTTGTCGAAGGCGCTGCACCCATTGCCAACTTTTCCTCAGCCAAAGGTTGTGATGCTTGAGGGGTATTTGACAGTATTGACGATGGGTTTGCCAGCGACTCAACCCGCTGGGCTCCGCCGCTTTTGCGCGATGACATTTGCTTGAATGCTTCACGTATTGGCCAGTTGGTCTTCTCCGCTGCAACTTGGCAGCACTCTATCAATGCACAGTTTTTGGCCTCACGACGGTGCGCCTTCATATCACCATCGCGATAAGCATTCAGCAACCGAAATTCGATGGGGTCCATCCCGAGCAATCGGGCAAGCTTGTCCATTTGAACTTCCAACGCAAAATCAACGCCAGTTACACCAAAACCGCGCATCGCCGTGGATGGAGTTCGGTTCGTGTAAACACAATAGACGTCAGTATGGACATGGGGGATCGTGTAAGGGCCGGGCAGGTGAGCTGTACACTTGTGTCCAGCGTAACTACTCAGACGGGTATAAGCGCCCGCATCAATATAGACCCGCATTTGCCGGGCAACAATGCGGCCGTCATTCATGACGCCATCCTTGATGTAGATACGCTCCGCTCCGCGGGGTGAACCAACTTGCATTTCTTCCTGGCGATTGAATACGTAGCGAACCGCTCTACCCGTCTTCATTGCGCCGAGCACCGCAAGTGGTTCGGTCAACGTATCGACTTTGCCGCCAAATCCCCCGCCAACGGTACCGCCAACAAAATGAAGCTTGTTCGACGGGACATCAAGTATCTTGGCCGCTGTATCGAGCGAGAAGAAGAGCGCCTGCGTGCAGGTATAACAGATGTACCGCCCGTCATTTTCCGGCGCTGCTACGCAGCCGTTTGTCTCCGTCGGTGCATGTTCGATGGGCGACATCTGATAACGCTCTTCGAGTACGTGGTCGGCAATCGAGAAGCCTTGTGCCACATCGCCAAACCGAAGGCGCTGGTGATTATATTTCTCATGATAAATGAAGGCATTGCCAGGATAGGCAGGATTGACCTCTGGCGCTCCAGATCCTAATGCCTCCTCGACATCGAATACGGCCGGTAGAGGTTCGTACTCCACTCGCACTCTCGACACAGCCGCAAGCGCCTCAGGTTCGCTCTCGGCGATGATCGCTGCCACCGGCTCACCAACGTAACGCACCTTGTCAACTGCAAGAGAAGGCTCATCGTCAATCCCGAATTGCAGCAAACTTAGCAACGTATTAATGTTTACCGGAACATCGCCACCGCGCAAGATACACCGTACACCAGGCAAGCGCTCAGCAGCACTCGTATCGATGCTGCGAATTCGTGCGTGGTGATGGGGGCTGCGAACAGCCTTGAGATGTAGTGGATTGGCAACAAGATGATCGTCAAAATACTTGGTTCTCCCAGTGACGTGACCTAACATATCCTGGCGTTGCGTTGGCTTGCCAATTTCATTCAGATTGTCGTCACGTTCGTCGGAAAAGATGTCTTTTCTGAAATCGATCATGGCTATCCTCGATCGCCAGGTGAGCCGCGCCGCTCGGCGACGCTCATGATTGCATCAACTATTGGCTCATAACCGGTGCACCGGCAGATGTTGCCTGAAATTGCATCGATGACCTCTTCCCGATTCGGATAAGCATTCTTTTCCAAAAGCGCTTTAGCTGCCAGGATCATACCAGGCGTACAAAATCCGCACTGTGCAGCGAAGTGCTCCATGAATGCAACCTGCAGCGGATGAAGGTTGGGACCATCATGAACCCCTGCCAGTGTTTCGACTGAACGAGCGTCAACGCGTCCTGCCAGAAAGATACAGGACAAAATGGGCTGACCATCAATCAGGACGGTACAGGCGCCGCACGTGCCCTGACCGCACCCATATTTCGGTGTGGTGTCACCAAGATCATTGCGAAGGACATCAAGCAATGACGCGCTCGCTTCGCACATCAAGGATTTCGTCACACCGTTGAGCGTGAATTGGATTGGTGTCGTCACCATCAAGAAGCCTTTTTAATGCGCAACTCAGCCAGTGTCCGCCCGAGATGGATAGGCAGAATCTCGCGCCGATACCAATCCGTCGCAATCGCGTCCGTCCTGGGCGAACACCCCTCGCACGCAACTGCTTTTGCCGCCGCAATCGCAGCGTCATCCAGGACGCGCCCTTCCAAAGTTCGCTCAACAGCCTTGGCACGCATTGTAGACTCAGCCATCGCACCGTAGGCAACCCGCACATTTGACAGACGTCCCAAGCGTTCGCCTGCATGGATCGCGATCGAAAGAACAGATATGCCCTTCGGTTTGACACGTGAGATCTTACTAAACCTAAACGCCTCAGGTGCCGCAGGACGGCTAAGCTGAACGCTCGTAACGAAGGCACCAGCTTGCCGCTCGCTGCTTGCAATGAACTGCTCAAGTGTCATTTCTCGCGCGCTATAACCGCTTTGAATCGACACCGTTGCGTCAAGTGCCAGAAGAGCGGTAGCGAAGTCACCATAGGGTCTCGGCGCATAAAGATTACCGCCCACCGTTGCCATGTTCCGAACAGCAGGACCGCCAATGGCCTGGGCTGCAGAGTGCAGAAATGAGAGATCACGGTTTGACAATATTGCTGACATCGTTGCACACGCGCCGATCTGCACGCGCGAACCGAGCTGGCGGATATCAGTCAGGAAAGGATCATTAGCAATAACAAGAGACGAGATCTTCTGATCGCCTTCATTGAGGGCACGCATCAGTAGGGTTCCGCCAGCAAGCAATCTCGCGCCCTTCTCCCGGATCAAGAGTTGAGCGGCTTCCCGTACGCTGTCGCAAGTTCTAACCAATACCGACATTCCATCCCTTCCGTCTCGATGCGCGAATGTCATCTCGCCCGTTGCTGCTGCGCCACGTACTCCTTAACCGCGGAAAACCCCGTCACGTAGATATTGTCCGCCACCATCTTCGTGAGACGGTGCTCCTGCCCTTTTGGCACAGTAAACTGCGACGCCCATCGCCAAAAGGTCCAACCTCCATCCGTAACGCGTGCCAGTTCAACCTCCGCCACATAGTTCAGCAAAGGAATCGGAGTTTCAAGGAGGCAATAGCGGTAGCTTCGTTCGCGGTCACTGAGCGCCAACAACTTTTCGGTCAGCTCTGATCCGTCGGCGAGACGAAATCGTCGCACGCACCCAACTTTATCGCTTGGCTCGCTATCGTCAATTCGGCTTTCATGGACGGCGGGGTGCCAACGGTCGTGACCGTTGAAGTCTCGCAACACATCCCAAACCTGCGTAATTGGCGCTTCTACGATCGTACTGCGCACTACCTTAATCATGAAGCTCTGGTCCTAGCCGGAGAAGTGTTCTTTGAGAGCAGTGAAGCCACCTTGAAACACGTTCGTGCCTATACCCTCGACCAGCTCTGCCTCGACATCCGGTGCACAATTAAACTCGGCCGACCACTCAATAAAGGTCCGGTCACCATCTGTGACAGGCGTCAAACGCAGGGTCGCAACGTAGTCGGTCAGCGGCATAGGACCATCTAAAATCGAGTACGTGCAGAACAAGTCGTAGTCCGATAGGCCCAAGAGTTGCTCGCGCAGTTGATCCCCGTTGCTCAGTTTGAAACTACGAATGCATCCCACCTTATCAGAAGGCTCACTACTCTCGATCCGGCTTTCCGCAATCTGCGGATGCCAATTGGGCAATGCGTTAAAATCTCGAACGCGCTCCCACACGTCTGCGGCGGGTGCGTTGACGACACTGGAAACGTAAACTTTGGCCATACTCACACCTACGCGTTGCCTGAACCACCTTCGGCTTTCTTCTTTGCAGCTTCCGCGGACTTGACAATGCTATCAAGATCGCGAGCCTCGCGAATCAATCCTCCACTCTTGGCTAAGCTGCCACCTTCGATGCCAACGTCGCGAAGCAGACTATCAATCATCGGCGCCTGAACGCGGTAACGGAGTGCCGAATCTATGACTTCGTCCGTCATGTTCCGGCCTTCTCCTGAGCCACCACCATTCAACCCCTCAACATGAAGAATGTTGATTCCTTCAATTTTTTCCATTGGACGCACGCTCTCGCGGACAATACCTTCGACTTTATCGAGCAGCTTGCGACGGTAGATGGAGTAGCGTGCCTCATCGGTTAAGATATTCTCCGCTTCATTGACCAAGCGTTGTGCCTCAGCCTCAACCTCGGCGCGGATACGATCTGCTTCGGCCAAAATTTTTCGTTCGTCACGTTCTTTTTCTGCCAGCATGACTTCTACCGTGCGCCGACGTTTTGCGACTTCAGAGTCGCGGACTGTCGCGACTTGCTCCTCCGCCTGCGCCGCCCGCGCATGTTCGGCTTCCGCCTCTATCTGAGCCGCGAACTGCTCCTTCGATTTGTTATAAACGGCTATCGCCTTGTCGATGTTTGCAACTTCTACGGCGTGTTCGCGTTCTATCTCCCTCTGTCGAATATCGCGATCTGTTACTATCCTCGCTTCATCCAACCCTCGCTCGGACGCGATGCGAGCGCGCTCGACATCTTCATTCGATGAAATTCCTGCCTCTTCCAACGCCTGTCGGCGCGCAATTTCAAGCAGCTCTAGACTGCGTTCTCGCTGAATGCGGGCTTCGTCGAGGACACGATCACGCGCCACACGAAGCTTTTCTACTTCCTGCTCGCTTTGAATTTCAGCCTGACGAACTTTTTGGTCAGCTTCCGTGCGTTCCACCGCTTTGGCTGACACTTCAATTGCGCGCTGCTGTTCGGCAATTTCCACTGTCTTTCGCTGATCTACTGCGAGTACTTCGCGAGTTTGTTCAGTCAATATGCGCTCGCGCTCGACCTGCAATTCGCTGGCGAGCCGAGCCCGTTCGACCTCATCCTGCGATGCAATCTCCGCGACGGAAATAGTCAGTGCGCTAGCAATCTCCTTGTTGCGCGTTTCCTCATCCCTGAGAATGCGCTCGCCAGAGATTTTAGCCTCCTGCGCAATGCGTGCCGCCTCGATCTGCTCGCGCGATGAAATCTCCGCTCCCTCAATGGCGCGTTGGCGCTCAATTTCCCGTCTCTGCGTTTCTTGTTCTGTTGATATCCGTGATTCAGCTATTGCACGCTCTTGCTCAAGTCGTGCGCGCTCGGTCTCTTCCCGTGCCGCAATCTCCGCTGCCTCGACCTCCTTCACACGATCTATTTCCTGTTGGCGAATAACCAATTCTGATGCGATCCTGCGCCGGCTCAACGTTTCCTCATGCGTGATTCTTAGCTTCTCGATTTCCTCGCGGGCGTTAATCTCAGCTTGTTCGGCCTCGGTGTCCCGCTGTGAACGTTCTCGTGTGACATCGGCACGTTGCTCGGCCTTTCGAATTTCGATCTCACGCTCCTGATCGAGTCGAGCGACCTCACTCTCGCGTTCAATCTGAAGCGTTTCTTTCTCTGCCTCAAGGTTACGCGAGCGAATCTTAATAAGCGCGTCTTGCTCTATGTCGTTTCGCAGTTTCCGGCGTGTTTCGATCTCTTCGATGAGGCGAGTCAGACCTTCTGCATCAAATCGATTGGAGGGATTGAAGTACTCAAGATCCGTCTGATCAAGTTCCGTTATCGCGACAGCCTCAAGTTCCAGTCCGTTTTGCGCCAGCGCCTCCGATGCGGTTTCCTCGACTTGACGGGCAAACTCGTAGCGCTGCTCATGCATTTCGACCATGTCCATTTTGGCTGCGACCGAGCGCAGAGCGCCAATGAACTTGCCGGAGAGCAGGGCGTGTAGCCGCTCCTGTTCCATTGTTCGTCGACCGAGTGTCGCTGCGGCCGCCGATACAGCTTCGCGATTGGGCGCAACGCGAACGTAAAACTCCGCAACCATGTCGACGCGCATTCGGTCCTTAGTAATCAGTGCATTCTCATGATCCCGGACCACCTCCATTTGAAGTGCATTCATGCTCACTGGCGTGACTTCGTGGACAAAAGGCAATACGAACGCACCGCCATTTATCACAACTTTCTCACCCATAAATCCGGTTCTGACGAACGAAACCTCCTTCGAGGATCGACGATAAAGCCAATTCACAAGATAGACGAGTATTGCGATCGCAATAACAGCAACGATCAGCCAGAGAATCATGGTTCCAATCAATTGGCCCGACATATCGGAGTCCTCCTGCAGTCATAGATCCGGCGTGTCGCCGGCAGTTAGGTCCGTGCCGCTAGCGCGCACGGATCTGTTTGAATTTTTTCGTTTGCTCGGTGAGTGCCAATTCCGTCGGCAGCCGTTCCATTGACGAGGCGCCATAGAATCCGTGACAATTCTCGGTATTTGCTAGAACGTATTCCGCATCGGCCGGTTGACTGACCGGCCCCCCATGGACCAGCACTATGACATCTTTGTTCACCCGAAGCGCGGCCTCAGCCCAGCAATCGACCATTCTCGGACAAGCCGCTAAGTCCAGTGCTGTTTCAGCGCCAATTGAACCGCCTGTCGTCAGCCCCAGATGGCATACAACGATGTCTGCGCCCGCCTTGGCCATCGCAGAGGCATCATCCTCACCAAATACGTAAGGTGTTGTAAGCATATCTTTCGCATGGGCTTTGGCGATGACGTCGATCTCATGAGAAAATGACATGCCCGTCTCTTCGAGATTTGCGCGAAAATTGCCATCGATCAGGCCAACCGTTGGGAAGTTCTGAATGCCAGAAAAACCCACGGTCTTGAGTTCATCGAGAAACTGATTGAAGTTGCAAAACGGATCTGTGCCGTTCACACCCGCCAATACTGGAGTGTGCTGAACCACCGGCAGAACCTCTTTGGCCATATCCATGACGATTTCGTTTGCATTTCCGTAGGCAAGCAAGCCCGCGAGGGAGCCACGACCCGCCATTCGGTAGCGACCTGAGTTGTAGATGACGATGAGATCAATGCCGCCAGCCTCCTCGCATTTGGCGGACAAGCCCGTACCGGCTCCACCGCCAACAATTGGTTGACCTGCCGCCTTCATCGCCTGAAACCTTTCAAGCAGCGTTTTACGTTCGATCATTTCGTTGTTACCTCGTATTGCGTCGACGCACCGGTTGGCCGCTGTGCAGTGCAAGAAAGGTTTGCACCAATGCATCGCTGAAAGCTGGGTCGTTTACATTATGTGGCAGTCGAATGAGCTGGCGTCGCGAGGTTTGCTTAACGCTAGCCTCCAATGCGGCGAACAACGCGGCATTCGCCTCTGGATCATGAAAGGGTTTGCCTGGCGCATCGATCAGAGACACGCCGCCTTCGGGAAGAAAAAAACGGACATCTCCAGACATTTGATTGAGCCTGGATCCAATCCATCGGCCTATTCGATCATTTTCTTCCGGACTTGTGCGCATCAGCGTCACTTGCGGGTTATGTTCATAAAGGTTCCGGCTTCGATATTTCTCTGGCACAGAGTCGCGGGCGCCAAAGTTCACCATATCGAGAGCACCGCACGCGCCAACGTACGGAATTTCTGTTCGTATGATCGCACCGAACCGGTCTTGCGTTGCGGCAAACACGCCCTCCATAAGCATGTCGCACACCTCTGTGGTTGTTACATCGACTACGCCCATGAGCAGGCCGGCGTCTACCAGCGATTCCATCGATTGGCCGCCAACGCCGGTGGCATGAAACACAATACAATCGTACATACCCTCCAATTTACCGACAATCTGTTGGATACATGGGGTCGTGACGCCAAACATAGTCATCCCGACCGCGGGCAACTCCGCTGCCGGTCGCAAACGACTGGCTCTTTCTATTCCACGGTCCGCGTGCAGAACCATACCGGCGACTGCGTTCGCTCCATTGGACAGTATTTTGCGGGAGATCGAATTGATTCCTTGGATATCTGCAACTGAATACATCATGAGAATGTCGGACGAGCCGACATACTGTCGGACATCGCCTGATGCCACAGTCGAGATCATCACCTTGGGAATTCCGACGGAAAGACTACGCATAGCGGGGGTGACAAGCGCAGTCCCACCGCTGCCCCCAGCAGATATAAGACCTGCAATACCGTGCTGCCGACGCATCCAGGCCTGCAAAGCCTTCGACATTTCACGAACCGACTCTCCGCGGTCATTGGTGAAGACCGCGTTCGGGCCGCGCGGATGGTAGATTGCAATTTGATGCGGTGGCACATCTGCGCCAGATGGTTTACCGCTAGTCGAAACATCGACAGTACGAACCTTGACTTTAGCAGCAAACAGTACGTCACGAATGAACTTCAGTTCGGCCGATTTAGTATCGAACGTACCGACTACGAGCACCACATCTCCCCCTTCTGCCGTCAATGGCCGCAACTCCGTCTGAGCCCCGGGATAGATGACGTGCGACTTTGCAGGATCCCGGCGCGTCAAAGCCTCATCGACAGGTTGCGACCATCGGGTTGGTGGAACTGGATTCGAAATGTAGGCAGCTTGCTTAGATCGCCATGTTAAACGCTTTCGGCCATTACGTTTACTGGCTCCAGGGATCGGTTGCGGATCGTCCACAAGCCCTGCGGAATCTTCGTCACTATGGCGCCCAACACCGAGAAGACGCTGCTGTAATTCGCGATCGGCAGCAAGACGACCGGCGTCCATTACTCTGTTCACTCGACCATTCACCATGATCGCGACGTGTTCCGATACCGCCGTTGCGACGCCGATATTTTGCTCGATGACCAGAACGGACATTTCACTTTCATCTGCCAGTTCGATCAGCATTTCTTCGACCTGGGCAACAATCACAGGGGCAAGACCTTCGGTTGGCTCGTCCATGATTAGCAAGCGTGGATTGGCTAGTAGTGCCCGCGAAATTGCGAGCATTTGCTGCTCTCCCCCAGACAACTGCCCGCCACCATTTTTACGTCGCTCCGCAAGTCTCGGGAACGTTGCATAGATCCGCTCTCTATCCCAACCACCACGCGTTCGATTTTGGCAAAGCCGAAGGTGCTCATCAACGCTCAGAGATGGCCACAAACGGCGCCCTTGAGGAACGTAACCCAGCCCCAGATTGGCAATCTCACTGGACGAACGACCAACAAGTTCCTCACCATCAAAACGAATTGACCCGCTGCTCGCGCGAACCAATCCCATGATGGCCTTGCACATGGTAGTTTTGCCCATCCCATTGCGACCGACAACCGATAGAACCCCACTTTCCAATGTGAGATCGACGCCCTGCAGGGCGTGGCTTTGACCATAGAAGACATTCAAACCACGAATTTGCAGGATGGGATCGTGTGTGATTCGGGCACTGCGTGTTCGCTCAACCATGGCCGTCACCCAAGTACAATTCCTGTACCTCCGGATCTGACTCAATCTCTTCCGGCGTACCTTCCTTAAAGACTCGGCCGTTATGCATCATTGTGACAGTTGTAACGACACGCAGCGCCACATCCATGTCGTGCTCGATGATGATGTAGCCAACGTGTTCCGGTAGTGACTGAAGAATTTCGACGAGTTCTGATCGCTCCGCAGGAGACAAACCGGCAGCAGGTTCATCAAATAGAATAAAGCGTGGCGCACCTGCGAACGCTAAAGCGATCTCCAACTGACGCTGCTGACCATAACTCAATTCGGCAACCTTCCGAGTCTTTGCATCCGTCAGGTGCACAGCGTCTACGAGGGACTCCGCGGCCTGCATGAGCGCCTCGCCCCGTGTCGGACGCACAAACGAAAAACGCCCCCGTGATACCCCCCTGCATGCTAGGTAAACATTCTCATGCACAGTCAAACCAGAAAACAACTGCGAGATTTGGTAGGTCCGTCTCAAACCTCGCCGAATGCGTTCATGTGGTGGAAAGGCAGTCACATCCTCACCGAAAAAACGGATCGTGCCTGACGTTGGGGGAAAATCGCCTGTAATGGCATTGAAAAGCGTAGTTTTACCTGCACCATTGGAACCTAGTACAGCCCGACGTTCGCCGGGTTTCACGCTCATGGTCACATCGTCTAGTGCCACGAGTTCCCCAAATGTCCGGCTAACACCCCGAAGTTCCAGCGCATTGGCGGTGCTCGCGACGGCGAAGCGACCAGCTATTTTCTGGTTCATGGCCGCTCTTCCTGGCGATAGTTGCGCGCGCGCTCACGCCACCGCCGCCATAGTCCCACGACACCATCGGGCGAAAACAAGACTATGAGGAGGAAACCGCCGCCAATCAGCAGTTGAAACCTTTGACCATCGAGCCCCAAACTGACCAGAATATCGAGTGCAAATGTCCTTAACAGGACGTAGATGAATGCTCCTATAAAAGCCCCGATGGGATGGCTTATTCCGCCGACCACCGCAATAATCAAAATATCGATTACCCGGCCGACTCCCGCAGTGCCTGGCGAAATTTGGCTGTTTTGCCAAGTCAAAAGTATTCCGCCAAACGCGGCGATCAAGGAAGCAAAGGCGTACGCTGCAACTCGGTGGGCGGTAACGTTGTATCCAAGTGCAGCCATCCGCCGGGCATTGTCTCGAATACCCTGCAGTGCAAGGCCAAACGGGGATTTTGAAACGTATAAGACACTGGCGTAACTGAGAGCTGCAAAGAATAAGCTCAAGTAATAGAATGGTGTGGCAGCCCTCCAATCCACGCCAAAAAGTTGTGGTGGCAAGACAGAATTAAAACCGCTGAATCCATTGAAAATCGTATAATTTTGCCGCGTAAAATAGAAAAAGGCCGAAGCGATCGCGAGTGTGATCATGATTGTATAGATGCCTTCTGTTCGGACAGAGAGCGCACCTGAAATCGTACCGAACAGAACCGCGACGACCAACGCGAGAAAAACGGTCACCCACCAGGGCCAGCCCAAGCTGATGTCCGTGACGGCACTCGTTCCAAAAATTGCAATCATGTAGCCCGCGCAGGCCGCGACCGACATCTGAACTAGGCTCACCATGCCACCATAGCCAGCCAAAAACATCAAACTGAGTGCTATCATTCCAAGAATGAACGCCCAACCGAACACCTGAAACTGAACGAACTCGTTGGTGAATGCCGGGACAAAAAGCAGGAAAATGACGAGGAGCCATGTTGCTGGATGAACGGCGTCGAAGCGACCGGCGAAGCTGGTGCCTACCGGGTGCCGGATTTGGGGGGGCTCATCAACCGCAGCCATGCACTAACCCCGCCCAAGAAGGCCTTGCGGCCGAAACGCCAATACGGCGACCATTATGAGAAAAGTCAGGACGACCGCGTAGGTTGGCATGTAGACCGAACCAAATTGCTCGGCGAGTCCAATAAGCAATGCTCCGAGTGCAGCGCCGGGAATAGATCCCATACCCCCTACAATCACAACCACGAGCGATGCGAGCAAGAACCTTATATCTTCGCCAGGTGCCAGGGATTGAAAGGTCCCTCCGACCACGCCCGCTAGTCCGGCAAGTCCAGCGCCGAAGGCAAATACCAATAGAAAAACCCGCTGCACACGGACGCCACTGGCCGCTAACATATCACGATCATCAACGCCGGCCCGGATCATCATTCCAATCTTGGTACGATTTAACGCGAGCCACATTAAAACTCCGATGACTACCGAGGCTAACAGAATCACCAGCCGGACAAGTGGATACTTAAGGTAAACAGCCTCTCCTGAGCTGCGCACAGCAGTAACGAATGGTGTCTTGATTGCACCGAATAGCCAGTCAGGTGTTTCGATTTGGTAGAAATCGCCCCCCCAGAACCAGAGCATCAAATCAGCGACGACAATCGAGATGCCGATCGTCACCAGCGTCTGCCGCAAATCTTCGCCTTCCATTCGGCGAAAGACGAAGAATTGCAGCAAGACCCCGATTGCTGCAGTGGCGAAAAACGCGACGATGAAGCTGAGCAACCAGATGCCTGTAGATGTTGCCACCTCATAGCCTATGTAGCCTCCCAAGAGATAAAGCGAACCGTGCGCTAGATTGACGTTGCGCATCAGTCCAAATATGAGCGTAAAACCGGATGCCACAAGAAAGTATAGCCCCCCGAGGGTCACACCGTTAAACAGCGCACTCAAGAACA
>JBPCWA010000070.1:0-15526 GCA_051009975.1 Hyphomicrobiaceae bacterium
CCCGAGAGTTACGGTCTCGGCTGCGCGCAACCCCGCCAAGACGATGCATTCGGGTTGTCACTCTTGTACGGCAAACCGGGCGAACCGGGCGAACCGAAAAACCATTGCAAGGGAGACTGGTCGACACTTGAGCAAGGCAAAGACCTCGGGAAATGACCAACCCAAAACGGGCATGAATGATGCGTTGGAAACTCCAAAACCGCCCATACCCGTGACCACACTTTCGAGCCTGCGATGACCAGACTGCCTAGGTGAACCACATACTTATTCTCAGGCCTATCCTCTGGCCTATCCTCTGGGGCACCGACATACGCGCGCACATGCCCAAAGCTGCCTTCGCTTCTGCTATGGGTATATCAAAAGACGCTCTAGGAAATTCATGTTCACTTGACTGCGCCGGCCAACAGACCTCGCACCAGATATCGCTGCAATCCGAAAAAGACGCAGAGCGGTACGGCGATCGTGACAAATGCTGATGCTGCAAGAATATGCCACCGACCACCGTGCGTGCAAAGCAGATTGTTCAGACGCCCCGTGAGCACCAGATGCTCGTCTCCGGCGCCCAAAAAGACAATGGCCACAAGCAGGTCATTCCAAACCCAAAGAAACTGAAAAATCGCCAACGATGCCAGCGCAGGAAACGATAAGGGCAACACGATCTTGTAAAACAGCTCAAGATGAGTGGCACCGTCGACGCGAGCTGCCTCGATAACTTCCTTTGGCAACCCGGCCATATAATTGTGCAGTAGATAGATCGCTAGAGGCAATCCAAATCCAGTATGCGCCATCCAAATGCCCAGGTAAGATTTCGTCGCGCCGCCCCAATACGCACCAATTTGGTTATATACAGTAAGTAGTGGAATCAAGGTCATTTGAATTGGAACGACCAATAACCCCACGACACCGACCAAGACAACGCGTCGCCCGGGAAACTCCATCCAGGCCAGCGCATAAGCGGCGAATGCTGCAATAATGATAGGAAAGACTGTTGCAGGAACCGCGACAGCAAGCGAATTGAAAAACGACTGACTTAAGTTTTCTGCACCGATGACTTCGCCATAGTTCTCGAGCGTAAAGCGCGGCGGCAGAGTTGCTTCAAGAAAAACGCGCTGCCCCCGCCTTCTTGTTATTCTTTTTGCAGACTCAATCGTAAGAATTCCATCCGCACGCAAGGTAAGCACCGAGCCATCTCGCAGTGACACGCTTTGTCCGGGCTGATAGGCCCTTGGAGCAAGACTAGATATCCCGAAAGCGGACACTCGACCCTGGCCTCCATTAAAGACATGCGCCGAAATGACAAATGCACCGCCTTGCTCCTTTTGACCGTCCGCTCCAGGTGCTCGAAAAACCTTGCTTTGCGTCGCTCCCGTAAGCGCTGTCCACCAACCGGACACAGAAATCTGGTCTCTATCTCGGATCGATGTAACGAACAGACCAAGCGTTGGCAAAAACCATGTCGCCACCAATAAGAAGGTTATAGCATGCACCACTAACATGAATGGTGAACGCTTAGGGGTTACAACCATCTCAATGGTCTTTCATCTCGAGATTGGCGCGCCGAATATTCCAAATCATGATCGGTATCACGAGCAGCATTATAACAAGCGCTATTGCGGCACCGCGCCCGAAGTGGCCACCGCCACGAAACATCCACGAAAACATGAGATTCGCGAGAACTTCCGTGTTCCACTGCGCATTGGTAAGCGCAAAAACAATGTCAAAGACCTTTAGCACGAGAATTGTAATTGTCGTCCAAACAACACCTATAGCGCCCCAAATCTGAGGAATTTTAATCCTGAAGAATATGTGCACGGGCCCAGCCCCGTCGATCACCGCTGCCTCAATTGTTTCCTCTGGCACCGCTCGCAACGCGGCTGCAAGGATTACCATCGCAAAACCTGCCTGCATCCATATCAATATTACCATTAGAAAAAAGTTATTCCAAAAATACAACGTGATCCACGCTTGCGGCTCCCCCCCAAAAAACACTACAATCGCGTTCAAAAGGCCGATTTGCTGCCCTCCTTCGGCGCGATAGTCGTACACAAACTTCCAAATGACCGAGGCTCCGACAAAGGAGATCGCCATTGGCATCAAAACAACACTTTGCGCGATCCTTCCCCACCATATTCGATCGGTGAGACCAGCAATCACGAGCCCTAGAAAAGTTGCAAGGGTCGGCACGACAATCAGCCAAAGCGTATTATTCAACATTGCTTCATGAAAGCCGGCATCAAAAAAGAGCCATTGCCAATTATCGAACGCCACAAAGCGACCATTGCTTGCATCAAAGAACGAAAGTTGAGCTGTTTTGACGATTGGATAGACGAGAAAAGTCGTCAAGAACAAAAGCGCTGGAAGGACAAACAACCATGGACGCACCGCGCCTGAAATACGCATATTCCTGGTTAGTAAGGATTGGATTTTTGGATTACTGGAGGACGTCGAAACAGGGTAGATCCGGTCCAGTATTGAGTTCGCGATGAAGAAATATGCCACAGAGCCGCCTACACCCAGAGTCGCAGCTAAGAGACCCAATATCAATTGCTCCACCGCAATCTCCATTGTCAGTAGATAGAGACCAAGTCAAATGTGGTCAGACGTTGGACGAATTCGTCAAAGCGGTACGAAAGCGGCTCCACCTCCACACGGGCTGGGCAGCAATCCGCACTAAAGTCACTTCAAGGAATCCCACGTAGCTTGGATCTTCGCGGCAACTTTCTTGGCATCCTCGCCTCCCACGTAATCGACCATTCCGGTCCAGAAGGCACCTGCACCGATTGTTCCTGGCATAAGGTCGGAACCATCAAAACGGAATGTCGTGGCTTTGAGGAGGATCTCGCCCTGCTTTCTGAGAGCGGGATTGGCATACGATTCTGTATTCGCCGACTTGTGCGGTGTCAGCATTCCTCCACTTGCCATCCAGACCTCGTGAGCAATGGGAGTCTGCAACCAGGCAATAAACGCTCTGGCGGCCGGTGTGTCGTTGGTTATTGTTGCCAGCGTCCCGGCCCCGAGAACTGGCTTTCCTAAATCGGCTCTCTCGTATGCGGGAAAGTAGAAGAAATCGTAATCGTCACCGGCATCTAGACCTTTTGGAAAAAAGGCAGGGATGAAGGAGGCTTGACGATGCATGTAGCATTTGGGCGGCGCCGCAAACAGTCCTCTCGGGCTCTCGCGAAAGTCCGTGGTCGCGACGGATCCGGCACCACCTGCCACGTGTTTTTCGTTGCGCGCAAAGTAGCCGAAGGCATCAATTGCGGTGGTAATCCGTGGGTCATCAAATTTAATTTCATTGCTGACCCACAAGTCGTAGACCTCGGGGGCTTCCAATCGCAAAAGCAAATCCTCGACCCAATCTGTAGCCGGCCAACCCGTTTGACCACCGGAGCCGAGGCCAATACACCAGGGCGTCCGACCATCTGCAACTATCTGCTCGGTGAGTGACTCCAAATCTTCCATACTCGCGGGAACTTCGTATCCTGCCTCCTCAAAGTTCTCCGGAGAGTACCAGACCAATGATTTCAGATCAGCCTTATATGAAAATGCGTAAAAGGCGGACGTTCCATCCTTTCCGCGGTATGTGCCGAGATCAACCCATGACTGGCCGGCCGCGTAGTTTGCTTTCATCCAGCTAGCAACTTTCTCCCCGAGCGGCACCAAGACGCCCTTGGCGGCAAGATCGGCAATCAATCCCGGTTGCGGCAAAATCGTTATGTCAGACGGAGAGCCTGCTTGGGTATCGATGACCACCTGTTGCTCATAATTTTCAGACGAGGCATAAGTGACTCTCGCCCCTGTGGCGGCCGAAAAGTAGGCGATCATCGATTCGGCCAGATCCTGATCAGCGGCGCGCCACGGCCCAAAAATAGAGAGCTTCTGCCCCTTCAAGTTGTACGCTTTCGCAAAAGTCTCATAGCTGTCCCACGAAAAGCGACTGTCTTGCCCCGGCGGAAATGTCAGATTGATGCGCTTATCGGCCAGCACGGTAGTGCAACACATGGTTGTCGCAGTGATGGCAGCAAGAAGATGCAGTTTCATTCGGTCCTCCCAGGCGGCGGGGTTCTGAGTAGCGTTGGACACATGCGATCATTCACAACTATCGATTTCTCAGATGATCTCGGCTCGGTCCGACACGGCAGATTTATGGAACGTTCGCTCATCTTGATGAGCTACTGGATTCAATCTCAGTGGAAGAACTCACTCCTTCTTTTTTTGACAGTCCAGGATCCCAGGCACTCGTCGAAAGCCATATATTAAGAGGCGCTCCATGACGGGTCCAGGTTATCATTCCTGTTCGACGCTGTTGCCAGCGCTGGAAGTCCATGGCCTCATGTCGTAGTTTAGGACCCTATCCAACCGTTGATCCAATTGAAGGGAGCCAAATTTGAGTGCGAACGAACACACGGGGACGAAAGGGCCCGTCGTATTGTGCATTCTCGATGGTTGGGGTCAATCCAATGAGCGCAACCACAATGCTATCGCTTTGGCGGATACGCCGAATTGGGATCGTCTGGTGGGCGTTTGGCCGACCAGCTTATTAGATTGTGCTGGCGAAAATGTTGGCCTACCCCACGGGCAAATGGGAAACTCTGAGGTTGGCCATCTCAATCTGGGAGCTGGACGGATCGTATGGCAAGACCTACCACGAATAAATGGTGCTATTTCGGACGGTAGTATTTGGCGCAACGCAGACCTGGTGCGTTTTGTCGAAACGCTAAAAAAAACAGGTGGCGCTTGCCATCTCATCGGACTCGTCTCTTCCGGCGGCGTGCACTCGCACCTGGATCACATCGTCTGCTTAGCTGAAGTTGTTAGCAAGGCTGCGGTGCCCGTGCACATTCACGCGATCCTCGATGGCCGCGACACACCTCCCGAGAGCGCTGTCGCGTATATTACACAGCTGTCCAATGCGATCAGCTGTATGGAGCATGTCACCATCTCAACGCTTTGTGGTCGCTACTATGCGATGGATCGGGACAAACGTTGGGATCGGGTGGAACGCGCCTATAATCTCTTGGTTACCGGAACCGGAGAGGTATTCGCAGATCCCGTGGCGGCGCTAAAATCCAGTTACGACGTTGGTATCACCGACGAGTTTTTTGAACCCGCGCGGCTCGCAGACTATAGCGGCATGTCAGATGGCGATGGTGTCCTGCATGCCAATTTTCGTGCCGATCGCGTGCGTGAATTACTCGACGCATTACTTGTTCCAAGTTTCAACGGATTTGTCCGCAAGCGCGTTCCTGAGCTAGCTGCCGTGTTGGGCATGGTCGCCTACTCGGCAGCACTTGATCGGTTTTGCGATGCCATATTTCCTCCGATTCCAATCGTGCAAACTCTGGGCGAGGTCGTCGACAATGCCAATCTGAGGCAACTCCGTCTGGCAGAAACCGAAAAATACGCCCACGTCACCTACTTCTTCAATGGAGGTCGCGAAGAACCGTTCATTGGGGAAGAACGCCTACTGGTTCCTTCGCCCAAAGTTGCGACTTATGATTTGAAACCAGAAATGTCGGCTCTTGAAGTAACAGAAAATCTTCTAAATGCGATCGCGGGCGGTCAATTTGATCTTATTGTTGTCAACTATGCCAATGGCGACATGGTTGGTCACACCGGAAAGCTGGACGCCGCAATTACGGCCGTGGAATGCATTGATGCATGTGTTGGGCGCGTGGAACAGGCATTGATAGAGTCTCGCGGAGTCATGCTCCTGACGGCTGATCATGGCAACTGCGAGAAAATGTTTGATCCGGCGACTGGTCTCCCACACACGGCGCACACATTGAACCCGGTTCCATTGGTCCTGATAAATTGCACTCGTGATTCCTTCTCGCTTTGTCGGGGCCGTCTTGCTGATGTGGCCCCGACGCTGCTCGATCTACTCGATTTAAGCCAACCTGAAGAAATGACCGGGAAAACGCTAATCAGTTAGTACGGTCCCACCAATGATCTCTCGGCGTGAGCGGTATCACTCATCCCGCGCGCCTTTTGGGCGGACAGTAGCTATGGGAATCTCACAAGTCTATGTCGCTGCCGAAGTCACCCCAGTCGCCCCAACCGTTGTCGCCTGCACTATGCTCTTGTTCATCGGCAAAGTTTGTAGGTGTGACTGCGTCGCTTGGATTGTTGGATGTCAAGGGATTGCCTGATGTCACACTTTCATCAGCCACCGGAGTGGCAGCCCCGCCTTGGGATGCCGCTGATGCAGCATCTGCGGAGCTTCCCGCGTCGCTGCTGAGAAGGTTAGAAATTGCGCTTGCGAGCAGCATTCCGCCCGCGACGCCGGCGGCGGTCGACAACGCTTGTGCCATAAAGCCACCGCCAGCCGAAGGGCCATCTGCTACTGATCTGCGGCCTTGTCCCACTACGGGAACGCTTGAAGCCGACTGTCGCCCCATATCCGGCGTGTCAGGTCGCGAAAGAGCGTGCGATTGAGTGGGCACCACCTGCGATGCGTGCAATGCTTGCTGTAATTCGCGGATCCGAGTTTCCGCTCGCTGAAGTGCCTGCTCTTGCACTAATACGGATTGAGCCAGGAGGTAAGGTGCGTCGGGATTGAGATCAACATGAGATCTGACGAGGTTAGCGACATCTCGGTCCTTCTCTATCGCCTCGAACTTTTTCATACGCTCGAACAGCCCGTTTATTAGCTCCCTTTCTGCGTCATTCATTTGGAGTCCTCCCAACATTTTAGAATTCTGTCATTGTCATTTAGAAGTTCGCGCCTCTGTCGCAAGGGGGCTCCTCAAATTCCGGTCATTCTGACAGGCAAGAGCCGCGGTTCGTCTCGCTTTAACGCTGCCGCTCGCCGGCTGTGTGGCGGCCAGTTGGAAGGGCATTCTGCCAGCGCCTGTCGCTTGAAGTGCACGTCTCCAAAAAATGGGCGCAATTCTGTCAAGCGTGCCTGGCCAACGGCGACATTTTTCAATTCTCACGGGCCGTGGCGACGTCGCATGTTAGCGAAAGCAACTGTTCGACAGTATTTTTCTGGATCATGGCGATAACCCGACCAATCTCATTGGCCGCGAGTGCGACATCGCTGTGAGGCAGGAGTTGCAGTAAATCGAGCACTTGCTCTGCATGCCACCGGCATACGACACGCACCTGCTCCCGCGTCGAATAGGTGTCTGGAGAAGGTCGCCAACTGGCGAGATCTACTTCAGTCCCATGCGTGATCTCTTGAACATGGCGCACGAGGAAGAGACTGAGATCCGCGCGCAAAGCCTCTTGAGATAATGCGGACAACTCTGCGGCGTTGGCTCCTTCAATAATTTTTGCCAGTTCCGATGATGCCAGCGGATTGCCCAGGCTCGACGCGGCCAATGAAAGTGCTTCCCCCAGATTCCGCATCTCGGACATCACACGATTTCGCTCTCTTCGGCTACGTGCAGCCTTGAAACGGTCTGAATAGCTTCGATACTTTGAAGCCCCCCAGCTATAGAGCAACTTAGCCATTGGCTCCGCTGCCTCACCAGCCAAGTCGTCCATTTGCGATACGCACGAGTTGATCTGCGCCACGATAGAATTAAGCTTGCTCCCGCCAGTCAAAATTGGGACTGTGACTTCGGCACTGGGTAGGACTGTCTGCATGTTATCTCCCCCGAGTTCCGCGCGATCATGTTCAACCGCGATCGTGCGACAGCTTGAGACCACTTAGCGGTCTCTGAATAGTAGCTGCCAGATGCGAAGCTCCCGCTCCGCTCAATTGTGGCGCTATCTCGTTATCGTCAACGCGAACACATCTGCCAAACAACGACTTTTACCGCGAATTGTTTGCCGCACTGCAAGTGGCACTCCAACGCAAAGAAGCGCGCGCCGATTGCGTTGCTTTTCCTGTTAAGGCCCCCAGGACATTGCGAGTCCCCCCGCGAATAAAATAAATCTACTCGCTACACCGCTCACACCAGTCGAATCACCCATCAATCATCCCGATGAAAGACGTTCGTAGTCATGAATCTTGGCAGCAGAGAGTCAAAGGCAACGAAAATAAACTAAATCCGCCGCGGATGAAGCAACGCACGTCGAGGCCTCGATCGCGCAATGGCATAATGTAATTTTGGGTCAGCAGTGTTTCTACAATGCGCGCGGTGAAATTCGGCCAAACGCCCCCGTCCGGCTGAAACAATCGACAGCAGTTTGCACGAGTCTTACTTACCCAACAATTCGTCAATGGGTGAGCGTTTCGCCTGCCAAGCTCAAGTAATATGACACGGCATAGGCTGCACCGGGATCTTCAAATGCTACCTCTTCGTCTATCATCTCTTTTAATTGGTGCACAAATGACCAATCGCGCCAATTCGCGGCGTCTCGGGCTACCAATCCCGCCATTGTCGGGTGGACACGCAACAGCCGTTGATAACCGGCAACAATAGTCTGACGAAATTGCTTCGGATATTCGCTACCCAGAACCGACATCGCCTTCTGCATCTCGATCAATGCCCTGCGATCGTAAGATGGGTCGCGAAAGAAATTATCGGCTATAAACGCAACTGCTTCCACCTTACCCGACTCCATGAAGGCAGTCGACCACGCAGCAAGGTTCAGAACTTGTGCGACACGCGCTCGCGTTTTGAATTGATCGGAGATGAACTTTTTGTCCTCAGGCAGTGGACTTTGTCCAAGCAGAACGATGTAAAAAGGGGACCATTCCAGCCACGTGATGTCGCTTAGGACGGCGTAAATATCCTGACGCGGCACGTGAACGCCAGCAGCTTTGATGCGACGATAGGGTCCGCGAGATATCTCCAAGACTGCTTGCCGCCGCAGTATGTCATGATCGCTGCTTAAGAGCGTCTCAAAATAGTTCAATCGATCCCGACTGATGCGTGCTGGCTGCCATCGGTTTGCATTCGAAAGGACTGTTCTAGTAAATGCCTGATAAGCCGTATTCGCGAAGCCCAGACTCTGCCAAGCAGAACGAGGTTCTTGTCGTACCAGCAAGACCCGACTCGCGGGATCATGGGCCAATCGCCGGCGCATTACGCTGTTCACGAGAAGATCAATTTTTTGCTCTTTTTCTGGGTGTCCTTTCAGCACTTCCACCACTTGGTAGGTATAAGGTTGTACAGGGCTCTCGCGTGCAAAAGCCACGACGTCGCTCTTGAGGAGTATGTCAGCTGTCGTGCTTTTCGGCACCGGAACGCAAACAACACATGCGAGTGCCTTCGGCACGATCGAACAGAGAAAAATTAGGCCGCACAATCTTCGCAAATCTTTTCTTACCTCTCGTAATCCAAAGAGACAGTAGCCGTCGCAATGCCAACGAAAACTTCGAGATATTTTCTGTTCAAATAGCAAATAAAAGTTGCAAAACCAAGGGTGAACTCGGAAACGAATCGTTCCTGCACAACGACGGTCGGCAGAAAGCCGGACACACTCTTGACATCAACTCATTGACGTCGGCCGATCGTGCCACCAGTTCGCGGTTCTTCTCTGCTCGGATGTGTCACAACGCAGCTGCGCGCCCTACTGATGCGATGCCACAATCGGATAACAAAGCGCGGTCGATAGTCCCTTTGAGATTGTTTCGAGTTGAGCAGGCCCTAAAAGGCCAGCTGCCTCCGGCCGGACGCTGTGGAACGTGATCTATCGCGAACAGGCCGAATCGATTGATAAACGCTGCGTCGGAACCAAATTGGGATTCGCAGCACAGAGAATTTATTGATTGCCAAGTGGCAATGTCATGGTGCCGGACCGAGGGAGATCTCAACAATGAGCAACCAAAACAGCGAGCGCAGTCATGACATTTTTTGCGATCGCCGCCAAGCAATCCACCGAACCGTTATTTCCTTAGCTGCAGCGACAGTCGTCGTCGCACTCTGTGCCATCAGCGTCTCATTTTCCACGAGCCAAGATGCCAACGCACGGAGTAGAACGTCAAAGCTAACGTGCAGCTTCATTGCCAGGCGATGTGTTGTCGGCTGCAACAAAGAAGCCTCAAGAAGTTTCTGCGGTTCATATTGCTCTAATCAGAGGAGTATGTGTATTCGGACAGGGGAATGGAGGGGAATTCGGAGAACGTTCACAAACGTTGTCCGCCGATAACGGTCATTTCTGACTGAAGATACGGATACTTTTGGGGCCTGTCGTCGCCGAACAGTCTATTTTGCTTCACAATTGAACATTCCCGTATTGTGGAGCCTGAAAAATCTCAAATCGCGCACTACGCCTCGCCCAATGTGCGAGCGTGGATCTTGATCGGTTTATTGCAAACTTGTCACACTTTGGTCAGTGAGAGCTAAGCCGCCAAAATTCCCGAGCAACATGTACCCTAAGACTGGACATCCTCGCGGCCGGTGGCAGAATTGCGTGCTTGATCAAGCTGCGTTGCCACACGACCTAAACACTATCCGAGGACCGGATGAATCACTCAAATAGCGGTCTGCAACGGCGACGTCGCTCAGTCTTTTGTTCAATCCAATCATTAATAACGTGGCGACCCATCACTTCAATCCCACGACACCACTCACCATTCAACAGCGATCATGGTTCGCCTGTCAAGCGGGTTCGCTGATACTCTGGATTGCCGAATCCGATCATGCCTGCGAATCACGAGCGGTCCGAAGACGCATGACTGCGTCTTCGACGTTATTTCATTATTTACCATGCAGGCCGAGTCTGATTGATCGATGGCGGCGCAGGAGTAGTCTGAAGAGTCCTTGTGTCAGATGTCGAGAAATGGGCTCATGTTCTTGCTTTGTCGATCCCACGTTGCCCTAGCTGCTTTCTTTCTGCTCACCTATCTTTCATTTGCGCAAGCTCAACCGGGCGACCTTGCCAATCATCCGGAAATGCCTGCCCAGCCAAGTTGGCGACCAAATTATACAGAACCCACCGACTTGAAGAAGCAAGGACATGCCGGTCGGACTTCCGGAGAAGCCGTAGATCCCTACAAATTGCTCTGGGCTTTGCAAGGCGGTTCAGACATTATCTGGCGGGCAAAGGCTGATCAGGATCAACTGCATCCCAGTCGCTGCAAGATTCCAAAGCGAGACAACGCCAGCGTCCTATGGATAGGAACTGCGCAGGGGGGGCAAGGAGTAATGCTGACCTGGAGTGACGGTCGTCATGACATTCTGGAGTGTTCGGACTAGTTTTTTACCACTATCGCCATTTGCACATCACCTGATCCGAAACTTTCGGATCAAGGGCTAAAAACTGACCAGCGTTTATGACGAATGAGCTCTTCAATTGCCAGCAGTGCCAGCAGTGAATTGCCCTTGTCGTCCAATCCAGGAGACCACGCCGCAATTGCAGCAATACCAGGAACAATAGCCAAAATACCGCCCCCGACGCCACTCTTGGCAGGAATTCCACCGCGGTAGGCAAACTCGCCTGACGCATCATAAAGCCCACACGTCATCATTAACGCACATAGGCGGCGCGCCCTATCCGCTGTAATGATCGGGTCGCTATCACTACCTTGCGTTTCGCAAGCTGCGAGACTGCGTCCCGCCGTTGCGAGCTGACGACACGTCATGGAGATTGAACACTGTTCGAAGTACACGCGGAGAACATTCTCCACGTCACCCTTTAGGTTGCCCTCCGCCAACATAAAATTTGCGAGCGCGCGATTGCGCGAACCCGTTTGCATTTCAGACGCCGCAACTTTCTGATCGATTGTCACGGATTTGTCTCGTGCCAGTCGCTGGCAGAGCCGAAGAACCTCATCAAGCGCTGTATTTGGAGTTCGATCGTCAAGCAACACATCTGCTACCACAATCGCACCAGCATTGATAAAAGGGTTTCTCGGAACGCCGCGTTCGTACTCCAGCTGCACGATCGAATTGAAAGGATCGCCAGACGGTTCACGCCCCACGCGCCGCCAAAGTGCGCTTCCAATTCTGTCCAACGCTAATGCTAAAGTGAACACTTTGGAGATACTCTGGATCGAGAAATGCACGTCCCCGTCCCCTGCCACAACTGTCGCCCCGCCTACCGGCGCAACTGCTATGCCAAACTGACGGATATCAGCATTGGCCAGTTCTGGGATATAAGTTGCAACTCGCCCTCTCGCAGCCAAATCGCCAATTCGCCCAACGATCTCTGCGAGTAGGTCCTCTAGTTCCGTGCCAACTTTCAACCTCTTGACCTCTTGACCGCTCTTTTCCGAGGCTCATGCGCTAAGACGGCGTACCAAAGCAAGGTCGATAAATGTGTCGCTAACCCGAGCACTTAGCCAAGCAAAAGAAATGCTAGCCTCTCTGCTCTAGCTTCGTTGCGAAACTCGACGCCGTTAATCGCGCCAGAGGTAGTCCTTGCGGGCCGCCGCCTCGGAAACATAAGCGTCCGCTAGATCAGCCTCAACCGCGCTTGGATCACGTTCCGCCACGGAACCATATCCAGCGCCACCCGCACACTGTATCGCAAATACATCCCCCTTCTGGAGCAATACCGTCTTCTTCGGGTGAACTCTTACGCCATTTATCCTGACGCTTGCTGGAGCGCCTGCCCTCCCGCCGGCTATGCCACGCGCCGGATTTTCAGTTCGGTCCATACGTACAGCAAGTGTCATGGGCTCTCGCGACAGCGAGCGCACGGCGAGGGCTTGCCCCAGACCGCCTCTCTGTCTTCCAGCCCCGCCGGAGTCGGTCGCCAGCTCCTTGTACAGGAATTGGAGCGGTTTCTCATTCTCGGTGACCTCGACCGGTACACCAGAGATATTCGCAGGGAATCCGAGCGATGACACGCCGTCCATAGTTGGGCGAGCACCGAGACCGCCGTTCGCGAACATGATATCCACAAACCGCCGTCCACTGTTACCGATCCCCATATATGCAGTTAGATGGGGTGGGGAACCGGTTTCAGCATTCGCACGATCAGGTGTTGCCTGACCCAGTATACGAATTATGAGGCTTGGCAAGTACATTGAAACAAGTGCTCGCCCCCCGAGCGCCGCGGGATAGGTCGCGTTTATAACGCAACCCTCGGGTACCGTGTAGTCGATCCGCTTCAGCATTGCACCATTCACAGGCGAGGCGGGACGGGCCACACAAATACAACCGAAAGCAATCTCTGCGAAGGACCACCGCCGCGTCGTGTTGATGCCGAAGGGATCCTGCTGAGAGGATCCGGTACAGTCAACATGCAGCCGATCGCCACTGACTGTGATCTTACACCGTAGTTTCAACGGTTGAGCGAAGCCGTCGGTCGTGACCTCGTCGCAATAGATCCCGTCGGGAAGGTTGGCGATTGCGTCAGCCATTGATCGATCTGAACGTTTCCAGATCTCGTCAAATAAGGTGTCTAGGTTGTCGAGCGAATGTGCATCCATGAATTCCTGTATGCGTCGCTCTGTGATCGTATTAGCGGCCAATTGAGCTTCAAGATCTCCGATAACTATATCCGGAACGCGTACATTCATCCGAATTATGCGGAAGACGTCCTCGTTGGGTTCGCCAGCTTTGTAAAGCTTGATAACTGGCAAGCGAAAGCCTTCTTCAAAAATTTCTTTTGAATCGGCCGACAGCAACCGCCCCCCCACATCAGGCGAGTGCGAAACGTTCATTGCGTAGGCGATGATCCGTCCTTTACGAAATATCGGTGTTACAAAAAAGACGTCGTTAATCTGACTTGCTCCGATCCAGGGGTCGGTCGTGATCAGGCTATCTCCTGGTTCCAGTGCCTCGGCCGGATAGACCGCCAAGAAATCATGCAGCGCAAAGGCCATGCACCCCGTGAATTCCGGAAAGCCGTGTCGGCCTTGCGCAATCATCTCCCCTTTCGTGTCAAACAGGGCACAACTGAAATCCCAAGCGTCAGTCACTATTCGCGAAAATGCCGTTCTCAACAACGTGGCTTGCGCCTCATCCACGATCGTAATGAGCTTATTCCACCACATGGTCAGGGTCACGGCATCGAGTTCTTTACTCTGGTTCATTGCTTGGCTTTGCCTATATTGAGAACGAGCATGCGCTCACCATCGACTTTCAAATAGGCGTCGTTCGGCACGACCGTGGTCGATTCCTGATCCTCAATGATGCAAGGCCCGTCTATTTCGCAGCCGATTGGAAGCTCTGATCGTTCATAAACGTCGCACCTGTGCGCCTCAGCGGAATCAGGAAAGACCACCTCCCTTTGCGACTTCGGCGAGAAATCATTTGTCATGGATATACGCCCCGGCCACGCAATATCGAGCTGCGGAAGAGGGCCCGATACGTTGAGTCTCCAACTGACCGTCTCGACCGCAACGTCCCGTATTTCGCGACCATAGTAGTTGCGGTATGCCATATAAAAGGCCTCATTAATCTCGACCGAGTCGTCACCGCCCAAGCGTCTGTTCGGAAGCGGCACCGTGACTTCGTATCGTTGGCCAAAGTAGCGCATATCCGCAGACATCCTCACATCGACTCCTTCGGTAATGCCGGCATCCTCCAGCTGCCCACGACCGATTCCCTCAAGTTCAGCGAAGCGCTGATTTACATGATCCCAATCGAGATCACCAAGCTCGACCATGTATCCGAAACTGAAATCGAACGACATAGGCGACGTTAAACAACCCAACGCCGAAAGCACGCCGGCCGCGAACGGTATTCTCACTTGCTCTATGCCAATTCGCCGGGCGACATCCCATGCATGCGTCGGAGCTGCCCCGCCGAAAGCCATGAGTGTGTACTGTCGCAGATCGATTCCTTGCTCAGCCGCATAGACGGACGCGGCATTCGCCATGTTGTCATTGACAACTTCAAAGATACTGGCAGCGGCTTGGTTGACTGAGAATCCCAAAGGCGTCGCGACTTGGCACTCTATCGCAGAAATCGAATTATCGCGCTTCAGATTCATCTTGCCGCCCAAAAAGTAATCGGGATTGAGATAGCCCAACACGATATCTGCGTCTGTCACAGTCGCCTCTGATCCCCCCTGGCCGTAGCAGGCCGGACCCGGTGACGATCCAGCACTATCCGGACCAACCGTCAAAAGCCCGAGAGCATCGACGCGCGCGATACTCCCGCCACCGGCGCCGATCTCAATTAAGTCGACTGCTGGCGACTTAAGAAGCAGACCGCTTCCTTTTTGAAATCGCTTGACTCGGGCGACTTCGAATTCATTGGTTCGCGTCGGTTCAAAATTCGCAACCAGGGCAATTTTAGCCGTCGTGCCCCCCATATCAAAAGATGCAACGTGAGATGTATCCAGTTTTCGCGCATAGTGCGACGCAATTGAAACTCCCGCGGCCGGTCCAGACTCCACAAGTCGTACTGGATGCTTGCGGGCAATATCAAGGCTCAGCGTTCCGGCGTTCGAACCGATGACAAAGAAAGCGCCAGATGACCCGATTGACGCCAGAGCGGCATCGAGATCACCCAAATATTTGTCGATTAATGGCTGAACATAGGCATTGGCGACTGTAGTCGAGACCCGGCCGTACTCCCCGATCTCTGGCAGGACGTCTGAAGACAGAGTAATCGGGACGTTTGGTAGGTACTGTTGCACAATCTCTTTCGCCATACGCTCATTTTTGGAATTGGCATAGCTGTGGAGAAAGCAAATTGCGACTGCTTCTACGCCGACAACGTGTTCTGAA
>JBPCWA010000071.1:0-18120 GCA_051009975.1 Hyphomicrobiaceae bacterium
GACGACGTGGTCGAGGACCTTGAGGCTGGCAAACTCATCGAACTTGAAACGCCGAAGCACGTCGATGATTTTGTCCGGAAGACCTTTCGCACCGACGAATTGATTCTGCTCAAAGGTTCAGGGAGTGTGCACTTCGAGAGAATAGCACTGAGTTGGCAACGGAACGTACAATGCTGGGAATTCAAATGTGGGCGAGACGGCGTGTGTTCACGTTGTCAATTCATCGAGCATCCGTTCGAGCAGCATGGACAAGTCTCGAAGAGCCCAAACCCAGCAAGCTGGTTCCAAAGACCAAACACGCAAAAGACGCCATAGATCGCATGCACGCATCACATCACTATAACCGAGCGCTCATAACGACTGCTGCTTGGATCTGGATGGCGGAGATCCGCCAACGGCTTAAGAGCCGAGCGGAAGAGAGCAAGATCGCGTTGGTGTCAAGCTGAACCAAACGGAGACGAGCCAAACGGAGTTACGAGGAAGATGAGAACCGACCTGATACTTCGAGAACGCTTCAGACATTGGCGCAACCAATGGAGCAGACAACGAAGCAAGGCGACATTTCTTGCTGTGACCGGTAGTTCTGGCAAAACAACATGCGCGGAATTACTCACGTTCATCCTTGAAGCCCATGCCCCGGTCTTCAGTCAACTTTACTGGAACACAATTGATCCCATAGGCAAGGCCATTAGGCGCAGTTCTGGGAATGCAGTTTTCGCTGTATTTGAAGCGGGCGTTGGTCAAAAAGATCAGATGAAGCCAATGGCGCGGCTCATTCAACCAAGCGTCGCAATTGTTACGATGGTTGGCCTTGAACACTATGGCGCATTTCGCAGTAAGGACGCAGTTGCCGCTGAAAAAGGGGAGCTAGTCGAAGCAATCCAACCAGGCGGTTTCGCTTTGTTAAACGCGGATGATGACCACGTCATGTCGATGGCAAATCGCACCGATGAACGAGTCGTGACGTTTGGCCGGGATTCATCTGCAGATTACCGCGTGGTCTCTGCAAAAGCGGCTTATCCGCAATGCCTCGAGATCAAAATCAACTGCCGCGGAAGAGAGGTTCGATTTAGCACCCAATTTGCTGGAGACCAGTTTTGGCTCTCTTGTGTAGCAGCGATCGCCGCCGCGATGGAACTGGGTGTGCCAGATGATGTCATAGTGGCGCGCGTTGCACAGTACGCGGGCCCGACCCTCCGATTTCAAGCTCTTGAGACATCAGGCCCCACCTTCATTCTGGACACGGTCAAAGCACCCTACTCCACTCTGAATGTGGCTTTTGATGCTTTCAAAGCTTGTAACTTTGAACAGAAGCGGATCGTACTCGGTCACTTATCTGACTATGCCGGCACAAGTAAGTCGAAGTATCGCGATGCCTATCGAAGCGCGCGCGCTATCGCGGATCAAGTCATTGTCGTGGACCGCCATCTGCACCGGTATGACGATGTGATCGCAGATCTCGCGTCAGGTAAGTTGCTCGAATTTGAAACACCGGAGCAAACACACGAATATCTCCGAAAAACTGCACGAAATGACGAAATTATTCTCTTGAAAAGTTCCGGCAGTTTGCATTTGGAGCGCATTGCGATGAGTTGGGATCAAACCGTCAAGTGTTGGGAGCCAAAGTGCGGACGAGACGGGACATGTACTGAATGTCGCTATCTAACTCTTCCTTTTGAACAGCACGATCATGCAATGGATGCGACATAATCGAGACGGATACTTAGATCGGTGCAGATCCGATAATTGCCACAGTTGGAAGCCCATTGTGGAGATGGGAAATGTCGCGAGGGGTCTAATAAAGTCCGCTGTCTGGGCCGAGCCATCTATCGGGGCCAAATCGCGAACGACATACACGAAACGAGATCCGCACGCGTCAACAGATGTGGTGCAAAAGGATTGGATCGTTCGAGGCGCTTGTTCCGGCGATCCGATTCGGAACATCAAACCTGCCGCCCACGTTGGAACTGCAAGGCAACGACATGTATCGTCGCTGTCTTTCCAAACGGCGGAATTTCAAGTCTCCCCAACCAGGGCGGTAAGACAATGAGCAGCCACCAGAAAATTCGTGAACACTTCCGGCATCTGCGCAATCATTGGAGTAGGCAGCGCAGCAAAGCGACGTTTATTGGTGTAACGGGAAGCTCCGGTAAGACGACCTGTGCGGAACTCCTGAGTTTTATTTTGGAAGCGCACGGACCCGTCATTAGTCAGTATGACTGGAATACGCTCCAAGTCATCGGCAAGACAATTCGTCGTGGCTCCGACCAAGCAGCCTACGCGGTCTGTGAAGCAGGCGTCGGCGAGAAGGGGCAGATGAGGCCTATGGCCCGACTTATCCAGCCAAGCGTTGCCATTGTGACGATGGTCGGATTGGAGCACTATAGAGAATTCCGCTCCAAGGACGCTGTTGCGGCAGAAAAGGGCGAACTCGTTGAGGCCCTGAGCCCTAACGGAATTGCAGTCCTTAACGCAGACGATGCGCATGTAATGTCCATGGCGGAGCGCACCGATGCTCGATTGGTTACATTCGCGCGCGAGACGACAGCAGATTACCAAGTCATATCCGCGAAAGCGGCTTATCCCAAGTGCCTAGAGTTGGTCGTCGATTGCCGTGGAAAAAAAGTTCTGTTTCACACGCAATTGGCTGGTGAACAATTCTGGCTATCGTGCGTTGCAGCGATTGCGACAGCCATGGAACTCGGAGTGCCCGAAGATATAGTCAAAAAGCGCATGGCAGAATTCAAAGGTTCGGCGTTAAGATTTCAACCAGTCAAAACTTCGGGGCCGACATTCATAGTCGATACGATGAAAGCGCCTCATGGTACTCTAGATGTAGCGTTTTCAGCTTTCGAGGCTTGCGAATTTCCATACAAGCGCATCGTTCTTGGCACTATCTCCGACTATGGCGGCATGAGTAAGCCAAAATATCGTGACGCCTATAGGGCTGCACGCAAAATTGCCGATCAAGTCATCATCGTCGCGAGACACCTACATCGCTATGATGAAGTTGTCGAAGATCTTGCCGCCGGAAAACTCATCGAACTTGAAACGCCCAAGCAGGTTGATGATTTTATCCGCAAAACCTGTCGAAAAGACGAACTCATCCTTCTTAAAGCCTCAGGAAGCGTTCATTTCGAACGCTTAGCGCTCTGTTGGCTACAAGACGTGCGATGCTGGGAGTATAAGTGTGGTCGCGGCACGCAGTGTCCGAGTTGCGAACTTATCGATCGACCTTTTGAAGAACATGCAGCAGCGCGACAAGAGAGGAGCAGCAAGAGTTGGCTCTCGGCCCTCAAGAATTGAGATGCCGATAGTCGCACCACAAGAAAACAGCGATAAGTTTTGCCCCTTGCTAATCACTATATCCACGCTCGCCTTGACGAAATCGGGCGAAGGAAGACGCACAAAATCAATTCCAGGCTTGAGAGTTCCGGCAGATCTATGAACCGTCCAATCTGTAGCTAGCTAGACGCCTCCCCCAGAAATTGGGGTCACAAATCAATGACTCGACGATGTTGGTAAGAAAATGAGCAGCCACCAAAAACTTCGCGATCACCTCAGAAATTGGCGGAATCGATGGAGTAGACAACGGAACAAAGCGACATTTGTTGCGGTGACCGGGAGTTCCGGAAAAACCACGTGTGCCGAACTGCTGTCACTCATCCTTGAGGCCCAGTCGCCCATTATAAGCCAAGTCTGCGGGAACACGCTATTGGCCATAGGGAAGACGATCAGGCGCGGTCGCACTGACGCCGCCTATGCCGTCTTTGAAGCCGGTGTCGGACAGAAGGGACAGATGTCACCGATGGCTCGCCTTCTTCAACCATCGGTTGCCATCGTTACCATGGTCGGTCTCGAGCACTATCAATATTTCCGCAGTAAGGAAGCAGTTGCAATTGAAAAAGGAGCGCTTGTCGAGGCGATCCGCCCGGGTGGCTTTGCGATTCTCAACGCAGATGACGAACATGTCATGTCGATGGCCCAGCGCACCAACGCTCGGATCGTAACGTTTGGTCGCGATGTCAATGCGGACTATCGTGTCATCTCCAGCTCAGCGGCTTATCCAAATTGCCTCAAGCTTGTCGTTGATTGTCGCGGCACACAACTGCAGTTTCAAACACGATTTGCGGGTGAACAATTCTGGCTATCCAGCGTGTCTGCGATCGCGGCCGCGATCGAACTCGGCGTGCCACACGAGGTCATACAAGAACAGATCGCTAAGTTTGAAGGAACGCCCTGTCGATTCCAACCTTTTACCACGTCAGGACCAACCTTTATCATTGACAGCTTCAAGGCGCCCTACGGCACACTGGCATTGGCGTTCTCAGCGTTCAACGACTGCGACTTTCCTCGCAAGCGCATCGTACTTGGGCCCCTTTCCGATTACTCTGGTACAAGCAAAACAAAATACCGCGATGCTTATCGGACCGCGCGCGCGATTGCTGATCAAGTCATTGTCGTCGATCGACACCTCCATAGATACGACGATGTGACAGCGGATCTCGCATCTGGAAAACTCGTTGAATTTCAGACACCAAAGCAAGTCAATGACTTCATTCGTGAAACATTTCGGAAGGATGAAATCATTTTATTGAAAGGCTCTGGCAACCTGCATTTGGAACGCATTGCACTCAGTTGGGATCGCGATACGAATTGCTGGGAGCCCAAGTGTGGTCGAGACGGAATATGCACGGATTGCCGGTTCATAGGTGATCCGTTCGAGAAACATGAACACATAATCCACGCGTTGAAGGCCAAAAGCACACCTAAGCCCGTAAAACTGTAACCGTAGAACGTGTACAGAAGCGGCCTCGGGCAACTTAACGCACGCAAATGCACGTTAGTATGCGTAAAGCCACGCTAGTAATCGCAAAAAGTCCCTGAACGACGAAAATTCAATCCGTGGACAATTTATCGACGCTCGGAACAAGGAAAACTGAACCTGGGGACAGTAGATGCTTTTTCGCATCATCCATCGACGTCGCATTCGCCTGGCGATAGGATCGCTGTCGAATCCGCAAGCTGCAGCGGCTGGGGTTGGGGGACTATGAACAGTCATCAAAGAATTCGCGACCGCCTAACCGACTGGCGCAACAGATGGAGCCGCCGGCGCAATAAGGCAACGTTTATAGGCGTTACAGGAAGTTCGGGAAAGACGACATGCGCTGAGCTGCTAACGGGCATTCTGGAGGCGCACGGCCCAGTAATAAGTCAAATCAAAGACAATACAGTCACGGCCATTAGCAAAAAAATTCGCCGCTGCCCTCAGGATGCGGCCTTCGCTGTTTTTGAGGCGGGAGTCGGACAAAAAGGGCAAATGGAGCCCATGGCGCGTCTCATCCAGCCGACCGTCGCTGTCGTGACCATGGTCGGCCTCGAGCACTACCATTTTTTCCGCAATAAAGAGGCCATCGCTCTTGAAAAAGGGGCGCTCGTTGAAGCAATACGCCCCGACGGATTGGCAATTCTCAATGCTGACGATCCCTATGTCATGTCGATGGCCGAGCGTACCACGGCCCGCATTGTCACATTTGGCCGAGAGGCTGAGGCAGACTACCGTGTCGTTTCCGCCTCAGCAGCTTACCCTGATTGCCTCCTGCTCGTAATCAATTGTCGCGGAACCGAGCGAACGTTTCAAACCCGTTTTGCCGGTGATCAATTTTGGCTCTCCTGCGTGGCAGCCATTGCAGTTGCCATGGAACTGGGGGTCCCGATAGACATCATCCAGAAGCAGGTTTCAAAATTCGAAGGATCAAAATTTCGGTTTCAGCCGCTGGCAACCTCGGGGCCCACCTTCATTCTCGATACAATAAAGGCGCCTGTCGGTACCTTGGCACTGGCGTTCTCAGCGTTTGAAGATTGCAACTTTCCGCACAAACGCATCGTATTAGGCCCCCTTTCCGATTACTCGGGAACGAGCAAGACGAAATATCGCGACGCATATCGCGCTGCGCGCGCAGTCGCCGATCAAGTCATCGTAGTTGATCGACATTTGCATCGCTATGAAGATGTTGTTGCGGATCTCGCGTCTGGGAAATTAATCGAGTTTGAAACGCCTGAACAAGTTAATCAATTCATTCGCGAAACCTTTCGCAAAGACGAAATTATCTTACTCAAAGGCTCAGGCAACCTACATCTGGAACGCATTGCGTTAAGTTGGGAAATAGATATCAATTGCTGGGAGCCCAAGTGTGGACGCGGTGTCGACTGTCTGAGATGCAGTTTTAATCGCTATCCGTTCGACACACATAAGCAAGTGGAACGGGAACGAAAGCAAAGGCAGGGACTGACCCTGTTGAAGCCCCGCAATAGAACAATTGATCGCACCGAAACAAAGCTCTGAAATACTGAGGCAAATGTTCGGCGGCATTAATCCCACTCGCTGGACTCGCACTTGCGAGTCCGAACCAATGATTGCTTGGCCACTCGTGCTCGTGTCCAATATTCGATGACCTATTATCCATATTTTTTACGTGTGCGTAGCGTGCGTCTGTAAACTAAAAGGGAATTTGGCATCACGCCATCCTCAATCCCTGCAATGAATATTGAGGATGGGAGCGACGGTATTACCGACTATCAAATTGCCAGAGGCTCATCGAACATCCGAACGGGCGATGTCGCCAGGGGACAATTTTCTCACGTCCGCTTCTTGCCGCAAAGACTCGTGTTCACCAAATGGAAACTCATAGAGCCCGCACTCTAAACAGTTGCGATCGACGCGACACTTTGATTCCCAACATTGAACGTTATTGGTCCAAGAAAGAGCAACGCGTTCCAGATGCAAGTTTTTAGAGCTCTTTACCAGAATGAGTTCATCTTTGCGGTAAGTGTCACGGATGAACTTGTCTACGGCCTCGGCCGTCTCCAACTCAATCAGCTTGCCGCTCTCCAAGTCTTCTTTGATATCGTCGTATCGATGCAAATTGCGGTCGACGATGATGACCTGATCTGAGATCGCGCGGGCGGCGCGGTAGGCATCTCTATACTTCGGTCGATCGGATCCTGCAAAGTCTGCGATGTTTCCAAGAACAATCCGCTTGTGTGCATAACTCGCCGCAGCAAATGCAGAAAAGGCCAATTCAAGCGTCCCGTAAGGAGCTTTCGCCGTATCTAGGATAAATGTAGGTCCGGAAGTTGGGTACGGTTGGAACCGGAATGGTGGACCTACGAAGTCTGTGAGACGTTCTTGGATATGTTTCACAGTGACGCCAAGCTCGAGGGCCGCGGTTATCGCAGCCACACAGGGCAACCACAAGTGCGCCCCGACAAAAGGGGTATCGAAATGACACCGTGTGCCGCGGCAATCGATGTCCAATTCCAGACACTTGGGGTAGGCAGCCATAGCGGAGATAACCCGATAATCCGCCTCTGGGTTTTTTCCGAATGTTACAATGCGCTCACTGGTACGCGCCGCCATCCCCAAAACGAATTCGTCATCCGCGTTCAGCACTGCAAGGCCTGAGGGGCGAATAGCTTCTACGAGCCCCCCTTTTTCTGTTGCAACCACTTCTCGTGAACGAAATGCGCGGTAGTGCTCAATACCAACCATTGTCACAATGGCGACGTCTGGTTGGATAACGCGCGCCATTCGTTGCATCCGACCACGAAATCCAATACCTGCCTCGACAACAACATATTCTGTGGAAGATTTCAGCCGACGTATCTTTCGCGCGATCGGGCTGTAAGTATTAGCAAACAGCTGGCTCTCGACTTCACCGTGACCAACCAAGAGGTGCGATAGCAGTTGACCGCACGTCGACTTGCCCGAACTCCCGGTGATGGCTATGAACGTCGCACTGCTACGATTGCGATGGCGCCGCGTCTGCCAACTCCGCACATCGCGATGCATCTTTCTGGGTATATCTCCCAAGCCTTGCAAATAACTGGATATTGGCACGCGGCTCCCCCCGAATTGCGCAAGTCACGAGAAGAGCTATGCCACGCCAGCATTAGCGCCTTTTTATGGCGAGCACTCTCTCAGTTGCGGCCAGCTCCTCTTTTGTTTCGCAAATCCTCGTCATCCACAACATGGCATCAGTTGCAGATTACTTACGCCACAAAACTCTAGTATAGCCGAACACCACCAAGCGCTGCGGCAGCCACTTCACGGCATCAGCGCAAGCTTGCTAGCAGGATCCGGCAGTGTACGGATGGACCACCTGAGTACCGATGTACGAACGTGTGTACCGATCAGTCATGATTGGCTGTTGGTGACTGTTGGTGACTAAGGATTGATGATCGAGAGTGGGGGGATCGTGTGACGAACAAGGAAGAAAAGCTTCCGAATGCGCTCTATCGGTTTATCAAGTCACCTGAAGCGCGTTCTAGACGCAAAGCGCGCCGCCGATTTCAGAAACGCCTCTTTCGACGCATTTTCTTATTGCCTGTCCGGCGTCGCAAATTCCGCAACCACCTAGTCGCGCTGATAACCGGTACAAAAGGCAAGACTAGCACAACCAATGCACTCGCTCACATTCTACGAGAGTCCGGACACCGTGTAGGGGTCGCAACGACCGACGGAATTGTAATCGGAACGCAATTGATAAAGGCGGACGATTCGGCAGGCTATACCTCGACCGGTCGCATATTGAACGACCCATCGGTCACAGCTGCTGTCATCGAAACGGCGCGGGGGGGCATAATTGATGGAGGCCTTTACGTTGACCGTTGCACGGTTGGTGCGTTGCTCAACGTCGGCCGAGAACAGATCGGAATAGATGGAATTGAGACCGTTGAGCAGATGGCCAGCGTCAAAAGGCAAGTTGTGGATGCTGCACAACAGCGCGTTATACTCAATGCCGACGATCCGCTGTGTCTAAAGTTGGCAGACGAATATCCAGCTTTCAAGACGACCTTGTATTCGCTCACTGCTGATTCCAAAAGCTTACAACAACACTTGACGCGAGGCGCGCGTGTTGTCTGCGTAACCGAGGACCCAGACTCGACTATTGTGGTTCGAGAAAATGAACACTGCCTGCCAATACTGCCAACCCGGAAACTTGCGTTCGCCTGGGGCGGCCGCATTCGTCACAACCTGTCTAATGCATTGGCTGCTACCGCACTTGCAGATGGCATCGGGATCGCGCATTCCGTCATTGCCCGTGGCCTAGAGTCATTCCAGAATAACAGCGAGGTATCGCAAGGTCGGTTCGCTGTCGTTGATGACTATCCGTTTCGCGTGATTGTGGACATCGCGGACAATCCAGTCGCTGCCGAGGCGTTATGCTCCAGCTTGAAGGCTATTCGCCACGACGGTCGCATTGTGTGCCTGCTTACCGCAGTCGGCAATCGTCCCGATTGGCACTACTCAGAACTGGCGGCGCCCTTCTCACAACTATGCGATCATTTCGTATGTTGCGACAATCCGCAATATTTGAGGGACCGGCAGCCGGGCGAAGTCGGGCACCTATTGTGTGCCGCCCTGCACGCGCGCGGCGTAGCTGAAGAATCAATCGATGTCGTGCGGGACTATCAGTCTGGCTTGGCTGCCCTACGAAATACCGTCCGCCCCGGCGACCTGGTGCTCATTCTTGGATTCGAAGAACGCGGGAACTTTCCGATCATGCGCCGGGCCTTTGCGTGTTTTGAGAACGCCTCCCAAATTGAGCCCGCATAGGCGCGGCGCGCATTGATCGCAAATGCTAGAGCGCAGTCAGACCCCGATGCAATAAAAGTATCCAGTCGCTGTTCCGATATAGATTTTGCCGCCCACTACGCACGGACTCGATATTATTCGACCATCAAGCCTCAAATCCCACAATCTTTCGCCGGTGTTCGCATCGAGACAATAGAGACGACCGTCCCGCGAACCGAAAACGATTTTGTCGTCGACACTACAGGGCGATGACCAAACACCTGCACCTGTTTGAAATGTCCAAACTGCTGCGCCGGAGCGGGCATCAATACAATGAAGCTTTCCGTCCTCGGCGCCTACCCACAACCGATCATTGGCAATAGCGGGCGTCGAATAAAAGCCTCGTGCTTTACGACCATAACGCCAAACCTCTTGGCCCGTTTCGCGCGAAAAGCAGTAAACAAATGGGGCTCGTTCCTCAGCACATGCGTAGACGAATTCGTCGTAGATGACAGGAGAGGCATCCGTATCATCTCCCGTATCCGCCTTCCAATTCACCTCACCGGATTTGGCATCGACACAAAAAAGGACGCCGTCATAAGTCGCCGTAAACACCTGTCCATCAGCAACAGCTGGCGAGGTTTCTGACCCGTTTGATCCGAGAACAGAACCTGGACCGGTACCGCCAACAAAACGCCGCCAAACTCGCCGCCCCGTTTGAGGAGATAAGCAATGCAAGTAACCGCTCTCTCCAGCGACGTAGAGCCGGTCGTCGACCACGCAAGGCGAGGAATCCAAATCCTTACCCGTATTGGTTGTCCAGAGCGTTCGCCCACTAACCGCATCAATGCAACGCAGTAAGTTGTCAGTATTTCCGATATAAAGCCGGTTCTGATACGCGCACAGCGAACTCTTGAACATTCCGCCGCCCCGCAACTGCCACATCAATCGACCCGTGGCCTCATCCAGGGCATAGACGCGACCACCAACCGAACCAAAGAAAACGTAGTCACCCAATTTAATCGCTGTCCCCGTCCAGCCTGTTCCGGCCCATATCATGCGTTTGCCGCGCACCGTATTGCGAATGGTGGACGTTCTAAATCGCCATCGTATCGATGGTTGCGTGTCAGGAACGGGCCCCGTTCCATAAAACGTATGCGAACCGTTGCCGCGAAACATAAGGACTGTATCGCGTGCACTAGACGACGTGCCATAGCGCCAGGTCGGGAGTCTCAGCAGCTCTTTAGAGTGCACGGACACACCGGCATATGGAATGGCGGCACCAGCTGTCAAAGCCATAAGAAGTTCCCGCCGATTGATCATCGTGACCTCTTGCCCTTTCCGATATTGGCGACATGAGAACAACTACCAGAATTAATTAACTTGCCTGTGCAAGTCATGAAAATCCGACGTGGTGTCGGAGAAATCCACGGTGGAGCGAGAATTCGTTGGAAGCTCGCCTGCGCATGATGTTGCTTATGCGAAGCGGCCAACGCCACCTTCTGAGATGGCCATTGGGAGGCATCCTCGGCCGCACCATCGCCAGTAGCCGTTGCTACAAGCTATTGCCAGAAAATGAATTACGGATTACGAGACCGCTCTCGCGCTAAGCAATACGATAGATTTTCGAATCGACGGTGGCATGGGATCATGATCGCAAGGGACTGCAGTGCCGCGAAATCTGGCCCGAGATGCTATCCAAATCAGACGAGCTTGAGTAAGACAGGGCAGAACATAGCGAGACATCGAAAGGCCGTCGCACTTATTTCGCGTCACGAGCAAATGCAGCAGAGACACCCGAGTGGTCCGCACACCGAGTTGCTATGCGGGAGGAAAGGCGAGATCGAGCGCGAACAGACATTGCAATTTTTGCATGCATACACAAAGTCAACAGCATAAATTCTGCGTCGCGCCGATGATGGGTTGGACCGATCGGCACTGTCGCTATTTTCATCGGTTGTTGTCCAGGCGGGCACGCCTCTATACCGAAATGATCACAACGCCAGCCATCCTAAACGGCGACCGCCAACGACTTCTGAGTTTTTCTGCTGCAGAACATCCCGTGGCGCTGCAGCTCGGTGGAAACGAACCCGCCCATCTGGCCCAGGCCGCATTGGTTGGTCAGGAGTACGGTTTCTGCGAAATCAACCTTAACGTCGGGTGTCCTTCAGACCGAGTCAGAGGCGGTCGGTTCGGTGCCTGCCTTATGGCTGAGCCCCAGCGGGTCGGTGAATGCGTAGCAGCGATGGCAGCCGTCGTATCGATACCCGTGACTGTGAAATGCCGGATCGGCATCGACCAACAAGATTGCGAGACCGATCTAAGAGATTTCGTGCGAACTGTCGCTCAGGCGGGTTGTCAGACATTTATCGTCCATGCGAGAAAGGCTTGGCTCGCTGGCCTAAGCCCCAAGGCCAATCGCACGATACCGCCCCTCAATCATCACCGGGTTTACCGGCTCAAACGAGAATTTCCACACCTGACAATTGTTACAAACGGTGGAATACATTCACTGGCTGAAGCACAGATCCACTTGTCCGAAGTTGATGGGGTGATGCTGGGTCGCGCTGCATATCAGACCCCGTACCTCTTGGCCGGGGTTGATCAGGAGATCTTCGAAGATCTCACTCGTCCTGTTTCGCGCGACGCGATAATGTCAGAGCTAATTTACTATGCAGCAAGCCATATCGCGCGTGGAGGACGGCTCAACAATGTTACCCGTCACATCCTTGGCCTCTTTCATGGACAGCCCCGTGCCCGCGCATTTCGCAGACATTTAAGCGAAAACGCTGTGGGTGAACGCGCAACAATACAAGCGCTGAAGGAGGCCAGAGACATAGTTCGTGGTCGGCGCGAGAGCGTGATGGAACTTACCACGACCGAATAGTTATCCACATCTCCAACCTAGACATGGCAACTACGCAACGCATTCTGTGTGTGAAACACCCGATCCCACTGGCAATGCGTGCTGCCACATTAAGACCTCTGCCACAGCCCCAAGCATGCTATCGGTTCGTCAGTTTGAGTTCTATACGGCGATTTCGTCTCAGGGCTTCTTCCGAGGTTCCACCATCAAGTGGTTGGAACTCTCCATAACCGGCAGCTACAAGTCGTCCAGGTGGAACACCGCGTGAGATCAAATAGCGCACCACGGATATGGCGCGGGCTGTCGACAATTCCCAGTTGGATGGAAACTCAGGACTATTAATCGGCCTGATATC
The DNA here is from genome assembly GCA_051009975.1 of Hyphomicrobiaceae bacterium. GTDB lineage: Bacteria > Pseudomonadota > Alphaproteobacteria > Rhizobiales > Hyphomicrobiaceae > Tectiglobus. The sequence continues at coordinate 12,799 of JBPCWA010000071.1, forward strand.
GGTGTGACCGTCGACCTGCAGGGCCCAATCAATCTCTTCAGGTATTGTACGAGAGAGCTCAATGATAGCGCGCGCGAGTTCATCCATGGCGGCCAAGCCCTGGACTGACATCAACGCCTGGCCAGATGGAAAGAGGACCTCCGATTGAAAAATGAATCGGTCGCCAGCAACACGAATGTCACGACGACCTTTCAGCAGCTCACGCAGGCGACCAAAAAAATCCGACCGATATCGTTTCAACTCTTGCACCTGTCGTGCAAGTGCCGCGTTCAGTCGATTTCCCAGGTTCTTGATTTGGGCTTGGGAGGCTTGATCCCGTTTTTCTGACGCCTCAAGTGCGGCGTTGAGAGCTGCAATTTGTCGACGAAGTGCCAGTAGCTGCTGGTTCAATAGATCAACCTTCGCTAGCGCTTCATCGGAAACTTCTGTTTGCTTACTCAGATCCGATTGTAAGGCTGCGAGACTGGCAACGGCCGCCGCTGCCCGATCCTCTCCAGTTGCCGTTTGACTCAGAAGCCTCGTGTTTTCATTTTGCAAGTCACCCAGCGTTGCTCGCATAGCCGCCAATTCATCCAGAGCGGATTTTGTATTTCCTTTTTCTAACGACAGCAGGCTGGTCAATTCTGCGATTTGTTGATTTAGGCGCCGCAGAACCGTGTCCTTATCACTCGATTCTTGGCTTACGAAGTACTGAGCCAACATGAATATCGACAGCAAAAAAGTGAACACGAGCAGTAGCGTCGACAAGACATCGACGTAGCCAGGCCAGAACTCACCGTGGTCGCTACCGCGACGACCGCCTCGTGTCCGCGCCATAGAAGTTACCTCCTATTCCCGGCATCGGATACGAGATCTCGGATCACTCCCATGACCTCATGTTGTTGATTGGATTGCTCATCCGCCCATTGCCGAACGATCTCCTGTTCCTTGCGCATTTGGGCAACGAGTTGATTGACGCCGTTGGCTAAGTCTTGAACACCTTGGTCATTTGGTTGGCTGTCGGTGGACTGCAGGCGGTCAGCCAACTCGGACAACGAACGCTGAATTTCAAACATGGCTCCATAGAGTTGTCTGTTAACGTGATCGGAACTCCCCGATCCGGCGTCCGCTGGGGTCAATTCGGTAATGCCTGATAGCCATTCTTCCAGTTCGTTGTAGAAGCGATTGTGTGCTTGGCTCGCCTGCAATTCGAGGAACCCAATGACCAGTGAACCGGAAAGTCCGAATAGCGACGAGGCGAACGCGGTACCCATACCGCGCAACGGTGCAGCTAAACCACTCTTCAACTCGTCGAATAAACTGACGCTGTCCGTAGCCTTAGTATCAAGAGCAGAAATTGTCTGGCCCACCGATTGAATAGTATCGAGCAGACCATAAAACGTTCCTAGCAAGCCTAGGAAAACTAGCAGCCCGATGAGATAGCGGCCTGTGTCTCGCGCTTCATCAAGGCGGGAACCGATGCTGTCCATAATAGATCGCATCGAAACTGTCGACAGCGAGAGTGCTCCAGTTCGATCTCGAAGCATCGTCGCCATTGGCGACAGCAGCACAGGACGATGCGAAATGGCCAAACCCGGGTCCGCTATACGGAATGCATTAACCCAACGAATCTCGGGATTGAGACGAACCACCTGCCAGAAGGCATAACCGATGCCGACGAAAAGAACGAATATGATCAGACCATTCAAACCAGGATTCGCCTGAAAGGCCGTGTAGAATTGTGGAAAGAGGATCGCGGCGATCAGGCCAACCAGCAACAGAAAGATGAGCATGCGCATCAGGTAGACACCCGGCGTCGACAGCGTGCGCGTAAGTGGAGGTTGAGGGGGGTCGGTTCGTTTTCGTCTCGCCATGCGCTCCATCTCCGCCCAGCTTCCGGCCGGACAATAACCAAACTAACTCGCACTTAAAACGGGCAACAACATGCTTTTGGGCCCCATCATTCTAATTTTCAACGTTTTGAGGCATCTATGTTAGCCAGCTTGTTTAGTAGCGCGCGTTGAATCGAAGGGACCCCAGCCACGATCGAACCAGTGGACAACATGTTGCCTTGACCATCAATATCCGTTGCGATGCCACCTGCCTCCCGCAGAATTACAATGCCAGCGGCAATATCCCACGGCTGAACATCATGTTCCCAGTAGGCATCGTATCGCCCCGCCGCCGTCCATGCGAGGTCGACAGCAGCTGCCCCGGAACGGCGAATGCCTGTCGTTTCGGCCGAAAGCATCTCCATTTCGCGTCGAAACCGGGCGTGTCCCGTACGACCTCGATGCGGAATTGAGGTAGCAACTACGGCCTCGTTGAGAGTTCTCCGCGCGGACACTCGAATTCTCCGATCGTTGAGAAACGCCCCCTTGCCGCGCTCGGCGGTATAAAGTTCGTCCAAGACCGGCAAGTAGATCAAGCCCGCAACGAGATGACCTTCCCGCTCAAGGCCAATAGCAATGCAAAACAGCGGTAATCCGTGCAGAAAATTTGTTGTCCCGTCGAGTGGATCTACTATCCAGCGATGAGACTTGTCGGCGCCATCAATGCTCCCGCGCTCTTCCATGAGAAATGTGTAGTCGGGACGCGCCCGCGAAAGCTCGCGATAAAGTATGTCCTCAGCGCGGTGATCGGCAGCTGAAACAAAGTTGGCCGGCCCCTTTATCGAGACCTGGAGGCGTTCGACCTCGCCGAAGTCTCGCGAAAGAGACCGACCCGCTTTGCGGGCAGCACCAGTCATGACATTCATGAGCGCGGACGCTGGCATGGTAACTCCGTTTGCGCATATTGCTGCTTTCCATCACTGACATACCTCGAGCGCATTGGCCAGTTCCGCACCAGCAGAGGATTGAGAAGAATCTTGCACCGAGATCCGCAGACCACCAGCCCAGACTAGGAAGAAGGGAAGCAGCCAAAACAGTGACTAGACTTCTCAGCGACACTTATAGCTGCTCGACAATAGTCGGCGCAATGTAGCAACCAGCCTACTGAGTACGACTCACTGCCGTACCGCCACGTAGTCCTGCGGCAAATGCGTCAGCTTCTTTTCGTGCCTCAGCTAAGATTTGATCCGGCATAGATGTTATTCGCTCATCAAGGACGGAATCGGTCAAACCACTCGCCCTTGCGATCATTCGCCACTTAGCTGCTAGCTTAGGATTCGGCTGGGTTCCGACAATTCCATCAGCATAGACATATGCCAATCGGTTTTGTGCGCTGGCGAGACCATTGTTAGCAGCTGCACGTAAGAAATCGAGCGCCCGAGGTCGGTCCGCGTTAAAGCCGTACCCACGGAGTAAGACCATGGCATATTCAAACTGTCCTGCTGGCAATCCGTTCTCGGCTGCCTTCCGCAACCAAAAAGCTGACTTATAAGCGTCCACATCAACGCCGACACCCTTTTCATACAATGCAGCGAGATCATACTGAGCCGATGCTATGCCCTTTCGAGCGGCGTACTCCAAATGCTGCGCAGCCCGATAAGGATTCTCCGGTTTCCCATTCCCGGACAAGAAAAGCAAAGCTAAATTGTAATGAGCGTAGGGGTGGCCTTTGCGCGCTGCCCGCTCAAACATTTGACCGGCACCCTGAGGGTCCCTTTTGACTTCGTCGCTGCCAACGAGAATGAGCCCCAAAGCAAACATGGCCTCGATATCGCCCAGCTCAGCGCCTCGCCGATACCATTGTGCTGCCGCGAGCGTGTTTTTTGCGACGCCCAGTCCCTCAGCATGCAACCGACCAATGAGCGTGTGTGCCTGCGGATCAGCCTTCTTCGCCCGTGCTTTTGCAAGCCTCAGAGCGGTTAAATATTGGCCCTGATCAAACGCAATATACGCTGCATCTTCGCCGCTAGGCGTCACGAGTAATTTGCCCAACGGCGTTCGCCGCGTTGTTAGATTGCGCGGTTGAAGAGTTCCTTTCAGCCGCAATGGTGTTTCTGTTGCTGCGTCCCGTGGACTGAGTGGTGGCGCTTCGGATTTATGAGGTGCTTTGGTGCGCTTTACCCAAGAGCTTGTCCCGTCCTGTGCCGAGGCCGTCGCCCCAAGTAGGAGGATACTCACGAATTGCGCGAGAACAAATTGCTGGCGGGTTTTCATAAATTATCTGCCCTCTGAAGTGGCCAGCCGAAGCGCGGTCGAAAAACTTTTAATTTGTGCAACGACGTCATCCAAATCCGAATCACTCTTCAGCCGGCATTCTATAAAATCGGCTCCCGCTCGAGCCAATTCTTTGGCTTCATCTGGCGTTTCGACGTCGAAGGCCACGCTCGGCACCTCGAATAGCTCTCCCCACCAACTTATGAGGCGATTGCGTTGACACTTGGCCCGTTTTTGATCGTGCTGACTTTCCGGAATGCCAAAACACACGTAATCAACGCCGGCTTCCCCAAGTAGCATTGCGCTATGGCGAGACTCGCTGACGCTGGCCCCAATGACCGAATCTTGACCTAGAAAGTCCCGAGCCAGATGATAGGCGGCGAGCACATTTTCCTGCTCTTGGAGATGGATCCCGTCTGCATTATGCTCGAGCGCAAGCTTGGCATCGCCCTGGACAAGGGCCACGGCTCCCGCCTGATGGGCGATGTTGACAATCGAGCCAATAGAGTCACTTGCCTCGAAATCTTCCGCAGCGTTACTAATGAGTATAGCCGGAATAGTACCAGAGCTGAGGATTGTCGATAGGCAGTTCTCAATGGTAGGGCCCGGCTCAACAATGAGATATAGCGAGGACACCGGTGTCATGGCCGGAGCGTATCGTTGTGAATGCGGCGAAAGACAGGCAAATGTACCTTGGCTCTACATGAGGACACCTCGTAGCCGTCCCTTGCGTCATTTGCCGAAGTAGGGATTGCGAATTGAGATGCACGACGGGTCATTTGAGCTCGTTGGTGCAGGAGGATCGGCACCCAACCTAGGATAAAAGCTTTAAATTGATGAAATGGCTTACAGTAAGCTCAATACAAGTATTGGATATGGGCCGCTGAGAACTTTGACAGGCGGTCAGCATAAATGTGAGACCGCAAATGCCCCCACCCGTCAATATATCGGATCTTAGAGCACTTGCGAGGCGACGCCTGCCACGTGTTGTTTTTGATTTCATTGATGGTGGTGCCCAAGATGAGTCGACACTAGCGGCCAACTGCCAAGACATGACTGCTTTGACTCTCCGGCCGCGGGTACTGGTCAATGTGGCGAACCGCAAGTTGGATGTTCAGATTTTCGGGCAAGAATTTGCGTTTCCGTTGCTGGCTTCGCCCATAGGTCTCACTGGGCTGGCGTCGCCAAACGGTGAGCTCGACACTGCGCGTGCCGCAGATGCCGCACGCATCGGTTA
>JBPCWA010000072.1:0-2741 GCA_051009975.1 Hyphomicrobiaceae bacterium
CATCCCGTGGAAAACTACTAACATTCGACAGATTTCCGCCCCACGATGGCATAATTGGGAAGTAATAACAGATCGAATCTTCGGACGCGGCCCATCGATTCAAATTATTCGAGTTTGTCTCCTCGACACACCTGTCGCCCGGCATAGGATCCCATGACGACACGTACACCGACAGACTTCAGGACAATCCGACCTACACCTGACCATACCGAGCCCCAATTCGAGGCCCGAACAGGTGGATCGCGCCGACGTCCACCCCAGGCGGCGGACTCTCCGGCACAGCGCCCGCGCCGCCGGCGTCAACCACCACCGATCAAGCGGCGCTCACGTCTCAGACGCTTCGGATTTTGGATCCTCACAATTGCCGTCATTCTTGGCGCCGGGATCGGTGGCGTATTATTTGTTATTAATCCTGCGGAACTCGTGCGCACAGAATTGGCACGCCAAGTCAAAGCGAATACCGGACGTGAGCTTACCATCGGCGGAGCGCCGACGTTGTCTTTCTATCCGAGCGTTGCCGTTTCATTGCCGAATATTGCAGTGTCTTCGCCGCCAGGGATGGACGGTGGACCAGTCATTCAAGCCGAGGGTATCCGCGTGAGCGTCGCCTTTCTACCGCTTGTCCGGCGAAAGGTTATTTTGGAAGATCTCACTCTCGTGCGCCCGATGATCAACTTGCGCGTCGATCAAAATGGGCGCTCAAATTGGCAGGTTGCCGAGCAGGTTGGGCGCACAAGATATGCCCGCACATCTCATCAAATCAGTGATGCCGAATCAGATCTGAGCGATCAAACGGTGACTGACTCCAATTCTGGCGAACTGGGCTTGGGCGGTCTTAAGGGGCTAGAATTGCGGACCGTTCGAATTTTCGATGGTCAGGTTCGCTACTCAGACGAGCGCAGCGGAAAAATATCGCGTCTGGACGACGTCAACGTGTCCCTTGCCGGCCAACAAATCACCGATCCGATTCAAATTGACGGTTCGCTGGACTGGAATTCCCGGCGGCTTGACGTTTCTGGTCGATTGACGACGTTGCGATCATTGCTCCTTAATAAACCTGCTGGCACAACACTCACGCTCCAGGACAAGTCAGGGCGGATAACATTCGAAGGTCAGATCACGCTGGCAAATGGCTTTGCGGCGCGCGGCACAACGCAAATTGTGGCTCCATCATTCTCAGAGTTTGTCCAGCTAGCCAGTGTCCAACTGCCTCACGGGGCGCCCATCGGGAAACTGAATGTCAGTGGCGATTTGAACGCATCGTCTCGTGCCGTCGTCCTGTCGCGCGCGAAAATCGCATTGGGTCAGGGCCAGGCCAGCGGCAAGATCGCAATTGCGTTTCAGATGGAGCGACCAAAAGTAACGGCCGATCTGAATGTCATGGATTTCGACATTGACCGTTTTCTCGGGCACGTTTCCAATGCCAAGCCAATCCCCCCCCAGCCTGGTCTCTCGCAAACAGGGCCTTCCTCTCGCTCACCACAATCGATAGAAGAATTGTTGCGTGGCACGTCTGGCGAGGAAAGGGGAGCCGGACGTTTCAGTCCTGAGGTCCGCGGCTATACGAAGCGTGACGGCTGGGGCACCGAGCCGATTGACAGTGCCCAACTCCGCGCAATCGATGCCAACGCCAAGCTCACTGTGAGCCGCATTCGTATCGCCGGTATTGACATTGATCAGGCCAATATTCGGACCACACTAGCTGACGGTGTTGCTCGTGCCGAGTTCGACGATATTCAACTGTACGGCGGTCGCGGACGGAGTCTGGTCACGGCCCGCAACGAAGGGTCCCAAATTCACGTTGGCATAAGCCTGTCGGCTAGCGATGTTTCGGCACGGCCGCTACTCGCCGACGCCTCAGGTCTCGACATGATTGAGGGCAAGGGCAAACTTACTCTGACCCTCGGCGGTAAAGGCGCAACCGAAAAAGACATCGTTTCAAGCTTGGCGGGACAGGCCACATTTGTGTTCAACGATGGCGCCATAGTCGGTTGGAACGTCCCACAGATTCTGCGCGGTTTGCAAGCCGGTCAGATTAGTGATCTTTCCAAAACTGCGACAGAAAAAACGGACTTCTCTGAGTTGTCTGCCACGTTCGCTGTAAATCGAGGCGTCGCCAATACGCAAGATCTGACAATGACCAGTCCATTGATACGGTTGGTCGGCAGTGGAAATACCAATCTTGGAAAACGCCACCTCGACATGATTCTCCGTCCAAAGCTGGTCGCTAGCCTGGCCGGCCAAGGCGGACAACGAGACCTTACTGGTTTGGAGGTTCCGGTGCGGATCACAGGAAAGTGGCATGATCCCAAGGTCACACCCGACCTCAGTGGCATTCTGAGCGAACCGGATAAGGTGGTTGAGACCATCAACGCAATCGGCAAATCTTTTAAGGGAAAGAACGCCAAACAAATCCTGAATCAGTTGCTTGGCGGGGCCAAAGGCACAGAGCAAGGAGGCAACGATGCCCGCTCGATGCTCAAGGGATTATTCAAGAACTAGTGCAGGCCAACGAGATCTGAAGATTTGCCCTGAAAGGTACCGTCAGTGCATGCGCAGTGAGCCTCACAAACTTGAGACTACCGTCGAAGAGCTAGCCATGCAACTATGTTAACAATAACCGCCGCGATCGAATCAGCGATGGCAGGCGCAATAGCACGGCAAGTGCCATGCTTTCGAAGTTTTTTGCAGCTTGACGGGCGTTTTTCCTTGCAAATTCAGACTCGCACCCTCATATCACG
>JBPCWA010000073.1:0-4369 GCA_051009975.1 Hyphomicrobiaceae bacterium
GGTCCAGCGAGCCGCAGACCTCGGCGTTACATTTATTGATACCGCCGATATCTACGGTTTCGGACGCTCCGAAGAACTTGTTGGTGAGGCCATAGCCGGACGACGCGATACGGTCTTTATTGCCACAAAGGGTGGAAATAGCTTTGCAAATGGCGAGCGAACCGGAGTGAACAACGACCCCGCCTATCTGCGCACAGCACTGGAAGATTCGTTGCGTCGGTTGGGAACGGACTACGTCGACCTCTACTACATCCATCGCTACGACGAGCGCACACCGCCCGAAGACTCATTCGGCGCACTCATGAAGATGAAGGAGGACGGCCTGATCCGATCTGCCGGCGTCTCCAACTTTGAGCCAGATCAGCTGCGCGCCGCACTTCAGGCTGGGCCGATCGACGCGCTTCAGTCGCGCTATAACCTTCTCCAGCGCGAAGTGGAAAATGAAATTTTGCCGCTCTGCGTCGAGCACAGCATCAGTTTTATCCCTTGGGGGCCGCTCGCATTCGGTCTATTGGGCGGGCGCTATACGCGAGACTTTGTTCTGCCTGAGGGCGACTGGCGCCTCCGCAGTGGCTTGTTCGACGCTGAAAACTATGCGGCAGCTCTCGACATCGTGGATGCCTTGAAGACCATCGCGGCTGATCGAAATGTGCCGCTAGCTCATATTGCGACGCAATGGCTCCTTAGTCGACCGGCTGTCACGTCGGTCATTGCCGGCGCCAAAACCGCGGCCCAGGTCGAGGAGAACGCAGCCGCCGACTCGTGCACCCTGAATGCCGCTGAGATTGACCGTATTGACGCTCTCCTGTGAGTGTCTGACGGACGGCTCTCGACCGCTTATCCGCACCCGTAGCTCGCATTGGTCAAATCCGATGTGAGCAACACGCTTACCCATCATCGTTCTCGGGTTTTGGGAGGCGCGCGAGGAAGCAGAGCGGGATCGCGGCGAATGCTGCCACGGCGAACATCCAGAATGCATTGACATTGCCAAGCAGAACCGACTGACGAGTAATCTCGCGCGAGAATTGTGCGAGCCCCTCAATGGAATCGATCGACCAAGCCCCCGATGCCCATGGCATGTTCCAAATTTTATTGAAGGGCGAAACAGTCTCCGCCATACGGGCATAATTGGAGGCTGTCGCCCGCACGATTTCCGCAACGGCGATGGAGATAAATAGGCTCGACCCGAAGTTGCGCATCAGATGATAAATCGACATTCCCTCGGCCCGCATCTCTGGCCGCAGAGTATAAAACGTCACGATCGTCATGGGTACCCAAGTCACGCCGATACCGGAGCCTTGGACAATCGACCATATGGCAAGACGTGATTCATCGACGTTGAGGTCGAACAGCATCATCTGATAGCCACCATATCCCTGCAGCAAGAAACCAATCATCATCATGAAGCGCGGATCGATCCGGGACGTTACCATCGCGATGAAAAAGCCAATCAGAGTGCCAAATCCGCGCCAACCTATGAACACCCCGATCGCTGTATCAGGATACCCTGCGTGATTCTGCAGAAGCGGCGGCAGAAGGACCACAGGCGCGAAATTGAGCATCCCGAAGATAAAGACGATCACCATGCCGAGCGCATAGTTGCGATCGTTGAACAGCGACAGACGCACGAAGGGCCGCGGCGACGTGAGGCTATGGACAAGGAACATGTAAAATGCGACCGCAGCAAGAAAAGTCGCTGCAATGATCTCTGTGGACTCGAACCAATCGAGACGTTGCCCGCGCGAGAAGATGAGCTGCACTGCGGCGATTGCAATCGAGAGCGTAAGGAAGCCGCTCCAGTCTAGTCGCGACGACTCGCGTTTGGCACGAGTCGGAATCGCCAACCGACAGAGCACAACTGTCACAACGGCGACTGGTACGATCATCCAAAATGCCCACCGCCAGCCGAACGCATCCGAGACCTCTCCGGCAAGCGTCGGACCTATCGATGGGCCAATCATATTGGCCATGCCAAAGATCGCCATGATGAAGTTATGCTGGCCGCGCGGATAAGCATCAAGCAACACGGCCTGGCCGAGCGGAATCAAGGGTGCGCCCGCCCCGCCCTGGACAATGCGCCAGAAGATCATTTCCTCCAGGCTCGAAGAGGCGCCGCAGAAGAAGGTAGAGATGCCAAATAATGCAGCGCCCCAAACCATCGTGTTGCGCCGTCCGAAGCGTTCTGAGAGCCAGCCCGTCATCGGGGTCACGACGGCGGTCGCGACGATGTTGAACGTCATTGTCCAAGAGACTTCGTCCTGCGTCGCCCCCATCGCCCCCTGAAGTTTGGGCAAGAGAGCCGAGGAAATCAGAACCGAGGAGGAATAGATCGTCGTTGCACCGATGACGGCGAAGAGCACAAGAAGTCGACCTGCGGGCGAGAGGTCATAAACGGCTGTGTCGTCTGTCATTTCAGCGCAGGCCCGGTTTCGTCCGATGGGGATGTACCGCTATCACACTCTCATTGAGCCAACCAAGTTCTGCAGCAAAGATCCGCAGACTTCCTCACCGAAATTCGAACTAAACTGATGCCAACGTTGCAAAAGTGGCCCAATCAGCGATCCAAGGCCGAACCGATTGCCAGCCCGGCGGCGTGGAGAGATTGATAGCGCTCCGGTTCTAAAAGTGAAATTTTCTCAATATGTTAGGGCACCACATTACTTGTGCGCCATAGTATAGGAGTGTGGCAGTCGCCAGAAAAATAGCAGCTGATTGCGTATCCCACTGCCCAGTCTCGACGGCGCTTCATCGCAGCTCGGATCAACGGTCAGGATTCTACGTTTCTGGTCCATAATCGAACGACTAGAAGCGAACGGGATCTTCAGCTCGGGTTCTGTGGCACAACCAGCTCACCTTCGAAACAATCAGGGATGCATCTACCAACGCAATCTGATGAGTGGAGCTTCCTGCTTTGCTGGTCCCGAAACCACTACCGCCGCGCTCTGTTGATCTATGGAGGACCGGGTCTCGATCTTGAAACTTCCATTTTCAATATCTCGAAAGTAATAGCATCCGTCTTGACCTGTATAATTTCTGTATTGACCTGATGTTGATGTTGATTTCAAAGTCACTGGATGAAGCGATGCGGGCCAAGTACGGTTATTTTGGTGGAACACAACGCAACCCGAAATGTCGCCAGCTAAGGATGACGCAATTGGCGTCAACGCAAGCAATGTTCCGCTCAACAGCGTAAATTTGATACCCATGAATTAGCCTCCACCTGCTAATCCTAGTGTTTTCACCGGGAATACAAGTTCGCCTGTCGTATGCAGTGTTCTTCCATCGATCGACAAAGTATTTTGCCCTCCAGAGAAATCCGGGCGGTTCACACTTAAGTCGATTGCGAAAAAACGATCGCTAAGTGGACCTTTGGGCGAGATTTTAATCGATGGGATTTCCCATTTTTTTGTAGCTGGGTCTTTCGCTGCAACCAGATACAATCCGTGAATCTTGCCGGTCGGAAGCAAGCGCCCGCTGGGTGTCACCGCAAATGAAAACCCTTCAGTTAATCTGCTCCTTTCGTCATCGGTGAATTGGCTGAGGTCCACGTCTCCTTTGACGGAATATACCATCACCTCAGGCAATATTTTCGATGGAGGAAGAGCCAAGAGCCAAATGACTAGCATGACAATGAAACCTGCTATGCCACCTGTGAGTTCAAAAGACATTGTGATGGGGCCGAGCGCCAGGCCTTTGCTCTTCGCTATACCACCGCTCTTGACTCCCCAATATAGAAGAAAAGCAACCGCGCCGCAGGTGACAGTTAGTGTAACCATGTATAGCAAACTCTCGAACAAAGTGACAGTGATGCCAAACATTCTCCAGTTTCCTCTACTTATGCTTTTAAAACGGCGTTGGATTGAATCATAAACTGCATAACTGCTTTTTTGCAATACTCACTTCGTTAAGGTCGTTTCGTCCGCATCGGATCGAGTCGGAGATTGCAGCATTGCGAAAATCAGTCCCTGTCGCGGCTGATGTCAAAGCTGGCAATGAACGGAAGATGGTCAGAGACTTCCTTTCTGTACTTCGCTTGGCCCATACGCATGCTCCAATGCATGGGAAATAATCGCAGGCTACCTCTGATATATTCGGTGCTAAATCGACGACTGATTGCGAACCCATCAAGCAGATTCTCACGCCCTGATGGTAAAATGTGCGAGTACCGATCTTGGAGATCCCATGACGATACGAAGTCCATGATATCGTCTCCACCTAGGTGATGAAAATTACTGATGTCCTGACCCGGTATCATGTTGAAGTCACCCATCAACAGGATGTCGGGTTGACGGTCTCGCTGGCCACGCAAGTCCGTGATGAACTTTCCAATGACTTTGCATTGCTCATCGCGAATGCGTTGGTTCTCCTG
>JBPCWA010000074.1:0-3578 GCA_051009975.1 Hyphomicrobiaceae bacterium
GACTACAGACGCACCATTTTGAACAGGGTTCAAGCTTTTAGCGAGGCCGATGGGGCGCCGTGCACTTCCAATTCCGACAACGCCCGTGGGTCTGCTCCTGCTGCCCCCCTCGGCTTCGACAACTAGCGATGAACGATAGCAGTTTTCGATCGAAGTTAAGCAACCTGCTTCTGCATGGCCGCATTGGCGACACGCGTGGTGATCGACGGCGTAGGAACACGGTTCGGCGGCGTTTGCTCCTCGTCCAGCACAGCTTGAATCTCGCGGATCGATTCAAAAATACTTCTCAAGCGAACGCCGATCTTTGCTATCAGCATCTCTGTCAAGGCACGATTATCTTGCAAGTGCGCAAGCATATCAGACCGATACATCCGAAGTGCTTTCACAGGTGTCGCCGCCCGAATTGTTTGATGATGCGAAAAATCACTTGCAAACAGTGCCATCTCGGAAATCATGAAACCAGAGTGATCATCGGCCTCTAGGCGCGGCGGGGCGAGTTGACTCTCCTCATCAAAAGCGAGTTGTCCCTCAACGACAACAAGGGCGTGATCTGTCACTGCTCCAGCCGTAGCGATCTCCTCGCCCGCGTCAAAGTCGACACTTTCGACCGAGCTGGATATCTCGGTGATCTGCTCCGGTAGGAGACCGTTGAACAGCGTCGTTTGGTAAATGATTTGCTCGATTTCAGCTGAGGTCATTGACGCACAATCCTCCTCAAAAATTGCCGCCAGCGCCCTAGCCAGTGGTCATAAGGTAACCTTGGTGATCACAACCACAGCGACCACGTCAACTGACTAACACGAGTGTTTTTTCGCTGCGAACTGACCATAAACTGATCGCACGGCAACGCTGCGCGTAGCGTCATCGGATTCGCTGAACATCGTCCAGTGCCAAAACTAATTTCCTGTGGGCGAGCGCTTACAATTGTGGCGGAAGATTGGTCGGCCACAGCATATCGATCTGCGTGCCCCATGCGTCACCGTGTAATTGTAACGAGCGCCAGTCGGTGCCCCGGTCGGTCCCCCGTCGGTCCCCATGAGGATTTATGCAACCACACATCCTCTTTCAATCACTTACCGGTTTGTGGCTAGGGGACGAGCTTATAGCCCCCGGTTTCAGTAACCAAGATTTCGGCATTCGAGGGATCGCGCTCGATTTTCTGACGCAGGCGATAGATGTGCGTCTCGAGCGTATGGGTCGTCACGCCGGCGTTATATCCCCATACCTCGTGTAACAGCACGTCCCGTGTCACGACTTTCTCACCTGCGCGATAGAGATACTTCAGGATCGACGTCTCCTTTTCAGTTAACCGTACTTTACTGCCTCCCTCATCGACTAGTAATTTTGACGCAGGCTTGAAAGTGTAGTGACCGAGCGTAAATACGGCGTCTTCGCTTTGCTCATGTTGGCGCAATTGAGCGCGAATCCGTGCTAACAGGACCGCAAATTTGAACGGCTTCGTCACGTAGTCGTTGGCGCCCGCATCAAGTCCCAAGATCATGTCAGCGTCGGAGTCATTCCCTGTCAACATGATGATTGGAGCCTTAAACCCCGATTTGCGCAGTATTTTGCACGCTTCACGACCGTCCATGTCGGGCAAGCCCACATCGAGTATCATCAGATCATAACGATCTGATTTGGTCATCTCCTGCGCCGCGCCTGCTGAGTCCGCACTAATAACGTCGAATTCGTCATGTAGCGCCAACTGTTCGCGCAAAGGCTCGCGAAGGTCCTCGTCGTCGTCAACGATGAGAATCTTGCGTGCAGTGCTCATAGTCTAATCTCCAGCTTCGATGCATATATATGAGCGATGATCGTGGCATCAAGTCTTCGACAGCCCCTATGTCTAACCTTGCCGCTTCACCGTTCTCGGTTTGGGTGCCATGTGCGCCAATCCGATGCAAGTTTAGCGCCAACATCGTCGATGCACCTGAACCCTCGCAATCGTAAGTGTCTCGCCAACACCACTATGCACCGGTCTCACTGCCCTGGTATCGCTCGACTAGGAGAGCTGAACCTCTATATGCAATGCCGGGATCGATAGACATCGTTGCACTGGTATCATCCTGTCGGCCTCATTGCACCCGAAATTCGGTCACGGGCGACGGTGTCCAATGAGGGTGAGCCCGGCCGCCGCGCTCACCCTGCTCCGCCATCTGGCAGCCCAAGGTGAACCAAGAGAGGCCACCTCAAGCCAGCGCATAGCAACTTCTCCCTCCAAATTCAGGTCTCATGAGCAGCCGTGAACGATGAATCGGTCAACTCGTCATTCATCCAATGCCCGGAAAAAAGACACAGCGTGGCTGGTAGCGGCCGCGAATATCGCGATAAACACAAACGTGGAAGTCGTTGTCACGTGACGCCAGGCTGGGGTAGCCCTTAGGAACAATAACTGTGACATGCCCCGATTTGATTCTTAAGCTACCGTCGGGAAGTTGGCGTACGGATAATGCACGGAAGCAATCTTGATCATTGCAGCAGTATTTCGGATACCAAAGATGGGCGCTCGCTGACCATCCACCGCCAACCAGCGCAATTGCAACGAAGGCCAATAAAATCAAAGCCGGCCAAGCACTTACCCGATATTCTTTCAAAGACATTTGGAATCCAGAAAAACGCAGGTATTTCGGGCGCCATGCCATGATGCAGGCAGTTTTAATGTTCACTAGATCCAGCACAAGAGATTTGTGTGCTGGAAGTTTGCAGGCTCTCGTTGGATTGTCAATCTCGATGGCAACCGACAGATACCTCGCTGCCGCTCGTCGCCAGATCGGCACCGAAAACTCAGATCACCTTCAGCAATGCCTTTGTCCGACGAAGAACTTGGATCGGGTTTAATGAAAACGCTCCAACGAAGTGCACCCGGTTCGTAGTATAGTCCACATAGTTCAAAAACTTCGACACATTCACCCCAATACGGGATGATCCAAACTGCCGCTTCATATTGAAATCAAGGCTTGACACAAATTAACTGGCGCGCGCAGTAGTCGCCCAAGCTTGGAGCACAGTTTCTTGGGCGGCTCGCGGATTTTACGCCTCTCGGCTCTCATCGAACCGATCCTCCATTAGGCTCGCATGGCCAGTCCACGCAAAGACGGCGATTTTCGACCAGTACCATCGTCCACAACGGCTGGCGTACGGTTTTGCAAACTCGGACGACGCAACTTTTTGGCGAACAGTCTCGTAATCCCAAGTTGTGATTTCCATAACGTCAGCCATCGTGAGCATGGAGGAAGGATCAAATTCAGCTTCATCTAGAAGTTTCATCGACTTCCCTTCGCAATTGTGATCGGCGCGAATCGCAATTCTACAACGAAAGGAACCTATGAGTTGCAAAGGCATTCCGAAGTTGGTGATTGAAAGAGAATTGCTTGTCGAGACAAATAATCCTTTGCATGTATTCACGTATTTGCTGCCAAGGCCCCAATGTTGCCAATCCAGTGGCCGCCCCAAAATGATGGAATTGCAATTGGCCCCGTGCCGTCGCCGCATTCGTGCGCCTGCCACTCATGACGCACCAGGTATGCCACCAGAGGCATCGTCCCATCGGCACCATCCCAGAGGCATCATCCCAGAGG
>JBPCWA010000075.1:0-11752 GCA_051009975.1 Hyphomicrobiaceae bacterium
AACTATCTGATATTAATGAGAAATTCGGACGCGAGCGAACACGGGTGTATGGTTCAGATTGTCGTGGAAAGGTAAGCTGGCGGAGAGGGGGGGATTCGAACCCCCGATACGGTCGCCCGTATGCCGCATTTCGAGTGCGGTGGATTAAACCACTCTCCCACCTCTCCACAGAGGCGAATTTCAGTCTTCAGCAAAAGCTGATATCGTCGTGAGCCGCGTCGCGCAAGGCCAGATTTCAGATTCGGTCCGCATTCACACGCAGTATCGCGATGGAAGCTCAGGCTTCAAATCGGTTCAATCGACCGATGACGAGACCTGCTATGTGCCCGGTTATGAGGCTGCAAATGACGTGGACGATCTCGTGACTTGCGCATTCCACTCGACGGTAGGCCGGCACTCAACGTTTGCAGTAAATGCGGCCGCGCATCACGACGGTTGCAATCGCATGGTCATGAGGGGGGCGTCAAAACGGCTATTACCCGTTGGTGACGTTAACCACTAGAACGGAATCTCATCATCCAATTGCTTGTCGAAGTTGCCAGCCGGGGCAGAAGGTGCCTGGCGCCGAGGCTCATCATATCCGCCGCCGTCAAAGTCCGAACCGCCTTCTGACGACATGCCCGCGCCGCCGCCTGTTCGCCCATCAAGCATCGTCAGTGTCGCGCTGAAACCCTGGAGAACAACTTCGGTCGTATAGCGGTCCTGGCCCTGTTGATCCTGCCATTTGCGTGTTTGAAGCTGCCCTTCAAGATAGACTTTCGAACCCTTGCGTAAATATTGTTCGGCGATGCGACACAAGCCTTCACTAAATATGACGACGCGATGCCACTCCGTTCTCTCCCGGCGCTCACCAGAACTCTTGTCTCGCCAAGTCTCCGACGTTGCAACGTTAAAATTTGCAATCGGACGGCCGTCTTGGGTTCGACGGATTTCTGGATCCGCGCCCAGATTGCCAACGAGGATCACTTTATTTACAGATCCGGCCATGTACGAGCCTTTCCTAGTTTCGTGCAGCAGCGCCTCGCCCGTTGTGCTCGCCCGTCATACAGGATCGCTGTGGCGATACGCCCCATCATTGCCAAACAGTGTTGGTCACGTTCTAAAGCGGCCGAGCATTATCATCATCATCGAGCATTGCCACCGCATCTTCTCACCACCAACGTTCTCAACGATCTTCAACACAATCAACAACGCCGAGGCAATGCTCCTGGACTGACTCACGTTGACCGGTTCACGGCAGCTGCTTCATTTTAGGCTAACCCAAGCAGCAATGTCGTTGGGAACCGCTGTTTTGTAGCGCAAGCAGCTCTGGTGGTGTCACGCCGACGTCGATTGTCCACGACAATCTTGATCAAATTTTGTTCTCGCAATGTTCTGTTGTGGTGTTGATTCTAGGGTGACGGAGGCGGTCGCGCGTCAACGGCAGACGCCAAGCGTTGCATAAGTTCCGGGTCGACGCCGGTGCCAGCTGCACAGGACTGAAGTCGGTTCAGCCTTTCATGCACAACGAGGGCGTCGCCGCGGAATTGCGGATCCAGCGCCCGCCGCACAATTCCTTGGGCGACCGAGCCGTCCCGCCAACGGGTCTTGCAAGCCAGCTCCGTGACATAGTCGGTCAATTGCGCTCCATACTCAGGGTTATTTTGCGGAGCTGTGAGCGTTAGATGAGCCTGCCAGATGGCCGCCGCGGGTGACGATGACCAACTCTTTCCCACCGGCGACGATAAGAGTGTGGAAAGTGTTTCTTCCACTCGTTTCTTAATTGCCGACACGTCGATCGAGTCGATTGCAGTTTGCAACGTTTCTAGATCAATCTCACCAAGCGGGCTCACTTGGACGTCGTTAAGATCGGCTAGGTCGAGTTTGCCAGACTGAGGTGAATCGGTCATCCACAGGAACGCTCCACGCATATCTGTACCCGACAAGTCAGTGCCAGTCATGTCGGCGCCGTGAAGCCTTGCGCGGGACAGGCTCGCTCCGTTGAGCGCGCCATCGCGCAGAACTGCGCCCTGCAAGTGTGCATGATTAAACGAAGCGCCTTGCATTTGTGCATTCGAAAAGTCTGCCAATTGAAGTTGACCGCCATTGAAATCTGCCCCCTCGAGTTTGGCGACCAGAAAGTTAGCGCCTTGCGCCTGAATACCTGCTGTCAGATCGGCCTTGCGGAGGTCGGCATTCCACATATCCGTGCCAACCAGTATGCCAAGCTTGATCACGGATCCGCGCAGATCAGCATTTTCGAATTTAGCCCTGCTGATATCAATTCCTGTCATAAGCGCCCCGTTCAATCTGGCGCCGGTAAAGTTCGCGCCTCGCGCGCTTGCACAATTTGCCTTGTTACGCCGATCACCGAACAAGAGCTCGGTCTCGTCCTGACAGGTAAGCCGCACACGAGATAGATCGGCACCCACAAGACTTGCGCCATCGAGATTGGCCCCAGTCATGTCCGCTTGGTGGAGATCCGTTCGATCGAGCTTTGCAAAGCGCAGGTCGCGGCCACGAAGCGACAAAGACCGCTCGCCCTTGCCGACGTCTTTGTCAACGACCAGATCCATGTCGGTCACAATCAGATTGCGATGGAAGAACCCAAAGAGTGAACCGTCTGTTGCTCCCCAGAGAAAAGGTATCGTGAACCCTTGCATATACGCCAGGTCGGTGACACCTGCCGAGTGCAATTTTTCATCCAATTTTAGATGTTTTCGAACGGTCCGATCAAGGGCTTCTCCGGGTATTGTCGCGACGACAAATGAGAACAATGCAACGAATGCAAGAACCGCGATAGTAATCAAAAAGCTCAGGGGATGCGAAATACTTGTGCGCCAGAAGGCCTGAAAGAAGTTGGTTTCAGCGCGCATCAGAAAAACACCGATAAGCACCAGCACGCCGATGTCAAGCATGAGCGCAATCCGGTGCGTCCAAGTGATCGTTTCATTGTGGTAGGGCAGGAATGAAATCTGAATGAATAGTAACAGTACAACAGGCAGAATTGCGAGCGTAAGCCACGACATGGAATGCAGAAAGAGGCTCATTATTACGCTGCGCTGGGGGCCGGCAATGCCTTGGACAAAAAAGAAATTGTGCAGCTCAAGTCGGAGCGGGTGGGTGCGCCTTCGGGTCGGTTCTAGTTGGCGGACTGCGTTGTCAAATTCAAGCGTCTTGCGAGCCAACAACACGAGTTGAGAGATCAGACCGAGATGAAACAGCAGAAGAAATATCGGAGAAAATTGAAAGAACTGTATTTGCGGTATCGGAACCCCCAGAATCGGTAGTTGAACCGCCTTGTCCAACAGCAGGTCACGGTGGCTTACACCAGCAACCGCGATCATCAAGTAAGCCATGATGCCGATGAAAATCAGCCAGGCCGTGTGCGCCGTATCGCTGGACCGGTTGACCGCTTCAAGGAGCGAATACGGATTGACAGGAGTCTCACCATTGACAGCAGTGAGCGTCGTTTCAGTCATACCTCAGATCCCCCAACTCAACGCGCCCAGGCATGCGATCGGGACCATAGCGGACAAAGTCATGCCTGATACTCAACCCTGATAATCAACTTTCCATGGCAGCCTCTGGGGCCGGTGCAGCGAGGGCGCAATTGTGTTTCAACGGCGACGGACTGCGCCTCAGTGGGCGTGAAGTCGCGGTCATGCACCGTATTCCAGTCAAGAATGAGACATTCCAGTCAAGAATGAGACATTCCCAAAAATAGTGATGGGCGCAACTGAAAGAGTAAGTGGCGCGACTTACAACAACCGCAGAACTTATGATAATCGTGCACTAAGAGCGCACGCTCTTGCTATGCGACAGCATCCGAGTACGCGAAAGGCTCGTCGGACCCCAAAAGCAGACTGTGCAAAAAACTCAGCTTGCACGAATGTTCACGGTCGGTTTCGATGCGTGGTGCTCGTCGTGGTCGGCTCACCAGCACTGCTAGCCGCCCATTACGGAATATCCGCCGTCGACCGGGATTGCGGTCCCCGTCACAAAATCAGAGCCTGGGCCGGCCAAGAATACGGCGATCCCAGCAAAGTCGTTGGGGTTGCCCCAGCGACCAGCAGGCGTTCGCGTTTCGACCCGTTCGTGTAATCCATCGAGCTGTGAACGCGCACTACGAGTCATATTCGTGTCTATCCATCCCGGCAGGACGGAGTTGACCTGGATATTGTCGTGCGCCCATGCCGTGGCTAAAACCCGCGTCAGCTGTACGACGCCACCTTTCGTCGACGCGTAAGCCGCTGCAAATGGCAGTCCAAAGATCGAAGCCATCGATCCGATGGTGATGATTTTGCCGCCTCCTTGCGATTTCATAGTCGGATAGACGGCCTGCGCGCAGTAAAACGGACCAGTAAGATTAGTCTCGATGATCGTGTGCCACTCGTGGGCCTCATAGTCCTGAGGAGGCTTGCGTGTATTCATGCCTGCGTTCGCGATAAGGCAATCAATGCGACCATGAACGTCGAGGGTAGACTGGACCATTTCGCCGACAGATTGTTGGCTGGTGACGTCAACAGATAGTGTTGTCACGGCGGAACCAATGGTTCTGAGTGATCGGGCAGCAGTCTCGGATTTCTCCATGTTGCGCGCCGCAATCACGATCGTCGCACCTGCCTTAGCCAGACCAGTAGCCATTCCAAGCCCAATTCCGCCGTTTCCGCCCGTCACCACTGCTACCTTGCCTGCCAAGTCAAAGAATGCCATGAGCTGCCTCCGTTTGCCTCATTTGCCACTGCCAGCCCGCACCGTAGAGATATCGCATGAGGCATGTCCAATGCATCATCAGCGTTAATGCGGGGGGATCCACAGTGTCCTACGACTGCCTGAACTGTCCCGGTTATTGTTGTTCGTATCCGGTCATTCAGCTGACAAAACGCGATGTTGCCCGATTGGCCAGACACCACGGCATTACGCCCGCTCAGGCAGCCGCCAAATTCACCAAGGCCGACCACGGACATAAGCGGATCATGAAGCGAAAGAAGGATGAGCATTTTGGCAGGATCTGTCGTTTCTTCGATACCGAGGCGCGTCGGTGTACGGTCTATCAGGCGCGACCCGAAATTTGTCGCGCCTTTCCGAACGAGGAGCGCTGTGGATATTACGACTTTCTCGAGTTTGAGAGACGTCATCAAGATGATCCCGCACATGTTGCGCAGACTGACTCAAGCGCGTGGAAATGAACCAGCGATTGCAGGAATCTCGGTCGCCTTTGGGGATTTAGTCTTCGATTATGAGATAGCGGTAGAGTGCGTCTGACCGGGTTGGCGTTTCAGGTATCGCCCAGTATCGAACAGAGATACCAGCTTCATGAACCGTCTCGGTTGATCCAGATATCAAGGGATGCCACCAGGCCAATTCCCGTCCTTCACCAACGACACGATACGCACACGTTTCGGGTAACCACTCCAGCGTTCGTGCCATTATGGGGGTCAAGCTGAGACAATCGCTGACAATCTCTTGGCGGTCGGAGTATTGCGTGCACCGACACTGACCAATGTCGAGGAGGCGACAGGAAACGCGTGTCATGTGGACAACGCCGGTGTCTTCATCCTCAAGCTTGAGCATACAACACCGGCCACACCCATCGCAGAGCGACTCCCATTCGGCCTTACTCATGTCCTCAAGCGACTTAGACCGCCAAAAGGGAGTTGCGGTTTGTTCCTCGGCGGATAATCTCTTCATCGCAAAACTGCGGTGGCAATGCTGTAAATGGCCACAGTTTTTATGCTATTTGCATGGATGTCGCCAACCGGGGTGGGTTGGAACGACAATATCTCACGTGATCTTGCTTGAAATTGTCTTTTCTGAAGGTGTTTCATCTGAAGAAAAATCACAAAAGGATCTCCAATTGACGGGGTGAGATATCGTATCGGATGTTAACGAACTTAGGGATATTGCGCTGAAAGTTATCGAACTTAAAGATTTCTCTCCTAAATATATCTGCTCTGAAGATTTCGGACAGAAGAAGGCTAGAGCGTCGTGAGCGACTGGTTTTTCAGGCAAGGCGGCCGGGATCGCCTCATCAATTGGCTAGGCGTCGATGCTTGGATTGATTCGACGCTTTCGACGTCCTGGGGGGGCATCAAGGATCGTTACAACGCGGCCTCAAGCTTTTTTGCGCAATTCAAGTTGACCGGGTGGCGCAAAGTCGCGAACGAATTGGCCTCGGAAACGTTGAGCATGGGGGCCGGCGGCGCAGTATTGATGTACGCTTTGGCATTGCCTGCTTTTCAAGAGATCGATGAAAAGAACTGGCTCGCGATGGACCAGTTTTCCGTGACCTTCCAAGACAAAGACGGCAACGTAATCGGTAAACGCGGCATCAATCTCAACAACGCCGTGCCGCTCGAAGAAATTCCCGAGCATATGATCAAGGCAACACTGGCGACGGAGGATCGCCGATTCTTTGAACATATTGGTGTCGATTTTTTTGGAACCTTCCGTGCTCTTGTCGAAAACATTAAGGCCAACTCGGTGGTTCAGGGTGGCTCGACCCTCACGCAGCAGCTGGCCAAGAACCTGTTCTTGTCATCTGAGCGCTCGATTACCCGGAAACTCAAGGAAGTTTATCTGTCCTTGTGGCTTGAGGCGCGTCTGCCGAAGCTGGAAATCCTCAAACTCTATCTCGATCGCGCTTACATGGGGGGCGGTGCCTTTGGAGTTGAGGCGGCCTCCCAGTTCTATTTTGGAAAGTCGGTGCGTGACATCAATCTTGCCGAAGCTGCCATGTTGGCAGGTTTGTACAAGGCCCCGACCAAATATGCACCACACGTGAATTTGCCAAACTCGCGTGCACGCGCCAACGAAGTCCTCTCCAACCTCGTCGAGGCGGGGTATTATTCTTCCGGGCAGGTCTATAATGCCCGGCTCAACCCGGCCCAACCGATCGTCAATACGGATTCGCAGAGCCCGGACTGGTTCTTGGACTACGCATATGAGGAGATCCAGAAGAAAATCACCGACAAACGAGATTTCGTTCTGACAGCGCGAACGACGATTGACTTGTCGCTCCAGGAAGCTGCGGAGGAAGCGGTCGCCTCACAGATCGGTTCCAACAAGCGGAGGTCCCGCCGTCGAAGTTCGCAAATCACAAGCGCGTTGGTTTCCATGGAAACGGATGGGGCGGTTCGCGCCGTAGTTGGCGGGCTTGACTACGGCGAAAGTCAGTTCAACCGCGCAACCAATGCTAAGCGACAACCTGGCTCCTCGTTCAAAGTCTACGTCTATGCGACGGCCCTGGAGAATGGCTACTCGAGTAGGAGCGTATTGCGTGACTCTGGCGTCAGGTGCGGCCGTTGGAGCCCCCGAAACTACAATGGTAGCTACGGATCGGGGGCTCGGATTACGATGACCAACGCGCTTAGAAGGTCGTTAAACACGACCGCGGTGGCGTTATCATTGAAAGTCGGGCGGAATAAGGTCATCGAAATGACGAAACGGCTAGGAATTCGCGGAATTCGGCCGTCATGCTCAATGGCGTTGGGTGATCGTGGCATCACGCCAATGGAACACGTTGGCGGTTACGCTTCGTTTGCCAATGGCGGCCTCAAGGCCGAACCCTACGCAATTCTCGAAGTGTTCAACTCGCAGGGCGTGCAGATCTACAGCAGAGAAAAGGATGAACCTGAGCCACAACGCGTTTTCTCTCGGAAAGTCGCTGAGCAAATGAACCAAATGATGGAGACGGTCGTTACGAGCGGAACGGCACGGGCAGCCCAGCTGAGTTTTACCCACGCGGCAGACAAAACTGGAACGAGTTCAAGCTATCGCGATGCATGGTTCATGGGCTTTACCGGCCGCTTTGTCACGGGTGTCTGGGTCGGTCGAGACGACTTTCGTCCGACTTACCGGTCCGGCGGGCGCGGCATGACAGGCGGCAGTGTGCCAGCACGCATCTGGCAGGCGTACATGTCCGTTGCTCACAAGAGCATGAATATCCCCACCATCCCTGGACTAAGGCCGCATCCGACACAAGTTGCCGAAATGCGGCGTCTCGAGTACTTGCGCGCCCAAAATCCAAACTTCGCTGAAGCCGAGGAAGCACAGGCGCGGCGCGATCTCATAAGCGAGCGCACCAAACAGGCTCTCTTGGCCTTAAACCGGGCTTTGAGAGGTGCCGCCGGATTGTCGGTAAAGCCAACGCCGCAGCTGGATAAGACTGCGCCACCTCAAGGGCCTCAGCGTGCGGGGCGCCGAGCGGACGCGTCATCACGCACGCGGCGGGAAAAGTTCAGACAATAGGTCGTTCGATGACAAAACGTATCAATGTCCCGACACGACTTGCCGCCATACGGAGAACGGTCCAGTCGGCCTTCAGCCTGATCGTCAAGGTCACCGTCTTTCTTGTCATAGCGGTGGGGGGGGGAGTTGCATCGAGTTGGTATGCGATAGAGGCGGGAGCTCCGTTTAATACCGAAAAGCGTGGTCCTTGGGTGCGCTGGACAGGAGCGGGGCGACCTGATGCCGATCCATATAGCAGGACCCGCTTTGCTCGTCGTGCGCAGCTTCTCTTTAATGCCGATTTGACGGCGCGTTATGAAGCCGAAGTCGATGACCAAGGTAGGCGACTGCATTCTTCGTGTGACTATATTATAGAGGGCCAGAAACTCGAAACGCCGTGGTGGGCCATTGCAGTTTTTAATTCTGCCGGGCGAATTATCCCCAATTCTGCAAAGCGATACGGGTTCAACAGCTCAACGATAGCTTACGGTCCGAATGGTTCGTTCACAATTCGTTTGTCTCGCGATGCGCGGCCCTACAATTGGATTCCGACAACCCGAGCCGGGAGTTTGGTGGTTGTTTTTGACGCCCAGAAACGCAGTGGGCAGACTGATGTGTTGGATCGCGATCAGTTGGTGCTTCCAACAATCAAGAGAGTATCTTGCTAATGATGATATTCGGTATATTTCTTCGTAACTGGCGCCTCTTGACGTCCGCGCTGGTTGCAGCGATGGTCTTGCACATTGCAACGACACTGACCGTTGTCGGTCATGCGACCACTCCGGCGTTTGACCGCCTCGCATCACTGGTTGCCATCAATCGGGTGAGTGTTCTTGATCAGATGACACCCGATAACCAACCCTTGCCATTCATGATGCCAGAAGTGAGGTATGCGATGTGTCGATTCGATGCGTCGACGACTCCAGTGCGCGTGCGCGCGCATTTGCCGGGGCCTGGCTGGAGTTTGTCGCTACATACTCCTAGTGGAGAAAACTTTTTGTTTGTTCCTGGCTCAAGCGAGAGGCCAACGAATGTTGAATTGGTGTTGGAGACCGGAAAAAACGCAGCAGAGAGGAAGAGCATTTCAGCGCTAGAAAGTGCACGATCGTCGCCTGAAGTTCGCCTAAAGGCACCGACGGGCCTTGCTGTCTATAGTGCACCCGTCAAATCACTTGCTCTGCGCAGTCAAATAGATCGCAGACTTGATACATTCTCATGTGCTCCCATGCGAGCACGGTGACGTATCACGCCATCAATACCTCTTGATCTCTTGGTAAGTTTCAAAGCTCGAGCACGTCGCGTTTAACGCAGTCTGCGTCGGCCGACTGAAATTCTGACGACTGCCTACGATCGTAGCGCACGCCAGGAAAGATGACGACTTCGCCGGAATCTTTTGTGGGGGCACCGATTTTCGACTCGTTAGTCCTTGGCTTCGGTGGCGCAAATGGGAGAACCATGCACATGCTCGAGTCCTGCTGATGCTGTCGCGAATAGTATGACCGCACGTCAGCCCAACCAGTTCGTGCACAAGTATGAATAAGTTATTCGTCAGCAGTTTCAGTGAAGAAAATGACGATCGGTGCTCTCTTGTGTGATTGATGTGACATATTTGCACAGCTTTGATGTGCAACATCAACACTTTGAAAAAGCCTCGGGGACGTTAAATCAGCCAATCACCCAAGAAGTGACGACCATCTCTGCTGTCGACTTCGACAATCCAAAGGTCTGGATCGTATTGCTGTTGTTGGGTCAGTAACGCGTCAATTTCAGATTCTGGTCGGCTACCTTCCCCGAAATGCGCTGACCAAGATTGGCTGTAGACCTGATCGTCTAGGCGGACGGGTGCCGGTCCGAAAAGTTTTGCTAGACCATCCAGGGTGCGTATCTTGATGAAGACAGCTCCTGCGTCATCGTCGCCGTGACGCACAACTGTAGCTGTCGCGCCTTCGCGCGAGCAGGTGCGAAGGTACGCTTTGACCCAAACTTCGGCTTTTAGTCGCATGGTTCTCGCAAACGCTGGCAGGAGACCGTATGTGACGCATTGCCAGGCTTCTGGCTCACGTTCAGTGGAGGCGCAGGGGTAGCGCAAGGTTGGCACGCATGTCACGCACGTCTATTGAAACGATACAGTCTGACTTCGCTTTTCTCGACGATTGGGAAGACCGTTATCGCTATGTCATCGAGCTTGGGCGCGCTTTGGAGCCGCTTCCTGAGACCGAAAAAAATGACGTGACGCGTGTTCGGGGCTGTGCGAGCCAAGTCTGGTTGGTTTGCGAGCGCTGCCAAGCCAGTCCATCCGGAGACGTTACGCTGATATTTCGTGGGGAAAGCGACGCGATGATCGTTCGTGGGCTCATAGCTATTTTGCTTGCTATCTACAATGGAAGGTCTGCTGCAGAAGTGGTCGGAATTGACGCTCATGCAATATTTGCGTCTTTGGGCCTGCACGAACATCTCACGCCTCAGCGATCGAACGGATTGAAATCCATGGTTGAACGCATTCGGGCGGAAGCCGCTTCGCATTAAGAGCGATGCGGCGTCACGTCACCATTGCGCCCCCCGATAGAAACACTGGCGAATGTCACACCCTCAGCATTGGTCTCGCGGGGGGGGGGGGCGCGGGGCGCAAATACAAAGGTTCTCGTTTCGGCCATTTATTTTCGTGTACCCAGCCCCGTCTTTTTTGCAAGCTGCGAGCGGAGTTTCGCGTAATTGGATGCCACCATGGGATAGTCATGCGGCAAGCCCCACCGCTCTCGGTATTCCTCCGGCGAAAGGTTATAGTGTGTTCTCAGGTGCCGCCTCAGTGATTTGAACTTTTTGCCGTCTTCCAGGCAAACTAAATAGTCATCCCGTATGGATTGATTCACAGGAACGGCGGGTTTCGGCGTATGGCTTTCAGTCCTGACTGCGCCGGTTGATAAGCCTGTGAGTGCGTGATGAATCTCGGTGATGAGGCTTGGAACGTCCTTCACGTCCAATGTGTTATTGGCCAGGTAGGCTACGGCAATCCGCGTTGTCTGCTCAAGCAATTCTGAATTTTCCGCCTGATCCACTAGTGTCGTTTCCTATTGGCGAGGGGAGCTACTCAGTTTGCGACTTCAGCCCACTTGGGCACACCTGGCGGCATAGCGACTGAGAAACGTAAGCCTTGTAATAGAATCTATAGTTGAGGCCTTGTTTACTAGCATGGTTCGATTGTTGAATCACGCGAATATTTCGTCAACTTTGCGCTCAACAAGAACCACTCATAATAAACCACTGGACGATAGTCTACGGATACTGCAATAAGACATCGCTTGTGGCTCGTTTGAGTTTGTGGGCGACTTCGGGTTTGCGGCCAACTGTTCGGCCAACTGCGACGTCTCGCATTGCCTGAGGGGAATGTAGCGAGATGACCACCTCGTGCATCGTGCCAGAGCAACATTGGGTCCCAAAATGTATCAGAAGCCATCGGCATCAACCAGAACACCCGGTATCAGTGGGAACGAGACTCCCGCGCCGTCACATGCTGCAAGCGCCACTCAAGCGACTTTATCCA
>JBPCWA010000076.1:0-3714 GCA_051009975.1 Hyphomicrobiaceae bacterium
AGGTGCTGAGACTATTTCTACCATTATTCGCAATCCTCGGTTTCGTGGCCAACGTCTGGGCGGTAACGCGACCTGAAGTGGCCTTTGGGATGTGGTCTACCTTGGCTGCGCAGCTGGTGTTCATAGCGCTTGCCATTTTGGGCCTATTTGGCGGAGCTAAAGGACGAGGGTTCTTGCCGTCGAAGATCGCTGCGTATCTGGCATCAGGCTATGCTGCGAATCTCTCCGGTCTATGTAGAGCTTTAACTGTGGGACAGGGCGTCCTTTGGGAAAAGGCGAGGCGATAACCATCGAGACGCCGGCCATGAAAAAATGGAACTAACGGACAATCGTTGATGATTGGTACAGCTGAAGCACTGATAATAGCAGAGTAGTTACATCGTGATTTCATTGAATAATGGCTGGCGCGCGCTCCGTCGCAATTTGGCAGGGCCCGTTATGGAGGCAACGTTCCGCCTGCGAGCGGGGTCGCGTACAAGGGGCTTGTTACCAAAAAACCTCGTCGTCCTAGCCTACCATCGCATCGATGAGCCTCGACTACCGAATTTTTACGGTTTACCCGCGAACGTGAGTGCGACCCGGCAAGCATTTTCGGAACAACTCGATTTACTCGCGGAGCAGTACACCGTGGTTGGTATCGATGATGTCATCAAATGGCGACGAGGTCTGATTGACCTGCCCCGTAACTCGGTTCTAATCACTTTTGACGATGGCTATCGTGATAATTTCACAAATGCGCTGCCCGAGCTGACCGCGCGCGGATTTCCAGCCGTATTGTTTGTTTGCACAGGTTATGTTGATGGCACCGTTTGTTTCTGGTGGGACTGGGTCGCCAATGCTTTTGCAAGAACCAGGCATCAGAGAGGTGTTCTGCCGCTTCTTGGTTACAAAGTGTGGCAAAACACCGGAGAACGGTCCCGGCTCGCCGCGTCATGGGTGCAGCTAGCCAAACGGCTTCCGCAAAAGACACTTAGAACACACCTGTTCGACCTGGCTGCGGTGATTGACGAGGAATTCCCAGAGTGCGCGCCACCAGAGGCAAGGCTTACGTGGGGCGAGCTAAAAGTTATGACGGAGCAGGGCTTCATGTTGGGGGCTCACACTGTAAGACATCCGAACGTCAATCGTGTGTCGTTGGAGCGCGCAAGGCTTGAGATCGCGACGTCCCGTGCCACTATCGAGCAACGCCTCGGAATTCCGGTGGATTGCTTTGCTTATCCTTACGGAGGCGAAGATGACTTCAGCGAGTGCCACGAAAAGATCCTCGAGCAGCAGGGCTTCGCGTTAGGTTTCCGCTTAGACGGAGGCATCACATTTGTTCGTGAGGTCCAGCATCGTCCTTTTGCCGTGCGACGAGTGTGCATTACACAAAAAGACACGCTGCCGCGCTTTGCCGCGAAGGTTGCCGGGGCCTCGCGTCTGGCCAGCTTGTGAAGTGTTTGCCCCTTCGCTTGGCCGATCGCGAAACCTCATACTTTCTTAACCTTTAAGGACGCAATGCAAAGACTTTTCTCTATCTTCAAGCAATAAAACTAGTGTCAGTACGAATTCTTACAAACATATTCCGCAGTTGATTCAATCATGGTAGCAGGCCCTTTGCACATTTATCAGTTTCGCTGGTCAGCGGCTAAGCGGGTAGCCCTCAGTTGGCTCTGCATATGTGTGTTCGTCTCTTTGGCTTCCGACAGCTCTGGAGCCGAAGAAGACATCCATAAGCAAGCGAACTCAACAGTTGTTGAGCGCAATCCCATCGTCGCCGATCAATTCAAAATGCAGCGTTCAAATTGGTGGCGGGAAGAGCCGCGTGCGGCGACGCCCAGCGCCAAAGCGGCGTTGCCTGGGACAGTGCAAGACTCAAGGCCCACCGCAGCACTGCCTTCTCGGAATTCTGTGCCGGTGTCCACCGTTTCAGATTCTAGTCAAGCAACGCCCGCTCCTATCGCTGATTCTGACCCAGCGCGAAGCTACAAGCTAGCAAGTGGAGATGCACTGACGATCAAAGTGTTCAAGTATAAGGATCTGTCCGGCGAATATGTCGTTCGTTATGACGGCTCCATTTCGTTGCCCGTATTCGGTTCTCATCAAGTCGCAGGACTCGAGATCAGTGATGTTGAGCGCTTGCTCTCTGAGCGCGTATCGAAGATCACCCATGGCCAATCCTTTGTTAGCGCCGAGGTTAGTCGCTATCGCCCCTTCTATGTGGTCGGCTTCGTCGACAAGCCTGGTGCGTACGCTTGGCAGCCGGGGCTCAGTGTCCTCCACGCATTGACGCTTGCGGGCGGTTATCCAAGAATTCGGGCTACTTCTCCGATCGTTCGGGAACGCGAGATCGGGGAGCTAAATGAAAAGCCTAACTTGCTCAAGCGAGCTCTGATCCGGCGGGCCCGGCATATTGCCGAGCGGGACAACAGATCCCAGATGATCGTACCTGAGCGATTGCGCACTCTGGCAAATGATGTCGAAGTGGATGCGCTCGTGAGATTAGAGCAGCGCAAGCTCGCTGAGCGTCTTGAACTCATGAAATCAAAAAGAAGTAATTTAGAGCAGGCGATGAAGCATGCAAAGGAACAGATTTCTTTGCTCATCGAGAAGCGAGCGTCGATTGATAGGCAGATCGAACTGCAAACTAGCCTGGCGATGCGGATTCGCAAGGCCCCGAAGGGTTTTGTTCAGAACTCGCGTCGTATGCAAATCGAGATTTTGCTTGCCGAGTTTGTTGGAGAGGGAAGAGACATCGTCAGAGAAATCGCGGAAGCCAAGCAGCGCCTCAGCGACGCCGAGCATCGTCTCAAGGCCTTGGCTATTGAGCGACGGATTGAGATTGACCTTGAGTTAAACCGGCTCGACAACCAAATCGCTACGTACAATAGAACGATCGCGACATCAAATGCCATCCTCGCCAGAATGGGGTCGTCGGCAGGTGGCGGCATGGCTGCACCCGAAACGAGGGTTACTTACACTGTCGTTCGCAAACAGGGGTCGAAACCCACAACGCTGACGGTCGATGAATTCGCTGACGTGTTGCCTGGGGACATTCTTCGAGTTCAGGGCTCTTTTTTGGCTCTCGGCGGTGGCGGCCAGCAAAAGTCAGTTTCCGGTATCGTGAACCGTCTTCCTTTACAGCGGCAAGAAAGCGCGAATTTCCCACTGGCCGGCAGAGCTCCTGCTATTAGGTAACGCGGCCTGAAACAGCACACCTCCCTCTGTAACTCGCCAAAATAACGGCCCAACGAGAATCGTTGCAAGGCTGCCAAGCTGAAGGGCGCCGTTTCAGGTTTCGCAGGAATTGTGTGAAGCGTACAAAAAATATGCTGCTGCCCCGGTTTTTGGTTAGAGGAAAATCCTAAGTTATAGGGTTTACCGAAGATCGGCACCGTATGCCAGGTCGGCTGGCTGATCAGTGTGATTGACGTCACCTACGTTTCGAATGGTAAAACCATCGAAGACGACAATTAATTTTCCAGGTAATGCCCCTTGTTGGCTCCCCAAGCCCTGTCTCATTGCCTATATTTTTGTAGCAGATATCAAGTTTATTGGCGCGATAATTGCTTTGTAGGTTTCTTGTATTCACGGCCTTCTATTTGACAGCTACCGAAAGCAGTAAGGCATGACCACGGTTTGTCCGGTGATTTTATCTGGGGGAAGCGGCACGCGTTTATGGCCGTTGTCCCGGGCCATGTATCCGAAGCAGTTTGTCAATTTCTTTAACGGTCA
>JBPCWA010000077.1:0-32784 GCA_051009975.1 Hyphomicrobiaceae bacterium
GGATGGTCATTACCGAACATTCTGACGGAATGGGTTTTATAAACGACATTCTAGACGCGCGGCCATCTGTGACGAGGTTTGAGCAAGGCCGACGCTGGTCAAAAGGATATCGTGCTGGTGGCAAAACAGCGGTCGATACAACGCTAGATCTCATCACGACGTTTTCACAAGGAAAGGTCGACGCGGACCTCTTCAAAGATTATCAGCCGGGCGCACGTCGTTTCGCGTCAATCTGGTCAGACAATTTAAAAGTTGCCGATCGCTTCAATGAGCCCGGCAGATTTTCGGCAATGATTGGCTTTGAATGGACATCTCTGGTCAAGGGAAATAACTTGCATCGCAATGTTATTTTTCGCGATGGCGCAGGTCGTGCCGGCCAGGTCGTGCCAATGACCATGACGCCTCCCTTCGGCAGCCCGGATCCACTAGATCTCTATAAATGGATGCGAAATTACGAACAGAAAACCAATGGCCAAGTGTTGGCACTGGCCCACAATGGAAATCTATCGAACGGAATTATGTTTCCCGTCGACAAGCAATATACAGGTCGAGCTATCGATGAGACATATGTTGAACAACGCGCAAAGTGGGAACCATTGTACGAGATTACGCAGATCAAGGGAGACGGAGAAGCCCATCCCTTCCTTTCGCCCAATGATGAATTCGCGGACTACTACAACTGGGACGTAGGAAATCTCGATGTTTCAGAGGCCAAGACGAACGACATGCTGTCCAGAGAGTACGCGCGAGAGGCGTTGAAAAACGGGCTAGCGTTGGAGAAAAAGCTGGGGACCAATCCCTACAAGTTTGGCTTAGTCGGGTCGACCGATAGTCACACTGGTCTTGCGACCGCTCAGGAGAACAATTTCTTCGGAAAACACACCGGCTATGAACCATCGGCCAAGCGCCTAGCGCATCCCTTCATGAAATCAGACAAGGGCGAGCTTTTCGCATGGC
Source organism: Hyphomicrobiaceae bacterium (assembly GCA_051009975.1). Taxonomy (GTDB): domain Bacteria; phylum Pseudomonadota; class Alphaproteobacteria; order Rhizobiales; family Hyphomicrobiaceae; genus Tectiglobus. Next base: position 958 of record JBPCWA010000077.1, read on the forward strand.
AAATGGTGGCTTCCGGTTTGACCGGTGTCTGGGCGCGCGAGAACACGCGGGAGAGCATATTCGATGCCATGCAGCGCAAAGAAGTTTACGCCACGACGGGGTCGCGCATGGCAGTGCGACTATTTGGCGGCTGGGACTTCGATGCAGCAGATATTGACAGTCGCGAACCGGCCTTTGTCGGTTACGCGAAGGGCGTGCCGATGGGCGGAGAATTGATGCCCACCCCAGAGAATTCTGCAGCGCCGACTTTCATGGTCTATGCTCTACGTGATCCAATTGGCGCAAACTTGGATCGTATTCAAATCGTTAAGGGATGGCTCGACGCAGACGGTAAGACTTACGAAAACGTCTATGACGTGGCATGGTCCGGTGAGCGTCAACGTGGTGCGAACGGGAAGCTTCCCGCTGTCGGAAATACAGTTGACGTGGCAGCCGCGAATTGGGTCAATTCTATTGGTGCTGCGGAATTGGGGACAGTTTGGGTGGATCCGGACTTCGACCCAGATCTGCCTGCATTTTACTACGCGCGAGTTATCGAAATTCCTACACCGCCATGGTATGTCTATGATGCATTCCGATACGGAATTTCTATTCCGGATGGAGCACCAACCAGTCAACAGGATCGCGCCTATACCTCCCCCATTTGGTATACACCGTAGTATATGCCAGGCTAGGCAGAACCTTTTCAGGGGGTTGTGTGAGATTTGTGAAACGGATATTGCAGGAACCCCTCGTTCACTTTTTGGTGGCGGGATGCATACTGTTTGCCCTTTTCAGTTTGACCGGTGAGGCAGACAGCGTTGCGAAAGATCGCATTATTGTTAGTTCGCGAAAAGTTGCTCAGATTGTTTCAACATTCGAGGCAACCTGGAGGCGCAAGCCGACCGATCAGGAGCTGTGGCGACTGATCGATGATTATGTGCGAGAAGAGATCTACGTTCGAGAAGCACTTGCTTTGGGTCTGGACCAGAATGATACCGTCATCAGGCGGCGCCTTCGCCAGAAAATGGAGTTCATGTCCGCATCGTTCGCGAGCGAGATCGAACCAGACGAAGCTACCTTGCGGGCTTATTTTCAGAAAAACTCAGAAAAATACAAGACAGAGAGCGCTGTCGAATTCGAGCACATCTTTTTGGGAGCTCAAGCGACCGCGGAAGAAATTTCTCGCGTTCGAAGCGCGCTTGATGATGGTCAGGATCCGCGTGTCTTGTCAAAGCAAACCTTGATACCGCCAGGTCTCAAAATGTCAGTCAAGACGTCTGTCGATGGCGTGTTCGGTACGGGATTCTTTGATGCTTTGATCCAATTGCCGCTCAATGAGTGGCAGGGGCCAATTCAATCTGGTTATGGCCTCCATTTTGTTCGCCTTACAGCACGGCGCGTGCCGCTAGTTCCTCGATTCGAGGAAGTCCGTAAGCGGGTTTTGGAAGATTGGCGTCGGTCCAACATAGCGCGGATAAAAAAAGATAACTTTGACCGAATGAGCGCGCGCTATGAGATTGATCGACCGGAGCGAAAGGCACAATGACGGTCCGGCGGATCTTGATTTTCTTCGTTTTTTGTTTTCTTTCAAATCCTGATTTTGCCAGAGCGCATGCGCTCGATCCCGGCTATCTATCAATTGAGCCAATAACTGGCACACAATATAGAATATTTTGGCGTCGACCAAACGTTGCTGGTAGGGCGATGCGCCTCGAGGTCGAACTGCCCGCGAATTGCAAGCCGAATCGAGCACCAGCAGCTCGTTTCGACGGACGTGCTTGGATCGCTTCCTGGGTTGCGAGTTGTCCGGATGGCTTTACCGATGCCAATGTTGCAATTCGGGGCCTCGAGGCGACGCGGACCGACGTGCTTGTTAGGTATTCAGATCCGACGGGCTCAACTCTGACGCGACGCCTGACCGCTGACCAAACCACATTGCGGATTGATAAGGCGCCCAGTTCGCTGGACATTGTGCGCTCCTATCTCAGCCTGGGCTTCGATCATATTCTCGAGGGCTGGGATCACTTGCTGTTCGTCCTGGCCTTGGTCCTGCTCATAACCGATCGTTGGCGTTTGGTGTTGGCCGTTACCACGTTTACTGTGGCGCATAGTATTACACTGGCGGCAGCAACTCTTGGTTGGGTTCACCTGCCTTCTCGGTTTGTTGAGGCGACAATTGCTCTATCGATTATATTTTTGGCTAATGAATTGGCTCACCAGAAACTGAACGTTCCACGACTCTCCGAACGGATGCCGTGGCTTATCACTTTTGCCTTCGGACTCCTGCACGGTTTTGGCTTTTCCGGCGCTCTCCTGGAGATCGGATTGCCACGCGGCGACATTCCGCTGGCATTGTTGTCATTCAATCTGGGGGTCGAAGTCGGTCAACTGATTTTTATTGGCGCCGTCTTGATAATCGCCAGATTGATTACATTGTTGCCGGGATTGCATAGTCTTACCCACGCCACTCTTGTGCGTGCTGTCGGTGCTTATGCGATCGGAATCACTGCCAGTTTCTGGTTCATTGAGCGTATAGCCTAGAGCCGATCGCATCGAATTGCGATTGCGCGGCTCGCTCATGGACGACATTGGCAGTTTTCGGCGAAGATTTCCGTATCAGTTTATGCCCACAGTTTTTGGTGTTTCCGGTTCGATGGCGCGGCGTTTCGGTCATTTTGATTCTACGGGAAAGCGTTGGTGTCGGGTGGCGTCCTATTGGTTACGTCACGTCACCTTTTGCGCGTGACCTCGAGTCGTGTGCTGCTGCCAGACATAGCAGAGTTCTCTCACACCCATTGACGATGGCATCGCTCGTCGTTAGCGGTTATGTTGTAGCGGAAGTTTGTGCGCAGCAAGACGTGCGGTCGGGTAGGTGCGTTTTTTTCACCATCCTGAGGCGCATAACAAAGTTGATGCGCAATTCTTGAAGGACGCGCTCATGCTGGATGTCGCGGTGGCACAGGTCACCAATTTGGTGACGAGATGGTTGCATTTATTCAACCATGCAGTTGCGAGCGGAGATCCCTCAAACGTCGTTGATTTGTTTTTTTTCGACGCATATTGGCGTGATGTTTTGGCACTCACCTGGCGCATTGATACAATTGGGGGACGCGAGGAAATCGCCGATACGCTAGCGGCTGCCGCAAGACACGCTGGACTTCGATCATGTGCTCTCGATCCGAAGGGCCCTTCGCCGCAAGTGGTGACACGAGCAGGTGTTGAAACGATCGAAGCCTTTTTCATTTTTGAGACTCGCGTGGGACATGGGCGGGGAATCGTACGTCTGTGCCCGGACCCGGATGATAGCGGGAGCTACAAGTCGTGGACGTTTCTCACCGCCCTGGAGTCACTCAATGGTTTCGAAGATCGCGTTGGGGATCGGCGTCCGACAGGGCAGTCGCATTCGCGAGATTTTCGAGGGCCAAATTGGCTGGACCAGCGGCGCGCGGCGACACGCTACGCAGACCGCGAACCTACCGCATTGGTTGTCGGTGGTGGTCAGGCCGGGCTCTCGATTGCTGCATGCCTCTCTCAGCTAGGTGTCGATACGTTGATCGTGGATAAATTCGAGAGGATCGGTGACAACTGGCGAACTCGCTATCATGCCTTGACCCTGCACAATCAAGTTCAGGTGAATCACCTTCCCTACATGCCGTTTCCGCCAAACTGGCCAACGTACATTCCTAAGGACAAGTTGGCCAACTGGTTTGAAGCCTATGTCGATGCAATGGAGTTGAACTACTGGACTGCCACAGAGCTGACTAGAGCCTCCTATGACACTCGCCAAGGGCTTTGGACTGCCACGCTCCAAAGACGCGGCGAGCGCCCCATGTTGATCCAACCGCGCCACATAATAATGGCAACGGGAGTAAGCGGTATTGCGAATATTCCAGATATTCCAACTTTGGACAGGTTTGAGGGACAGTTGGTTCATTCCAGCCTGTATCAGGACGGCGAAGATTGGGCTGGAAACCGGGCGATTGTAATCGGAACGGGCAACAGTGGTCATGATATTGCACAAGACTTGCGGTCGAGCGGGGCTGATGTCACGCTCGTTCAGCGCAGTCCAACGCTTGTTGTCAATATTGAACCGAGTGCGCAATTACCCTACGCGCTTTATGGCGGGGATCTACCTCTTGAGATATGCGATTTCATAACGTTATCGATGCCAATACCGCTGGTTCGCAAGGCACATATTGCATTTACGAGGCAAGCGGAGGAGTTGGACAGCGACCTATTGGCTCGTTTAGACCGGGTCGGCTTCAAACGAGACTCTGGTGAAAATGGCACGGGCTGGCAATTCAAATATCTTACGCGAGGCGGTGGCTATTATTTCAACGTCGGATGCTCCGACATGATCGCCGACGGTCGAATCCGGCTCGTTCAATTCGAACAGATCGCGCAGTTTGCGGAAACAGGCATGCATTTGAGGGATGGCACCGAGTTGCCAGCCGACCTAATTGTTTTAGCGACGGGCTACAAACGTCAAGAAGCACTGGTCAAGCGTATCTTCGGCGGCGAGATTGAAAAACGTGTGGGGCCGATCTGGGGATTCGGCGACGGCCACGAGCTGCGCAATATGTATGTACCGACTGGGCAGCAGGGTCTGTGGTTTATTGCTGGCAGCTTGGCACAGTGTCGAATTTACTCGAAGTACCTGGCTCTGCAGATCAAAGCCCGAGAAGAGGGGTTGGTTCAGTAGCTAGGCGTCATCGGTGCGGGGAACCAACTTGGCGTTACCTTATTGGACGCTCGGTCGGACTGAAATTCATGAGCCGAACAAAAATTTTCACCAAATGCAGTTCTGGATGTTTCTCCGAGCTAAAGCCCGTTTGCATCAGCATCGACGATTTGCTATTGGCCACGACCAGGGCCGGTGTTGCCTGATATCGATGCTTCAGGAGGATGGCCGATTCAACTACAGTGTCAGTCTGAAACCGCGAGCGCGTGGACTCGACGGATAGTGCAAATTTGAAGGAACACGCCAGGCAGATTGTCAGGTTCATTCTCTGAGCAGGTTTGGAACGAGAGCGCTATTTCGCACGAAGGGTTTGCGCTAGACTGCAGAACAAAACCGACTGCCACTCGGCTTGAAGGTATGCTCGCGGTTGAAAGGATCGTTCGGGACGATTCCGCCCTTCAGAAAAGAACAATAGTGTCGATGAGCTGGGAATACCTCTTCCTACTGAGAGCCTGAGCAGGGTGAAAATTATGATCTCCTCAAGCCGTTGGTTGCAGCAGACTTGGTCTCACCCTGGACATCTCAAAATCACTTCGCCATATCCGACCCAACAGTAGCTGTCCCGCCTCACTGAGCTCGTTTTGCCCGGTGTGTTCTTGCAGAAACGGCTGCTATAACGCATTCAATACCCTTGTCAGAGGTCGTTTTGGAGAGGTTCGTGGTCAGACCTAATAGTGTGGCAAACACCGACTGCACGCGGCAAAGTGTTGGTGAATTTGTCGAAAGGCCCGTGAGTCTTGCCTTCATTACTGTACTCATTTTGATCAACGCCGTTACGCTGGGTTTGGAAACGGATCCAGCGGTAACAGCGTCGTATGGTAGCCTCTTAAAGGCCATTGATGTCGCAATACTTGCAGTCTTCACAATCGAAATTGGTTTGAAGCTTTATGCTTATAGGTTTCGATTCTTTCAGTCCGGATGGAACCTGTTTGACTTAGTGATCGTTGCCGTAGCTTGGCTTCCAGCGAGTGGCCCGTTTGCCATATTGCGTGCCCTCCGCATCTTGCGGGTATTGCGCCTGCTGTCCATTGTTCCGCAACTGCGCCGTGTTATTAGCGCGATTGGTCATTCCATCCCCGGAATGATTTCCGTAGTCGGGGTGTTGTGTCTCGTGTTCTATGTTTCGGCGGTACTTGCCACAAAGTTGTTTGGGCAGCATCCGGATCCGCGGATGCAAGAGTGGTTCGGTTCGGTGGCTGCATCAGCCTTTACGCTTTTTCAGATTATGACGTTGGAAAGCTGGTCAATGGGTATCGTCCGACCGACGATGGAGCTTTTTCCCTATGCTTGGGTATTTTTCGTCCCGTTCATCATTGTTACGAGCTTTGCCGTTCTTAACCTATTCATTGGTATCATCGTGGACGCGATGCAAACTGCACACGAAGATCCACGGGAACGTGATCGGGATGAAATTAAGGAGTTCACGCATACGGAAATCGCCGAACTCCACGCAAGATTTGATCAGTTGCAGAATGAGTTGCGATCAATATCGAATGACTTGCACGAGAAGGAGCGTCACTGAAGGCAGTCACATAGGGTTCGGTTGCCGCCTCAAGCCGCACGATGCAATTATCGGGTGACAGCGACACATCGATAATGACAACACTCGGAAATTGGGGGAGATGTCAGGCGGAGCACAGGGCAACGGTATTCAGGGGTGCGTAGAGCTGGAGAAACCTTGGTCAAGAATCTTTATACATCTGCGAACGGAGCATACGTGGCGCCCGCTTTAGTTGCGCTCTATTCTGCTGCACGGCACGCACAAGCAGACTTAGTCTGTACTTTGGTGACCGATGCGGATTTGGGCGGGTTTCAGGTCGATAGATTGAGAACGCAGTTTGAGGAGCAAAACGCACGTTTGGAGTTTTTTGACTGGACGACGGTAGATACGGGCATTGAGCCATCAATTTTGGCGCGAGTTCGTTATTCAAGTCTGTCAATGGCTTGGATTTTCGTTGATCAGATTTTTCCGGAGGCAAGACGCGCTGTCTATATAGACAGCGATACAATGGCGCTTAGTTCGATTGAGGATCTTTTCGCATTTGACCTAAGTGAGAATGCTACTGCGGCTGTTTTCGACTACGGAATACTTCCGAAAAACACAACAAAGGATCAGGCCCACTTGCTTGGGCAAGACACGTCACAGCGTCAGTTCAATTCCGGCGTTTTGGTCCAGAACATAGCTGAGTATCGCGCACGAGGCATTGGGAATGCCTGCGTAGAATATTTGAATGGCAATCCGGATAGCATCGATAATTTCGCAGACCAAGATACGCTCAATGTTGTCTGCCGTGGCAGGATCAGAGAGATGAGTCCTGTCTACAACGCCCATCCTGCATATGCTGATGTAATCCGGTCTGTCTGTGGCCGAGACCCGGTAATCGTTCATTACTGGGGTGGGCGAAAGCCTTGGAAGGCGAATTTCTTTGGTATCCGTATGGCATATTTGGAAGCGTATTTCGATTTGGTATTCGAGCTTGGAGTAGCTGACCACATGAATAATTCGGATAGGTTCAGATCGACACTGGGTCGCGGTGTCGTCGCAGTTCAGAGTCGACTGAGTGGACTTGTCAAAAAAAAGAACAGCTCAAGTGTCCGCGCCTACTACGAGGAGCGCATTACCGAATTGACTTGTTAGATAGTGTCAATAATCAATGAGTGATAGAGACGCGCGCCTTCATAGTCGTATTGGCCACCAGCCGGTCTGTCTCGAAGTCAGCAACGGCTCACAAGGGGGGGCTGAGGTCACTTTCACTTCAGCGATCCAGATGACGTTTGAGCTGGTCAATCCCGCGTAGCATCGGTTCTTGTCTTGCCTAATCGAGCCGGGACTTTGAGCTTTCGTTGTGCCGCCAACCTTGGATATTGTCTTGTCTCAAAGACGAAGCGCCATTATCCAATTTTGGTTAACGCGCTTGGCAAGTTGGTTAGCGATGCACTATCGAAGCTAGTGCGGACCGAATAGTCTACCCAAGTCAATCCTTAATTCGGTCGAAACAAGGGAAAGTGTTATGGCAGAGTCACCTGAAACGAGCCGTGTAGAAGAAGAACTAGCGGACATTAGTTTGGCGGTCGCCGAGAACCGCGGTTGGTTCATCGCCCTCGGGGTCTTGCTTATTATTTTGGGCGTTATTGCCATCGCAGCGCCTCATGTCACCGGGATCGCCGTTAAGATTCTATTGGGGTGGCTGTTCTTGATTGGCGGCATAGCCGAGATTTTACATGCTTTCTCGACATCGAGCTGGCGCGGGTTTGTGGGCAATTTGCTGATTGGATTGCTGTATGCAGTAACCGGCTTCTGGCTGGCATTCTATACTACTAGCGGACTTCTCGCACTCACTGTGTTTCTTGCGGCCATGTTTGCCGCGGAAGGTGTGTTCAAGTTCGTCATAGCTTTGCAAGTTCGGCCGCAGGATGGATGGTTCTGGCTGCTTATCAGTGGCATCGTCTCTCTTATCGCTGGTGTCTTGTTATTCACTGGTCTTCCATATACGGCGGTCTGGGCCGTCGGACTGATCGCTGGAATCAATATTCTATGGACGGGAGCAACCTTCCTTAGCATGGCGATGATGGCATCGGACTCCAATCCGGCTTCCGCTTAAATTTCCTTTTGCGGTCAGCAGATGATATCGCGCTTGACGGAAAAGGACCGAAGAACCTAAGTTCATTGGCATGCTAATGAATTGTTTGTGGGGCGGCGGTTACAGACTGCCGCTCGCTTTGTTGGTTGAAACGCGCAAACGTCGACCAGGCACAATGGCAAGATGCAAATTGGGATCAAGGCGGTATAGTTTCGAGACAGGGTGCAAATGCAAATCCCAGGAGGACATGGAGTGACTGGTAGATCTAAACTGATATCCGCTGCGATTGCAGCGCTGGCCGCTTCAATGCAGCCCACCGTTGCTGCAGAGACAATCAAAATTGGCGACATCAATAGCTACAAGCGCCTGCCAGCTCACACCGTTCCTTACAAGCACGGCGTGGATTTGGCAGTTGAGGAAATCAACGCAAAAGGCGGCGTGCTTGGCAAAAAACTCGAGATCATTTCACGCGACGATTTGGGCAAACCTGGTGAAGCTGTCAAGATTGCGGATGAAATGTTCAATCGCGACGGTGTTGTCATGATTTCTGGCAGCTTGTTTTCTCATATCGGTTTGGCATTAACGTCTTTCGCTGGTCAGAAAAAAAAGCTGTATCTCGCTGCTGAGCCACTCGCAGACGCGCTTGTTTGGGCGAAAGGCAACCGCTACACGTTCCGGCTGCGTCCGTCTACATACATGCAGGCTGCGATGTTGGCGAAACAGGCTGCTGCATCCGGAGTAACACGCTGGGCAACGATCGCGCCAAACTACGCCTATGGTAAGGACGCCGTTGCAGCTTTCAAAAAGGTCCTAAAGGCTGCCAATCCAAAGGTGGAGTTTGTTACCGAGCAATGGCCTGGCTTGTTCAAGATCGACGCAGCGGCGGAGGTGCAAGCCATTCAATCGGCCAATGTGAAAGGTATTTATAATGTTACCTTCGGCGGCGACCTTGCTAAGTTCGTGCGCGAAGGCACTACTCGCGGGCTCTTCAAAGGAAAAACGGTAGTTGGGTTGCTGACCGGTGAGCCCGAGTATCTCGATCCGCTGAAGGACGAGGCGCCCGAGGGCTGGATAGTAACCGGATACCCCTGGTACGACATCAAAACGGCTGAGCACAAGGCCTTCGTTGCAGCCTACGAAAAGCGTTGGAATGACTACCCTCGCATCGGTTCTATTGTCGGGTACAACACAATGCTTTCAATCGCATCAGCCATCGAGAAGGCTGGTTCGACCGATACCGAAAAGTTGGTTGAAGCTTTCAAGGGTCTTCAGTTGGAGACGCCGGTCGGCAATATCACCTTTAGAGCGATCGATCATCAATCGACAATGGGCGCCTATGTTGGCCGGACCAAACTGCGTGACGGCAAGGGCATCATGGTTGATTGGACCTACGAAGAAGGCAGCAAGTACTTACCTTCTGATGAGGAAGTGAGAAAGCTGCGGCCAGCTGCGGATTAGGCCAGTTGTCTCTGATACCAATGTGAGCGATACCGCTGTCACTGTTAAAATCCAAAGTCACGCCGTTGTCGCTTACAGTCGCGCTCGGGCCGTCAACGCTGCACTGTTGGCATCGGCGGTTACGGGCGTAAGCGCTTGGCCTACAAACGAGGTGTGCCAGCAATGGGGCTGCTAATCGCGCAACTTCTTGCCGGCCTTGCCAATGCAGCAGCACTATTTCTCGTTGCGTCTGGACTGTCTCTGATTTTCGGTGTGACGCGGATCGTCAATTTTGCTCACGGCTCCTTCTATATGTTGGGTGCTTACGTGGGCTATAGTTTGCTCCAGCACTTGACTGGACCGTTGGGCTTTTGGCTCGCAACGGTTCTGGCGGGTGTAATTGTAGGCGTCGTTGGCGTATTCGTCGAAATATCGGTGTTGCGCCGAGTCTATCGGGCGCCGGAGCTCTTTCAACTGGTTGCGACATTTGGCGTTGTTCTGGTGATTCAGGATCTCGCGCTCCTGATTTGGGGGGCAGAAGATTTACTTGGGCCACGGGCGCCCGGACTCACTGGAGTGATATTTGTCTTAGGTGAGCCAATTCCATTGTATGACATTGCCCTCATTGCGATTACTCCACTTGTCCTTGTTGCGCTTTGGTACTTCATAGCGCGTACCCGAACGGGCACTTTGATACGAGCGGCAACCCAGGATCGCGAGATGGTAGGCGCTTTGGGGGTCAATCAGGCCTGGCTGTTTACGGGTGTTTTCTTTCTCGGTTCGATGCTAGCTGGTCTGGGTGGCGCGCTGCAATTGCCTAAGGGCGGCGCTGACTTGCTGATGGACTTTAATATCCTAGCAGCCGTCTTTGTCGTTGTCGTTATCGGTGGCATGGGATCGATACCTGGCGCTTTAATTGCAGCCGTGCTCATATCTGTGCTCAATGTTTTTGGGGTGCGCTTCCTTCCGCAAAGCACGCTGGTCCTGATGTTCGTTGTGATGGCGATCGTCTTGATGGTTCGTCCGTATGGACTCCTAGGGCGTGAAGAAGCTCCGGGTGAGCACGGAGAGGTGGGGGAACCCGAACAACCAATCAGGCGACTGGGGACAAACAGCAAGCTGCTGGTAGGGGCGTTGTTCGCTGCGCTCGCCTTGTTCCCGTTGGTGGCTGGCAAGTTCGGGCTCATATTGATGATCGATATCTTCATAGTATGCATGTTTGCTGCGAGCCTCCACTTCATGTTGGCTCTTGGAGGACTCGTCTCATTCGGTCATGCGGCTTTCTATGGCGGCGGGGCGTATGGAGCCGCGCTGCTGGTTCACTACGCTTCGAGCCCGATGGAGCTGGCTCTCCTTTTTGCGCCATTGGCAGCGGGATGCCTCGGAGCGGTCATAGGCTGGTTCTGTATTCGGCTGACAGGCGTATATTTCGCGATGCTAACACTCGCATTTGCTCAATTGCTTTGGTCTATCGTTTTTCAATGGACGGACGTTACCGGTGGAGATGACGGCATTCTCGGGATTTGGCCCTCTAACTGGGCGTCGGATTCAATTGTCTACTATTACCTGACATTAGTTGTCGGCGGCGGCGGAATTGTGCTTCTTCGCCATGCTGCCCATTCACCATTCGGGTACGCGTTGCGCGCGAGTCGGGATTCGCGTTTGCGCGCCGAGGCGACCGGAATTCACACGCGACGTGTTCAACTGGTGAGTATGATCTTTGCCGGTGCCATAGCTGGTCTAGCGGGTGGTCTATTCGTGTTTTCAAAGGGCAGCGTTTTTCCGACTGAACTGGAAATTGAGAAATCGTTTGATGGACTCATTATGGTATTTCTCGGCGGTGTGAAAACACTATCCGGGCCACTCGTTGGGGCCAGTTCTTTAACGATTGCGCAGGACTTTCTATCCCGTTTCGAGTACTGGCGCCTGGCTTTAGGTCTATTGATTATCGGTGTCGTAGTTCTCGCACCAGACGGCATAGCTGGATTTGTGCGCCGATTCTTCGATCGAATTGCGGTGTCGAGGTCGGAAAAGGGGGGGGAGCCGTAGTGCAATCCATCCTGGAAGTGCAGGGGCTAACAAAGTCATTTGGTGGAATTCATGCCGTTGCCACAGTTACATTTGATGTCGCACTTGGTGAAATCCTGGCTCTCATCGGACCTAATGGCGCAGGCAAATCGACCTGCTTCAACATGCTTATGGGGCAACTCAGGCCTGACGCAGGGACGATCCGACTGAATGGACAAGATATTGGCTCGCTTGCGCCTCGCGATATTTGGCGGCGTGGGGTTGGCCGTACCTTCCAGATCACCGCTACATATCCATCTATGACCGTAATTGAGAATGTACAGATGGCTCTGATTTCGGATCGCGGCGGACTGTTCAACATAGTTTCGCATGCCCGCGACCAGCACATTGAAGAAGCCCGTGCGTTGCTCCAGTTGGTCGGCATGGAAACACAACTTGAAAAGCCAGCGGCCGTGCTCGCTTACGGTGACATCAAAAGATTGGAGCTTGCGATCGCATTGGCCAACAATCCCAGGTTGCTGCTAATGGATGAACCAACGGCAGGCATGGCGCCAACCGAACGCATCGCCTTGATGCAACTCGTGTCCGAAATCGTTGAAGAACGGGGGCTGAGCGTCCTCTTCACCGAGCATGACATGGATGTTGTATTCGCGCATGCAGATCGCGTCATGGTTCTCAATCGAGGCAAACTCATAGCAAATGGCTCGGTTGCCGATATTAGAAATGATCAGCGCGTCCGGGAAGTCTATCTGGGAGGAGGTAGTGTTTTCTCTGGAGAGGCCGAGCCCAATGCTTAGCGTTGAAAACATCAACAGCTATTACGGAAAGGCCCACATACTGCGCGGTCTAAGCTTCGATGTCTTTCGCGGTGAGGTTGTCGCGCTACTCGGACGTAATGGAGCTGGCAAGACGACGACGTTGAAGTCGATCATGCAGTTGATCAGACCGCGCGACGGTCGGATTCTTTATGCCGACAGAGATATAACATCACTTGCCACTCACACCGTAGCACGGCTTGGCCTCGGCTATGTGCCGGAGGAACGACGCATATTTAGCGATCTAACAATCCTCGAGAATCTTGAAGTTGGGCGTCAGCCTGTACGTGAAAATTGCCCGACCTGGACAAGGGAAGGCCTGTTCAATCTCTTTCCCAATCTTAGTGAACGCAAAGACAATCGAGGAAAAGCCCTGTCGGGTGGTGAGCAGCAAATGCTTACAATTGCGCGCACTTTGATGGGCAATCCTGCTCTCTTGCTGTTGGATGAACCTTCCGAGGGAATTGCACCGGTTATTGTGGAGCAGCTGGCAAGTACGATTTTCAAACTGAAGCGCGAGGGATTGACCGTGCTGATCTCCGAGCAGAACCTTCATTTTGCAAAGCTTGTTGCAGATCGCGCCATTATTATCGAGAGTGGCACAAAGCGGTTCGACGGAACTTTCGCCGAATTGGAAAGCAGTCCGGAAATACGCGACACCTATCTTTCTGTTTAGACTAGCTTTTGCCTTGCTACCAGGTTCTGCGTGCGGGCCTGCGAACTTAGTGTGCTCCCCGACCCGATGAGCCAATTCCAGTGCCAAGTCTGTTTGGTGTTTTTAAGTGCAGCGTTGCGTCGATGTCGACAATTGCGCGTGCGTGGAAATCACTGTCGCTAGCGCGGTTGTCAGCCAACCCATAGTTGCCGGTGATTTTTGTCGCCAGGCAGTCGTCGAGGACTCCTCCACGGTCCACTCTGTTGACAGTAACTTGTTCATTGGTACACTAATGATAAGCATACGATCTGCGATTGCACGACTTCGGGCCGACAGATTCCTATGGCGCTGCGAGTGAAATACTGTGTCCCCGATGAAGAGGCGCGTTAGAGTACGGGCACCTTGTTCTCTAAAACATAACTTGTTCTCTAAAACATAAATGGATCATAGCGCGTTTCAAGACGCACTGACATCCAGGGCGGTGTGGACGATAGGCTCGAACATTCGTAAATGACTTATCTGCGGCCAAGAACATTAGAGCATGCGCTTAAAGAGCTGGCGCGGTCACGATGGCGGATCTTGGCCGGCGGGACTGATTTCTTTCCGGAATTGCACGATCGCCCGGTCGATGGCCCCGTGTTGGATATTTCAGGTCTTTGCAATCTCAAAGTTATCAGAGAAGAGACTGAATACTGGCGCATAGGTGCTATGGCGACTTGGTCGGAACTCATTGCTTCCGACTTGCCATGCGCGTTTGACGGCTTGAAGCTGGCAGCAAGTCAAATCGGATCGATTCAGATTCAAAATCAGGCAACCGTTGTCGGAAATATTTGCAATGCGTCGCCCGCCGCCGATGGTGTGCCACCACTACTGACTTTGGACGCTAAAGTCGAACTTGCGTCAACACGAGGCGTGCGTCGCGTCGATTTGAGTGAATTCGTCGTTGATAACCGGTCGACCGTTCGCGAAGGTGACGAGTTGGTGACTGGTATTCTTGTTCCGAAGCTTTCCGCAAAAGGGGCGGCATCGTTCTTGAAACTGGGCGCGCGCCGCTATCTCGTCATCTCCATCGTCATGGTCGCATGCCGGTTGGTGACCGACGACGCCAAGCGCATCGTCGAAGTGGCGCTCAGTGTCGGCGCTTGCTCAGCAGTTGCAAAACGCCTTTGGGACCTTGAAGCGCATCTTGCGGGGCTAACATTGCATGAAGGCACAATCCCTCCCATCGACATGTCCTTATTGGATGGACTTCAACCGATTAGCGATGTCCGTTCGACGGCGAGCGGTCGCTTGTTGGCGGCTAGGGAACTCTTGGTTCGAGCACTTCTTGCGGCTGCCGAGGAGGGATCGGAGTGACAATCTCGCTTATCGTGAACGATACCGCTCTCTCGGTTGAGTCCGATCCTACCGAACGATTATCGGATGTACTGCGTGAAGGACTCGGACTCAAAGGTACAAAGATCGGCTGCAATGCGGGTGATTGCGGAGCTTGTACCGTACTGCTCGATGGTCTTGCAGTATGCAGCTGTCTCGTTGCGGTTGGTCAGGTCGAAAGCAGATCTATCACCACGATAGAGGCCGAGGGAGCTAATACGGTACTGGCAAAGCTAAAGCGAAGCTTTCTCCTCAATGGAGCGGCTCAATGCGGAATTTGCACGCCGGGCATGCTGATGTCTGCTGCCGCGCTACTTGCGAGGGAGCCGTATCCTTCGCGTGCACAAATTCGCGATGCACTTGGTGGGGTCCTTTGTCGATGTACCGGATATCAAAAGATCGTTGAGGCCGTCAAATTTGCTTCATCGGTCCCGGCGACTGAACAAAATTCCCTCAACACGAAGGTGAGCGGAAAACCCTCGGTTGGCTCGCGAATTCCACATATTGATGGCAAAGAGAAGGTTATTGGCAAACTCAGATTCGGCTCGGATGGCATTCCTCCGAACGCTCTCTGGGTGCGAGTGATAAGAAGTCCATTCCATCATGCCAATTTCTCTTTTGGCGATCTTGACCAATTCGTGGCGGATCACCCAGGTGTTTTAGCCATACTGACTGCATCAGATATTCCCGGGACCAATCGCTTTGGTGTCATTCCACAATTTGCAGACCAACCAGTTTTTGCCGAAAAGCGAATTCGCTATCGTGGCGAGGCGGTGGCTGCTGTCGTGGGCGAGTATGGCGATATCCGGCGTCTCAAAGACGATGAAATTCCAATTGAGTGGGAGCAGCTTGAGGAACTTTTGTCTCCAACCGAAGCTCTCAGACCATCGGCACCCCAACTGCACGAGGTGCGTTGCAATAATATTTTGGTGGAAGGATTGGTCGAGCGCGGTGACGCATCGGCCGCGCTTGCGGGGGCGGCATTTCGCGTAAAGGTGCGCACGTCGACTCCAGCCATTGAGCACGCCTATATCGAACCTGAAGCCGGTTATGCTGAGATTGTGGATGGGCAACTATGCGTGCATGCGTGTACGCAGGCGCCCCAAATGGATCGGGAAGAGCTCCAGGCAATACTCTCGCTTAAAGCGGAAAAAGTAAGAATAGTGCCGACCGGTTGCGGTGGTGGTTTTGGATCGAAGCTTGATATATCGCTCCAGCCCTATATTGCACTGGCTGCCTTGAAATTCAGGCGTCCAGCCGCTCTGGTTTACACCCGCTCTGAGTCGATGCAATCAACCACTAAGCGCCACCCGTCCGAGATAGAGATTGAAGTCGGGTGCGATGCATCCGGTAAAATTTCTGGACTAAAATTCGATGCCACCTTCAACACGGGTGCCTATGCGAGCTGGGGACCGACCGTTGCAAACCGAGTACCGGTACACGCGTCGGGCCCATACTTTGTCGCTGACTATCGCGCCCGGAGCCGTGCTGTTCACACCAATGCGCCACCTTCTGGCGCATTCCGTGGATTCGGTGTTCCACAATTGGCAGTCGCGCAGGAACTTGCGATGGACAAGTTGGCAATGGCCGTTGGTGAGGATCGCCTGCTCTTTCGATTGCGTAACGCACTTGACAATGGCATGCCAACTGTGACTGGGCAGGTCTTTGAAGAGGGCGTCGGCATCATGGCCTGCCTCGAAGCCTTGAAAGGGCCATGGACGGCGGCGCTCGACCGAACTGCGCAATTTGCTTCTGCCGGCCAACCCGGCTGTCTGCGCAGGGGAGTGGGGATCGCCGGTTGTTGGTATGGATGTGGGAATACGTCACTGCCAAATCCTTCTACGATGCGGATAGGCATCACAAGGGCTGGTCATATTGTGTTGCATCAGGGCGCAACTGATATCGGGCAGGGGTCAAATACCGTGATGGCACAAATTGCGGCTGATGCGTTGGGCGTGCCGATTGGCGACATAAAATTCGTCGGCAGTGACACGGCTTGTACGCCAGACGCCGGCAAGACATCAGCTTCTCGCCAAACGTTTGTCAGCGGTCAGGCCGTCCTGCGAGCCGCCACTGAGCTGCGTCGGCAGCTGCTGCGTCACGGCAACGTCGGTGCCGCGGCGACCGTTTCGTTCGGGAATGGAGAGGTCGACTTGACTGACTTTTCGGGAAGCGCCCGCATTGACCTATCGGCGATGGAGGAAAATGCATTTGGCTATGTCTTCATGTCCGAGGAAACTTACAATCCGCCAACGACACCGCTTGACGCCAAGGGCCAGGGCGCGCCCTACGCCTCCTACGGCTATGGAGCTCAGATGGTCGAGCTTACCGTCGATGTTGATCTGGGTACGGTTAGGCTTGAGTATGTAGCAGCGGCTCATGATGTCGGGCGTGCAATAAACCCTATGCTTGTGGAGGGCCAGATAGAAGGTGGCGTTGCTCAGGGCATCGGTCTGGCATTGATGGAGGATTACCAGGCTGGACGCACAGAAAATCTCCACGACTATTTGATACCAACCATCGGAGACATACCGCACATTGAAAGCATTATTGTCGAGGTTGAGGACGGCGTTGGGCCCCTTGGTGCCAAAGGCCTCGGCGAGCACGTTCTTATTCCAACGGCAGCTGCAATCGTCAACGCAATCCGTCACGCCACCGGCGTTGAAATCTGCGATTTGCCGGCAACACCTCACAAAGTCTTGAGGGCCCTTGGAAGACTTAAACAAACCGGAGGGGGCAATGAATTACAATGAGTGATGTCCAATCGAGCAGTGGGAAGATCCGCTGCGACGCCTGTCCCGTCATGTGTTATATTGCCGATGGAAGAACGGGTGCCTGCGATCGATATGCGAATGAAGCGGGTCAACTTGTTCGCGTTGATCCTCTTACCATCGTTCGGCGGAGGGGCAGCGAAGGCGGCGACGTCGTCAGGTTTCTCGACGACAGTCATGAGTGGGATGGCGATTTGTTATCGGCCGACACAACATTTGTCACCGCTGTCGGAGCTGGCACAACATACCCCGACTACAAGCCAGCTCCGTTCATTGTTTCCAGCCAGATCGATGGTGTTGACATGATTACCGTCGTAACCGAGGGGATTTTTAGTTACTGCGGTGCTAAGGTCAAGATTGATACCGACCGACATATCGGTCCGGAACGGAGCGCCGTGCGTGTCGAGGGTGAGCCCGTCGGGCACGTCACGACGGGGGAATACGGGTCGCAGATGCTGTCGTTGGGTGGCGTTCATCACTTAACAGGTGGGGGTAAGAAGGAGGGGCGGGTCACTTGTTCCGCGATCCTTGCACTGTGCAACGGGCACGCAGTCGACGTGAGCGTCGACGATGGTGCCAATGTTACAATCCAGGCAGGCGCACCACCCGTCATCAATGGCGTCACAGAGGAGCGCATGCGAGTCGGTTGCGGTTCTGCGACAGTCGGCATGTTCGCATCTCAATGGAAGGGACTTGTTGATGAAGTTGTGGTTGTTGACGATCACATAACTGGAGTTATGTCAGAACATCAGGCAGGCAAAGTCATTGGCTGGACTCCCACCGGAATCAAGATAATGGGACGGCGGTCAACGCCTGGGCGCTATTTTCAGGTGGCCCAACCCGGGACGGGATGGGGTGGCACTGATCTCACCGACCCTTTGGCTATTCTCGGACAGTTCAATGGAAGAGTCGCGAAGCCCGGTCAGTCACTCTTGATGGTTTCGACGACTGGGGAGCAATTCGCGTACTACGAACTGGACGAATCGCTTCGTCCAATCGAAATGGCGATTCCTGAAAAATTGCAGCCGTCACTAGAGAGAATAACCGAAAACTGCGAGCCGGCACTGTGTTCGGTCTTGTTTATGGGAGGGGCTGGCGGTTCTTTACGTGCCGGTGTTACTGAGAATCCCGTCAAACTCACGCGATCGGTGGGCCGGATGATCACCCGTGTCACCTGTGGCGGTGCACCGGTCTATACATGGCCTGGCGGCGGAATAACCGTTATGGTTGACGTTACTCGCATGCCTGAGAATGCGTTTGGTCACGTGCCAACACCGGCTTTAGTGGCACCTGTCGAGTTTACCATGAGATATGAGGATTTCGCGATGCTCGGTGGCCATGTCGACCATGTGATGTCACTGGAAGATGTCCTACTAGGCAAGACCGGTCGGCAGGCCGATCACCGACTTGCAGGCCAGCGTCAAGTCGATCTGAATATGGACAATCCGTGGCCGGCGAACGTGCAAAACCCTCGGTCGAAGCCTGGTCGTAAGGGGGCCCCTCGGGGTGGTGGATGATAGTGAAGAACCACGACGGACCTCATGCTTGCCTTTTGCCGGATGGCAGGCGATTGCATCTGCAGCATGGCCCCATAGACCTCATCGTTGGTGCCGAGGGCCCGTTGGATGAAGTTAGCCTCGCATATCATCAGGCAATAGAAAGTTTCCAGGATGTATTGGAGACACTAGTTCGCGAACTTGATGTGTTGAGACGCCCATGTGCGCCAGGCAATCCAATTGCACAGGGCACGATCGCGCGACTGATGCAGGAACACGCACAAACGCACGCGGAACGGACATTTGTCACGCCAATGATTGCTGTGGCAGGTGCCGTAGCGGATTTCGTGCTGGGCGCGCTAACCCGTGGTCGTAGTCTCGATAAGGCCTATGTGAACAACGGCGGCGACATTGCGTTGATGCTGACGACCAATGCGGTTTTTGAGGTCGGGGTATGTGCGGAGCAAGAATTGTATCACATGCCGGCTAGTATACGTGTTACTCACGGTGATTGTGTTGGCGGGGTCGCAACGAGCGGTTGGCGAGGTCGGAGTTTTTCGTTCGGTATTGCTGACGCGGTGACAGTCCTCGCTAGAAGTGCAACTGCGGCAGACGTAGCTGCGACGCTTATTGCAAATTCGGTCGATGTTCCGAATTGCCCCCGAATAGAACGTATGCCAGCTTCCGATTTGGCACCCGATTGCGATCTTGGTGCCAGGGCCGTAACAGTTGGTGTTGGTGTACTTTCGGACGGCGAAGTCGAGAGTGCCATCGATCGGGGGCGCCGAGAAGCGTTAAGTATGCTTCGCGACCGAAGGATATGCGCAGCCTATTTGACACTACGTGGCCGTGCCGTCATGTGCGGCGAGCCGTCGATCTCGTGCGATGTTGAGCCGTCTATAAATTCGCCTAGGTATGCACGCGCTGGGTTGACTCCGAAATTGCCGGCGAAGCGATGTGGCGATACTCAGTTGGAATCGGGAGCATCTCAAGGATGATTAGGGCCAAAATTCGAAAGATTCAGACTGTTGTCGAAGAAATCCATTTGGAAATGGATAAACCGATCGACCCTCCGACACGAAAGGCTGCGTGCGTAGCAGTCATTGAAAACCCTTTTGCTGGTGTGTATCAGCAAGATCTCGAGACGCTCATGGAGATTGGCGAGGAGCTTGGAAGCTTGTTGGGTCGTCGATGCATCGACGCATTGGGTATTCGTCCGTCTGACGCACAAAGTTACGGCACGGCGGCATTGGTCGGAGAGAATGGTGAACTTGAACACGCAGCGGCAATCTTGCATCCGCGCATGGGCAGGCCGCTGCGCACCGAAGTCGAAAAAGGCGCGGCACTCGTCCCGTCCTCAAAGAAGCGGGGAGGAGCCGGTCAGCGGCTTGATATCCCGCTCGGTCACAAGGACGCGGCTTATGTGCGTTCGCATTTTGACGGTATGGAGGTGAGCATAAGTGATGCGCCTCGCGCCAACGAGATAGTTGTTGCCATTGCAGTGACCGATTCTGGACGTCCCCTGCCCAGGGTCGGCGGCTTGAGAGCTGAGGATGCCGTTGGTGTGGACGGACTAAGGTAGGAGCCCCAAACATTGGATTATGTTCGCAACGCCTGGTATGTCGCAGGATGGTCAAGAGAGATCAACAAGGAGCTCAAGCGTGTAACCATTCTGGAAACAGACTTGGTCATGTTTCGCTCCGACAGTAACGGTGTCGTTGCGCTGCTGGATCGATGTCCACATAAATTGCTACCGCTTTCCATGGGGCGCCGCATTGGCGATAACATACAATGCGGATACCATGGCTTGACGTTCAATTTCGCGGGTGAATGCGTACGCGTACCAGGTCAAGATAATGTTCCTTCGTTGGCCAGTGTGCGCAAATTCCCCGTTTTGGAGCGGAACGACATCATTTGGGTCTGGATGGGAGATCGTGCGCTCGCCGATACTTCAAAGATTATCGACTTGCCGGCGTTGGGTGCCTCGGGCTGGGCAGCTCATCAAGGAGATGCGCTTCACCTCAAAGCAAACTATCTCAATGTGGCGGAAAATCTATGCGACCCGGCGCATGTTAGTTTTGTTCATCCCACGACACTTGGAAATTCTGCAAGTGAGGACGTGCCGATCGAAAGCCGACGCTTGGAGGATGGCACGATTCTGACCTGGCGATGGGTCAGAAACGGGCCGCCGGTTGGTTTTTTTCAGAAGTTTGGTGGCTTTTCGGGAAACGTCGATAGATGGCATTATTATTATCTGCATCTCCCAAGTACTGCCGTCATCGATTTCGGTTCCGGCGATAGTGTAGATCAACTCGACGAAACCGGTCGCGACAGAGGTGTGAGGATATTTGCACTTCATTTCCTGACGCCGGTCAATGAGCACTATACGATCGATCGCTGGATGCATGTGCGCAATACCGCTCTAGATGACCCAAACGTAGCCAACGAGATGGATGAGTTGTTTCGCGTTGCATTCAGCGAGGACAAAGAGATTCTTGAGGCGATCGATGCAGAGGAGCGGCGCGTTCGCGATCATCGCCCGATCCGTCTCGCGATCGACAAGGGGGCTAATCTGTATCGTCGCGAAATCGAGAGGCTCCTATCCGCTGAACGCGCGAATATGTGACGACGCGTAGCATCAACTACTCAGAGTACTATCACCGTTGGCTCATGGTTTATTCTGCTTCGATGTTTTATTCCGCATGGATGTTTCGTTTGGCAACGATGCTTCCCCTCGACCACGCACCTTGCCGTGACGTCGCGGCACGTTAGCGTTCGCGTTCTGGGATCCGCTCTGCAGGTGGCGTGTTGCGGCTACGGTCCGAGCGAATGATACCGTCAATCACTGTCATGCCGAGACCGGGAAGGTTGCCCTGTTGAATGCTTTCGAGGATATTCTTTCCGGGGGCATGTTGAGCGCGATCTATTAATATGAAATCAGCATCTTTGCCGATTGCGATTACTCCACAATTGAGCTCCCGCATTCTCGCTGTATTGCCGGTCGCAAAGCACCATGCTGTCTCGGCAGGAATATCTCCAAGCGACGAAAGCATCGCGATCATGCGCAAAATGCCCAACGGTTGCACACCGGATCCTGCCGGTGCATCCGTTCCGAGAATGACACGTTCCGGCTGGCCTAGCTCGAATGCGGTGCGAACTGCGAGCAGGGCGGCGCGCTCGTTGCCGTTGTGAACGACCTCAATGCCGCGCTGACAGCTCTCGCACAGGCATGTAATCTGGTCGTCTGGCAGTGCTGTATGGCCACCATTGATATGGCCAATTATGTCGGCGTCTGCTTCGAGCACAACGTCTTTGTCGATGAGCCCCGAGCCGGGAATCGACGGGCCGCCGGTGTGAATTGTGCTTTGAATGCCGTACTTGCGTGCCCAAGCCACCATCTTCTTTGCGGTCTCGCCGGCCTTCACCGAGCCGAGGCCGACCTCTCCAAGCAGCTTAACGCCCGCCTCTGCCAGGTCTTTGAAATCCTGTTCCTCCATCCCCTCTTCGATGACCGGCGCACCTGCCAGCATCTTTACGCCTGACGGGCGAAAGTTTTCGTACCAGCGCTGCGATGCAATCGCCATGGCCTTGAGACCGACGATATCCTTGGGGCGCCCGGGAGCGTGTACTTCGCCGGCGGAAATCATGCAGGTCACGCCGCCATGGAGGCAGGAGTCGATCCAATGAAGTTGTTGTTGACGAGGTGTATAATCACCAATCACCGGGTGCACGTGGCTATCGATCAATCCCGGTGAGAGGCAGCAACCCTTGGCATCAACAACGACATCGGCTGCGCCAGTATCGAGGTCCTTTTCATTGCCGATGGCTACGATTCTGTCTCCGACGGAAACAACGCAATCACCGTCAATTATGGGTTCTTCGAGTTTACCTGAGAGGATGAGACCGACATTGCGAACGACGAGTTTATGCGCACCGGCCATACTTTACCTCCGCGACTGTTTCCAATGGGCCGTCTGTTATGTCTTTCTAGGTTGACACTAGCAGCATTTCAGTTTTGACCCTATCTCATTCGTCCACAAATGAGATGGTGTGTGCGCAACGCGTTGCCTTAGACCGTTGCTTTGTTCGATAATAGTTGTCTTGGTCTTGGTCTTGGTCTTAGTCTTAGTCTTAGTCTTGGTCTTGGTCTTGGTCTTGATTTTGATCTGGATCTGGGGCCGGGTCTGGGTCCCCTCCGTCGGGTTGTCATGTCGGCGGTGGCACCGAGATTTATCGATGATGGAGTCAGTGGCAAGCAAGGGAGGTAGCAATTGTGGCAGAGGACATGTGTATACTCCTGAGACGCGTCAACCCGTCGTTGGACTAATGCATGTCGGCTACCCAACCAACGCCGACGGCTGAGCCAACGGAAACGCCTACTTACCGCTTGACGGATCAAGTGGGACACATGCTGCGTCGCGCCTTCCAGCGCCATTCGACCATTTTTGCAAGCAATATGGTGGAAGGACTAACGGCCACCCGGTTTGCAGCACTAGTAATGCTGCAGGAAAGAGGAGGTTTGTCGCAAAATGAGCTGGGCCGATCAACGGCCATGGACATCGCCACGGTAACCGGCGTCGTGCGTTGGCTCAAAAAGCAAGGCCTTGTCTCAGTTGAACCTTATCCCAATGATGCTCGTCGCAATCTCATATCGCTTTCGGAGAGAGGGGCAAATGTCCTAAGGGCAGCTATACCTTTGGGGGTGGAGATCTCGACAGAAACATTGGCACCTTTGACGCCGAGTGAGGCCGCAGAATTTATCGCCCTACTGCGGAGGCTGGGTTGAAGGGCGCTCGCAGGCTAGGTGTGGGTGGCGCGATAGTTCCGACTCTTCCAACATTGCGGTCCTGCCAGCTTCGACCAAGGTTGACGATGTTCAATCTCCAGATGCGATCTCCCATTCTGATGAACCTAGCAAAGGAAGTTCATGAAATCACTTATTTTGGAGGGGCCTAATAGCCCGTTTATTTTAAAGGAATTGCCGGACCCAATAGCCAATCCTGGGGAGGCTGTTGCGCGCGTTTTTACCTGCGGTGCCGGCTTGACGATCCAGCATTGCAAGGCGGGACGGACGCCGATGCGCTTTCCTCGCATAATTGGTCACGAGATCTGTGCGCAAGTCGTCGAAGTTGGATCCGGCGTCGACAACTTGAAAGTAGACGATGCGGTCAGCGCCTATTTCTACATACACTGTGGGGCGTGCAGATATTGCCGTACGCAAAGAGAACCACTTTGCGAGAATTTGGTTGGGAATGTTGGACGGGAATGCGACGGCGGCTACGCAGAATACATAAAATTACCGGCGCATCTTTTCCTTAAATTGCCGGAGGGCATAGATTGGCGTAGCCGCCCTGCTCACGTCGGCGTTGCAGTGGACGCGTTGGCAACGCCCTACAAAGTACTCCGGCGCGCCCGCATTGAGGCGGGAGAAACGGTTGCGGTCTTCGGAGCGGGCGGCGGACTTGGCATTCACCAAGTGATGATGGCTCGGTGGAGAGGTGCCCGTGTCGTCGGCATAGAGACAAAGCGGGGCAAGATTGAAGCCGTCAAGGCAGCGGGCGCCGATGTGGTGGTCGATGAACCAGATGGCAACGTCGTTGAAGCATTGATGGACGTGACCAATGGTAAGGGGGTGGACGTCGCGGTTGACTATGTTTCCAGTCGAACGACCCTAGAGGCCGCCGTAGCTGCGCTCGCAAAGCAGGGAAGAATGGTCACGCTCGGTGGGGCGGGAGAGGCCTTTTGCCTAGATGCTAAGCAATTACTTGCTAAAGAAATCGACGTGCTCGGCAGTCGTTACGTAACCAGATCAGATATCATGGAGACCTATGAATTGATGAGGCGGGCCGAAGTTTGGCCGCTCGTAACCGAGATTCGCCCCATGGCAGAGGCAGAAATCGTTCATCAAAAAGTGGAGAACGGTGACGTAATCGGGAGAGCCGCAATTGCAATTGCTGAGCAATGCCCAGTCTAACTGAAGCCGGCTTTGTGCATGCCTTGGCCTTAAGCGGTTCAATGATGACCAGACGCGATGTCATCAAGTTAGCTTTCTGATTTTGCTGCGTTAGTCATCGCAGATGCAAATGACCTTTGCATTGATTCATTGCTAGCTAAGGTTGCTGAAATCATTCGATCAAAGAATTTCTGAGGGTCCGTAAACGCTTCTAGGTTTTCTTCCACGTGCTTCTTAAGACCCTGTGCCACGACGTCGTTTATGGCGGTGACGTCTGGCAGTCCCATGAACGCGCGTGCCTCTTGCGGCGAGCACTCGATATCGATCTTAATCTTCATGTTTCGTTATCCTTCGGGCCTATAAAGACACCCTTTTCTGTCATTGATCAATGGCTCCGGACGGGGCCTGCTTGCGGCCGCTACGAGGCCATGTCTTGTTCGAGACGAGCATTGAGTTTGTCAAGAAACCCCATCGTTGAAAGCCAAGATTGCTCCGGTCCGACAAGAAGCGCCAGATCTTTTGTCATGAATCCAGATTCAACTGTGTTGATGCAGACCTTCTCTAGGGTGTCCGCAAAATTTGCGAGCGGTTGATTTTGGTCCAGTTTCGCACGGTGTTTTAATGCACGCGTCCAGGCAAAGATCGATGCGATCGAATTCGTGGAAGTCTCCCTGCCTTCTTGGTGCATGCGATAGTGTCGTGTAACCGTGCCGTGAGCCGCTTCGGCCTCGACAGTCATTCCGTCTGGTGTCATCAGCACGGATGTCATGAGTCCTAGAGAGCCAAATCCTTGGGCGACAGTATCTGACTGCACGTCTCCATCATAGTTTTGCACGCCCAGACATAGCCACCGCTCCATTTCATGCAACATGCGACCATGTCGTCGATCAGGCGATGTTGATACGTGATTCCGGCATCTTTGAACTTTTCTTTGAATTCACTTGCAAAGACATCCTCAAAAAGCTCCTTAAAACGGCCGTCGTACTGTTTCAGGATTGTATTTTTCGTAGAGAGATAGACGGGATAGCCGCGGGTCAATCCATAGTTAAACGACGCGCGCGCGAAGTCTCTGATGGAACCGTCAAGATTGTACATGGCCATCGCGACACCTGCAGTCGGCGCATCGAATACCTCGCGCTCGATTACGTTGCCATCGTTTCCTTCAAACTTGAGCGTTAACTTGCCGGCGGATGGAAACTTAAAATCGGTAGCACGATATTGGTCTGCGAAAGCATGTCGTCCGATTACAATGGGTTGTGTCCAGCCGGGTACGAGTCGTGGCACATTCTGACACAAAATTGGTTCGCGAAATATCACACCTCCAATGATATTGCGTATCGTACCGTTCGGTGAGCGCCACATTTGCTTGAGGTTGAATTCCTTGACGCGTGCTTCGTCAGGCGTAATGGTCGCACATTTTACGCCAACGCCGTGTTTCATGATCGCTTCGGCACTATCTATCGTGACTTGGTCCTCAGTGCGATCTCGGTTCTCGATGCTGAGATCGTAATACTCTAGTTGAATATCTAGATATGGATGGATCAACTTGTCCTTGATGAATTGCCAAATAATCCTTGTCATCTCATCGCCGTCGAGTTCAACAACGGGGCGGTCTACTTTAATCTTGGGCATCGTCTTATTCCCCTAGAGCGTCGATCTCAAGATAACGACGATTGGATCCTATTCGGCCAGCCGTTCGAACCAGGGGGTGCCGGCTATGCGTGATCATTGGGTCGTACCAGTCGCAAGTTTGTTTGAAACGGATGCGGCAACCTAGCCCAAACCGCCCCAGTCTTACCCAAGCTAGTCCATCCAACCTAATCTAAACGATTGTGTGTGTTGGTATCGGGGTCGAGCAGCCGGTGCATATGGACAATGAAGTAGCGCATGTGAGCGTTGTCGACTGTTCGTTGGGCCGCCGCTTTCCAAGCTACCTCAGCCGTCGCGTAATTCGGAAATATACCGACGATGTCGAGTTCGTCCAAGTTGACAAATTCTACGCCTTCTAAATCCCTTAACTCGCCACCGAAAACCAAGTGTAATAGTTGTTTGGGCTGACGTTCTTGATCGTTATCCATCCGCTTTCTCCCGTCGAATATCATACAAGGTAATTCCAGCATTGCGCAGGCGGCGACATGGTCGGATGCTGTTGGATTCGCGGGATTTCCCACTCGTCCGAGAAAATAACTCTTGTTGCCAACGATCGTTTCAGCAAAAGCATCACGCCGGATAGGGTCAATCTAAGGAAATCCAAAACCTTTGCAGAGGTTTTCCATCAGAACCGATCTTGCTTTCATAAAGTCAGCTAATCGCGGTCAGGGATATAGACTTCACCACGCATAATCATGCGTGCTGTGCGCAGGACACCGGCACTCAAAATGTCGAGGGACCTGCCGGCGCCTGATGTCTTAAGCCTCACATCAATCTGCCCAGAAGGATGTTCGATTCGAATATCGGAAGGATTGTCGAGCGGACCGGCAGTCAGTCGGTTCGCAACTGATCCCTCAATGGCGCAAGCCGACGAGACGCATATGGCGCCCGTAACGGCGTGGGCGGCATGCAATGTCCACGGCGTGAAGTATCTTGAACAGATATTTCCACCTTTTGTCGGCCTCGAAAGCAAGCCAACTTTTGGAGTAACCTTGGTGGAAACATCACCCAGCCCCATTCTCCGCCCTGCTTCCAATCGTATAGGCTCAATGGTTTCGAAGAGCCGCCGGTTCGCGTTAATTTCGTCGCGAGGTTCGTGGCCAGTAATGCCAAGGTCTGGTGCCGAAATAAGGACCATTGGCATTGCGACATCGACGCAAGTCACCTCAATGCTGTTGACGAGTTCGATGACATTTCCCGTGGGGAGAAGCGAACTGGTCTTTGAACCCACAACATCCATGAAGTTCAGGTAAATCGGAGCAGCGGTGCCAGGCACGCCATCAATTCTTGCCGGGCCGTCGTATCGGACGCGGCCGCCAGGGGTTTGGACGATTGCTTCGATCCTACTGTCGGTATTGACATTGTAGATCATGACGCTTGTTTCGCTCTCGTTGGCCAAAACCAATCCCGATTCAATGGCGTAGGGCGCAACGCCAGACAACATGTTGCCGCAAGAAGGATCCGTGTCGACCAGCGAATTTTCAATGCTGACCTGGGCGAAAAGATAGTCGACATCAACGCCGACGCGTTGAGATTTGGAGACAATAGCGACTTTGCTGGTCAGGGAATCTGCGCCACCCAGTCCATCGATCTGTCGAATGTCAGGGGATCCCATTGCGGAAAGGAGCAAGCGGTCACGGTTTGCATCGTCTTCAGGCAGGTCTGATGCGTTGAAATACGGCCCCTTTGAGGTTCCGCCGCGCATGAGAATACACGGGATCGAAGCTGCTTGTGGCATATCAGGCCCCCCTTAATGGCCAAGGCAAGTCGCCAATGAAATCAGCCTAATCAGCGGTATCCTGCTATTGAGATTGTCGTTCGATACCTAGGCGTGCCCGATTGGGCCGGGATGTCCGACGACGGGCCAATCGGTCAGTTTCTTGCCGAGGCCATCAAACTAAGGAGATATGGGCGAAACAAGAAACGCAAATTTCACTTTTTTTATTGCGTTTTACGCATAACTGAACAATCATTGTGTTGTGCGTATTAAGTTTGACTTCGGTGATCTTGAGGCCTTTGTTGCGACGGCTGAGTATGGCTCGTTTCAACGGGCCGCTAACGAACTGAATATTTCCCAATCTGCCCTGACGCGCCGGATACAAAAGCTGGAATTGGCGCTTGGGGTTACTTTGATTGAGCGCACCACAAGGTCGATGAAATTGACTTTGGCTGCGAAGGGCTTCCGGTCGCGGGCTGTGCAATTGGTCGAAGAAGCCCGCGAAGCCGTGCAAGCGGTTGGCGATGATAATCTGAGATTCGACCATCAGAAAAATGCGACGGTCGCTGTTGCGGCAGTGCCGACGGCAACTCACAATATTCTGCCGAGCGCGATTGCGTCCTTTCGTCAGGCGGGGCACGCGGCACGGGTTATCATCTCGGATTTGTCTGCGAACGACGTTCTCGAGTCTGTTCAGGACGGAGATTCTGACTTTGGGATCAATTTCATAGGTGCGCAGGAGCCCGGCCTGGACTTTCGAATTCTGATGGATGATCAGTTCGTTCTAGCATTGAACCGTCGAGATCCACTGGCCAAACAGGGGCGCGTGCGTTGGGCCGACATAAATGAAGACCGGTTCATTGCAGTTTGGAAGGGCAGCGGCAACAGAATGCTTATCGACGGCGCGCTTGCGCGCTCGCGCCAAACCCTAAGGTGGACTTATGAGGTGCGCCATCTCTCAACTGCGCTTGCACTGGTTGAGGCGAATGTCGGCATGACGGCACTACCAGCATCGGCCGTCCCCGCGAGTGACCACCCACTGGTGGTCTCTAGACCACTTGGAGAACCAGACGTTTGGCGAACTATTGGCACCGTCCGCCGAGCTGGCAGCCGCTTGTCACCTGCGGCTGAAGCGTTTTTTGAGACTCTGATCAAATTGTGGTCAATACGACGAACCAAGCCTTAGGCACGATTGGCATGATTGGCACGGCGGACTATGTTGCAACCGAAGTCATCGGGCTAGTAAACCTGACTGGGCACGGCGTAAAAATTTCCTCAATGGAATGTAATTCGCTTTGTCTGTCTTGATGGTTGTCAAAAGGATTGAGTAGTAAATCTATGGGCTGGGTGAAAAACACTATTGTCCTTAGTTCTGCAAATATATTAATTTTCATATGTTTTTTGGGGGGCGCGGCCATAACTCCTCCACTCATGCACGATATTAGATATTATATTAGAAATAACTTTAGTGGCGACTTGAAAGAAGCGGACGTTGATCGGGTGAATCTTCCGGTCTGCTCGGAGCATGTATGGGCAAAAAAGCGCTTCATCGAATTAAAAAATACTGAAACAGAGTATTATGACTACGTTGGTTGGAGGCGAAATTCTTTTAACGGAGAAACCATTACAGTAGATGGGGATGGCCACCGGAGGCACGACACTTCAACCGCTTTCATCGATGCCGATGTTTGGTTTTTTGGAGGTTCTACGATGTGGGGCCTTGGCGTGAATGATGCTTCAACCATTCCTGCCCACTATCAAGCACGGACGGGTAGCCCCTCCTTCAATTTTGGAGAGCTAGGATATACGGCGCACCAAAGTTTGAACCTGTTGATGAAGACTTACGTTCGGGGCGGACGACCAAAACGGGTCGTCTTTTACGACGGTGTCAACGATGTTTTGTACAAGTGTCGAAGCGAGATGAACTTTTTTTCCAGTCAGGCGGAATGGCGAATTAGAGATAAGATTCAAAGAAATGAAGCGGTGTTTCGCAAAACTGATGATGCCTTGGCGCCTGCTGTGGATATTTTTTTAGAATTATATTACAGATTTAGCCCGTTCAAACCGCGCCGTTTGGCTTACGATTGCGATATCAATTCACAAAAAGTCAGACACATAACACAGGCTCTTTTATTGGATTGGAGGACCGCGAAGGCGATTGTAGAGCAGTATGGGGGAGAGTTTTATGCTGTTTTGCAACCTCTGGCGTTTGCCGGATCGCCAAATTTATCCTATCTGCCTAAGGGATTCCTCATGGAGAATTTACGGAGGCAGTACGGCGTTGTGTATCGCGAGATAAAGAAAACTCTTCGTAGAGAGCAGTTTGACTTTTTAGACCTGACCCGAGAGCTGGACAATGGCCAATACTATATCGACTTCTGTCATGTTATTCCTGAAGGTAATCGGGTGATTGCCAATGCGGTGGCTAGAGTGACTGATGATTGACATTTTCTAGACAGGTCATATAGCAACTTCAGAGATCTTTCAAATGGCGAGTGCCACGCCAAGAGTGTTTCCGTCGGTCCGGACGTTGAACGGCAGAAGTGATGTGTGCCCGATTGGTGGTAAGAGTGCTCTGAGATAATGGCCAGCAAATGCTTGCATCCAGAATTTACAAGCACCTAAAGTAACGGAGTTGTGTAAGTTGAAGAACAGTGGCACTTGCGTTGGCGATCGAATGGTTAGCACTCAAACTCAGTTCCAGAACAGGAGAGAATTGTATAAATTGTTTTTCGCGCCGCAATTTGTCGGGTTTCGATCCATTTTTCTTCCCACGCGAGTGACGATGGTTTAATCGGCGCTTTACTACGGTGCTTGCCGGCCAGCGTTCGCCCCTTTTTCCCGCGTCCATCAGTTAGGAAATGCCAATGGCGACAATCTATCTCAAGAAGGCAACAAAGACTGCGGTCAACGAGTCAGAGGACGTTCGCATGACTGTCCAAGCCATTCTGGCGGAAATCGAAACCGAAGGAGAGGTGGCGGCTCGTCGCTACGCAGAAAAGTTCGACGGATACGATGGACATATCGTGTTGAACCGCGATGAAATCGAATCCGCCGCATCGCAGGTTTCAACAAAGTTAAAATCTGACATTCAGTTCGCTCATGACAATGTTAAGCGATTTGCTGAGGCACAGAAACGGTCGATCCTGGATTTTGAAATGGAAGTCGTCCCTGGGCTTGTTGCTGGTCAAAAAAGCATCCCATGCAATGCTGCTGGCTGCTATGTACCGGGTGGACGCTACAGTCACATTGCATCCGCCATCATGACTGTTACCACGGCTAAGGTCGCCGGCTGCGGACACATCGCGGCGTGCTCGCCGCCGCGTCCTGGGATCGGTATCGCGCCCGCCATTGTCTACACGGCCGATTTGTGCGGGGCGGATACAATTCTGGCTCTTGGCGGCGTCCAAGGTGTTGCCGCCATGGCATATGGCCTGTTCGGCTTGCCACAGTCCGATATTCTTGTAGGGCCGGGAAACCAGTTCGTAGCCGAGGCGAAGCGGATTTTGTTTGGCCGTGTCGGCATAGACATGTTCGCTGGGCCAACCGATAGCCTCATCATTGCCGATCAGACGGCTGACCCGGCAATTGTGGCGGCAGATCTGGTCGGGCAGGCGGAGCATGGAT
>JBPCWA010000078.1:0-5294 GCA_051009975.1 Hyphomicrobiaceae bacterium
TGATCTTATTCGTGTTCGCGTTGTCATTCTCAGCGTTGATTGGATGGCTAGAGAGTAAGGTCGAGTACTACGCTGGTGCACGAATCTGATCTCGCAGCGAGTTGGCGACGGCGATGACAAAACGAGATGATGCACGGCGCATGCCTGCAGCTTCATTGCAAAGTTACGTTGCGGCAGGTTTTCAATCGCTTGACGTGTACCGTACGTCGAGCAAACGGGACGGTATTCCTATTCATGATGGGTTGCTCAAAGTCCTCAACGAAATAGCAGCGGAACTGGGCATCATGCCTATTGAGCGATTATCTTCCTGAGGTCAGTCGTGCTCTTGATGTGATGCCGGCATTCAGAGGCCGGCAGAGCAGAAGAAGCAATGGGTGAACTCGTCAATCCGAAAGCGTTGGAGTTGAAATTGAGCTTCGTTATCGATCCACCAAAACAAGTGTCTCTTCCGGTGAGGGGGCAAACTCAGAGATTTCCAGTCCGGCGGGTCTACTGCATCGGAAGAAATTATGCTGCCCATGCTGTCGAAATGGGGCACGATCCGAACAAGGAGCCGCCATTCTTTTTTCAGAAGAATCCAAGCAATGTTGACGCATCAGGTGAGTTTCCTTACCCGGCACAAACAAAAGACGTGCATTTTGAACTCGAATTGGTTGTCGCATTGCAGACCGGCGGTCGAGATATTCAGTTGGCGCAAGCGCTAGAGCATGTCTATGGATATGCTGTTGGTCTGGATATGACGCGGCGCGATCTTCAAGGAGAAATGAAGAAGTTGGGGCGTCCCTGGGAAATTGGTAAGGCCTTTGAGCGCTCCGCACCGATGAGTGCGATCGTGCCGGCCTCGCAGGTAAGTGACCCGCAAAACGGTGGCATTGAACTTTCGATAAACGGTGAAGTCCGTCAAAGCGGCGATCTCAATCAAATGATCTGGAAAATTCCAGAGATGATAACCTATCTATCGGCGTACTTCGAACTTGCAGGCGGAGATCTCATAATGACCGGTACGCCGGCTGGGGTTGGAGCCGTAAAAGTTGGTGACGTTATGCACGGCGTCGTAAGTGGTGTTGGTGAACTCCGCGTAAGCGTCGTTTAGCTGCCCAATAAAGACCCTGGAGATCGCATTTGCTGAACGGCCTTAACCGTGCGGGCAGCGATCGGAGCGCTATGCGTCGATGGCTATCTGCGCGTCGCCCGCCGACTGCAGCGCTTGCGAACTCCAACTGTGGCATCTCGACCAATTCAGGGCCAGAAGATTGACGGGATTGAGGCCGTTCTCTCGTGTTCCGAAACGTTCCAGATCTCGAAACCTCATCGAGCTCTCGAGACCTGGGGAACCGCTCATTCCTGATCTAAGTCCGAAAAATTGACCTAGGACAGGCTTTTGTCAAGCCGCGTGGTGCGCAGTTGAAGCGATTGAGATTGTCAATTTCCTATGCGCTTAATTGTCGGGAACGACGCGCCGCTGGTAGGTTTGAGCTTTGCTGAGGCGACCGTTCCGTTGCTGCGTCGACGATCGATTTCTATTTCAGCCACCTTCATGCAGACCTGTGTTGGCGGATCGAAGTTCTGCGTTATTACCAGCTTGCGGTCGCTATCCCTAAAGGTTGCGTTTGCAGAGCTATCGATCACTTCTTCAACTTTTGCTTTCACACCGGCTTTCTTCAGATCCTGCGAGTCGACGACATAACGAACGCTTCCCGCAAATATCGCCTCACGTACGAGAAAGTATCTATTGCCAGTTTTGGGCCGAATTTTCTCGGCAAACCAGTCCCGGATGTAGTCGGCCTCGGTGTCGTAAAGCATTTTCGCATGCATCTTCTGAACCGTAATGTCGACGTTAAACTGTCTGTTGCTGCGCGCACTACCAGAAAAACCAGGAAGAACGCGCTTAAGAAGCGATACGGAAAGATCCGCGGACGCCTGTTCCTTGTGGTTAAATGCATAATTTCCAACTGGAACATTGTTCCTAATTGTCTTCAAAATGCGTGGGTTGTTGCTCAGATCGGCGACACGAAAGTATGTTCCCGAGCGATTTACCCTGTAGATTGATCCAACGGGATCGAACCCGTTCGGAACGAGAGGGCAACGGTATCCCGCAGGAAGTCCAGGGACCAAACCGGTTTCCTTTTGGTGGACACTGCCTGTTCCATCTATTGAACCGGTCGAAGCAACGTTTGTAGATGTCGCTTGGAACAAGTCGTTCATATCTCCAGCGCAACCTGTCAAAGTCACAGCGATTGCGACAGGGAACATTCTCCAGAGTTTATCCAAGGTTCCCCCTTAATCAGGCTCCCAAACCAAGCCTCTATGGTCAAGCAAATGCATTCAACAATTGCCGGCGTTGTTTTGCACCCCCACAACGCCAGCATCGCGAAGTAGCAAGATGTGCGCTGATTCTAAGATTCGTCAATCTTGTAGCGAACGATAACAACAGTTGGACTGGATCTCAGGTCCGTGGCGCCGGACTCGCGGGTTGATTGTGGGAGGGAGGCAGACCGGTGCCCGGGTTCGATAGGTTCTCGCCGCTGCGGTGGTGAGAGGCAGTGAGCACGTACTCCCATGGATCTGAAGAGTTTCCTATCGTTGCAATAGGTAAAGGGGGACGAAATGCGCCGACACGCAAGGCATTGATAATTTCGGGGGGGCGCTCAGGTCGATCGCAAATCGCTTTAGTGATGCGAGACCTATTTCCCAAAGGTCTTTCAATCCTACAGACAATCCTGCAGAAGAAGTTTAGCTAAACTATCAGTTCCCTTGAAGCAAAGCCCTCGGTAGTGCCGGCGAGCAGCGTTGGTTCGCTTTCTCGGCGCGTTAGGCGGTGATAGGCGGCGAATTGACTAAGGCAGATGATGAAATTTAGGTTGAAACCAAAAAAGCCCAGCTTTGCCTCGCGCGTTTTGTTCGAAGCGTATTTTGGCATCCCTGCATTTTATTGGATGACCCTCGGACTGGTCATGACGGCGGCCTTGCTCGCGCTCTGGTTTGTGGTTGATCCAGCACCGCCGACGACTGTCACGATTGCTACAGGGGCCAAAGGCGGTTTTTACGATCGCCTCGGACGACGTTTCAAAAGTGAACTGGAAAGGCATGGCCTAAAAGTTAAGCTACTTGCTTCGCGAGGGTCGGTCGACAATCTAAGATTGTTGCGCGACGGTAAATCAGCAGACGTTGGATTTGTCCAAGGAGGCGTCGCTGGGGACAAGTCTGAAGACCAGGAAAGCCCGCTGCGGTCGCTCGCGACTTTGGCGCTCGAGCCCGTTTGGGTGTTTGCAAAGCAAGCGTCTGTTCTAACCGATTTCGAGGGTCGTCAAGGTCTAAGAATTGCCGCAGGCGCGATTGGAAGCGGGACGCGCGATCTGTCTCGCCGCTTGTTGGACATGGTTGATGTGTTGGACACAAATCAGCTCGTCGGTGCCTCAGGCAATGACGCGGCGGATAAACTTGTGAACGATGAAGTGGATGTTGTCATTTATGTCTCTTCCCCTTCGACACCATGGGTGCAGAGATTGTTAAATGAGCCATCCGTAACCTTCGTAAGTGCGCAGCATGCACCATCTCTCGTTCGTATTTTTCCTTTTCTATCGGAGCTAAAAATCCCCGCTAGGACGTTGAACTTTCCCGGCAATATTCCGAAAGCGGACATGACGCTGATTGGCGCCTCGACCAATTTGGTTGTTCGGTTAGATCTTCATTCCGCGGTCAAGGATTTACTGCTTCAGACTTCCGGGCGCTTGCAGCTTGGCAATCGCTTGCTGGGGACGTTCGGTAAGTTCCCCAGCGCCGACTTCATCGAGTATCCTTTGGACCCCGAGGCGCAAAGATTCTTCGAATATGGTCCAACACTGGTAAGGCGCTATTTGCCCTACTGGTTGGGGAACTTGATCGAACGCTTCTGGATCCTCGTATTCCCGATGTTGACCGTCCTTATTCCGTTGATTGGGTTTGGTCCACCACTTTTCCAGTGGCACATGCGGCGGCGCATCTATGTTTGGTACCGAGACCTCAATCGCCTTGTGTCGGAAGCTGTGTCGGCGGACACGCCTGAACAAAGACGCAAAGTCGTCTCGGGGTTGGAAGAGTTGCAGGATCGCGTGTCGGCAGTCGACGTTCCATTGCCGTACGTCAGCGATTTATACCGCCTCCGTGCCCACATCGATTTCGTTCGCAAGCAATTCGACTGACATGCGGGAATTGAATGCGAAATTGAACGCGAAGTTTGACCGCCAAGTCTGAGCATCAAGCGTGGCCGGTGGGAGGGCGACGACCGCCGTGCCATCATTGAGCATTGAGCATAGAGCCGCGGTGACGGCGATCCGGACCAGATGTGTTGTTCCATGACCAATGAGTACGCTGATCTCACAATCAATAAATCGACTATGAGCACCGCATTTCATTTCTCGCTCTGGCACGCCGGCATCGGATTTACAGCCCGTCCCTCAAGTGCGGTGGGGTAAAGAAATCTTAACCAACAAGACCAGTTATTTCTGCGACTTGGATTCCCTTTTCGCTCGGTCACGGCTGTTTGTTCTTGGTCAGCGCGCCTGGAACGTCGATCGAACCTCTTCGCCAGTTGACGTATTCCCATCGAAGCTTCGCCGTCTCGCCAATCCGTGTTCAGGTCACCGACAGATAGAGGATCAGCGTACCCCAACGGCGATTGTCGGCGATGTCGCACGTGATCATTATCTGACGCCGCGCTTGGGGCCAACCGAATGACGGCGTCTTCCTCGAACAGCGGCAGGTTGCGTGGGTGGCACTTCTTAAGCTTAGCGCCGCAGTTGCAAACCGATTGAAATGAGACATGCACTGGTGGTTGCGTGTAGATTTCTTCCATCCGACGATTCCCGACAAATGACTGATGACTTCTTCGTCGATAATTTGATTGACCTTCCGATGTCCGAATTTCTTGACGAGGCGATCAAAGAACCGATGGTCGCTGTGTGTCTGTTTATACAACGCAATGACGTGGCCAAAGGTGCCGGACGACTGACCGCGGATTGGGACTTAGCCGTCCTTTGCCGTTATCTTGGACAGGACCACAGCACCGATGACCCGTTGCTGCCTTTAGAGATGAGTCTCCGATCGCTTTGATGAGTTTGCCCTCGACAAAGACATTGCGTTTTTTTGCCAAGGTGTTGGTCTTGCCGTCGAAGACGTTGCAATTTGCGAATAGTATTTGCCAACTGGACTTCTTCTGCTGCGACAGCGCGGGAGCCGCAAATGCCAGAGAAGTACGGCGCCCTAATTGCAAGAAGATTTTGATGGAATGATTGCGATCGGGTGCAGTCATGTGT
>JBPCWA010000079.1:0-2550 GCA_051009975.1 Hyphomicrobiaceae bacterium
CGTTTGCTTTCAACCCGGCCTTTGCGCCCAAGAAAACACCATACACAAAAGACGATTTCGACTACATTGAGAGCCTCGCCAAAGCCCAAGAAGGCATCTACACCAAAGCTGGCGCTCCGTTCAAAACGTGGCAAGAAATGATCGCCTATGCCAAGAAGGGTAACGTGCTAAACTATGCAGCCGTCACACCGTTTGATCGCTTGCTCACGAAGTATCTGAGCAAGAAGGAAGGCATTACGTTGAAGGCCGTCCCGACAAAGGGCGGCTCGGGTGCAATGAAGAACGTACTCGGCGGACACACCGAACTTGGATTTTCAGGTGGCAATCACATCAAGCATCTCGGTAAAGGTACAATTATACTGCTAGCCAGCCTGCGAAGCGAGCGCCTAACCGGATCGCCAAACGTTCCAACTATGGTAGAACTTGGCTATCCGCTGTCATTCGAAGCGCACTTCCTGATTGCTGGCCCCAAGGGTGTGCCGTCTGACGTCAAGAAGACGCTGTTGGATGCCATTCGCAAAGCCTTGAAAGGCCTTGCGGTCCGTCAGATTCTCAAGAAGTTGCCGTTTGCTGAAGAACAGCTCGGGCCCGCCGATCTAACCACGCTCATTAGTGATGCCTACAAGCGGTACTCTGATCTGGTGGCTGCGAATAAGTGACGCCGTCACGGTCAAAATGGCTAACCTAATCACACCGCACATGGGCGGATAGTACGATGAAGCGTGCAGATATTCTGACCTCAATCGTGCTCGTCGCCCTCGCGCTGGCCGGGATATTTTGGGTCGTGCCAACGGAGACTGTGGTAGGTGAGCCAGGCGAAATTGCTCCTGCCGATATGCCGAAGATTGCACTTTGGGTGATTGCCGGCTGCGCCGGGTGGCAGCTTGTTTCGGCGCTGTGGATCCGGAATGCTAAGGCCAATCCATTCGATCGATTTGCCATGCTGTTTCTGGCAGCCAGTACATCGGTCCTTTTTGCTGCGCTACTTGGAATTTGGTGGCTCGGTTACATTGCTGGCGGTGTGCTATGCATAATTGGAGTAGGCGCCATCATGCGGCCAAAGGGGGGAGCCTGGGCCTGGTTGGTTGCTGTCGCTCTGGCGCTGCCCGTCGGGATCTATGCCTTGAGTTGGCATGGTCTTCGCCTGTCACTTCCGTGAGTGTGCAATGACGGATGTAATGCTGGGAATCCAGGATGCCTTCACGCTCGTGAATATCATCACCATCTTGGCGGGCGTAACGCTTGGAATCATTGTTGGTGCAATTCCCGGCCTCAATGCCCCGATGGCTATAGCCATTGCGGTGCCATTGACCTACTACATGTCACCTCTGTCAGCCCTGGCGTTTCTGATCTCCGTTAACAAAGGTGGGAGTTTTGGCGGCTCAATATCCGGTATACTGCTGAATACTCCGGGATCGCCCGAGGCAGCAGCGACAGCCATCGATGGCCATCCGCTTGCTCGAAAAGGCAAGCCAGTAAAGGCGATGCAAACTGCTCTCAGCGCCTCAGTCTGTGGCGATCTTTTCAGCGATATCGTTCTTTTCCTGATCGCAGCGCCGCTCGCAATTATCGCACTCAAACTCGGTCCGGTTGAAATTTGCGCCCTCATCATCTTTGCCTTTGGCATGATCTCCGGTCTTCTTGGCAGCTCTATCTCCAAAGGCCTGATTGCGACGGCGCTAGGCGTCTTTTTTGCAACAGTTGGAACCGATCCGACATTGTCGATGCCGCGCTTGACCTTCGGATCAATTGATCTTCAAAGCGGCATTCCTCTCATGGCAATCGGCATAGGAATGCTGGCGCTGTCCGAGGTTTTACTTCAGATCGAAGAGTATTTTCGAGGACAGCAGGGATCTGCGCCGATCGCTCCTAAAATTGAAAGCGACGAGGATGATCGCCTGACCTTCTGGGAATTCCTCAGCCTGAGCCGGACAATCTTTCGTTCTGCCGTTATTGGTACCGCAATCGGAGCATTGCCGGGCTTGGGCGCAACTATTGCCGGATTTCTTGGCTATGGGGCCGCTAGACGTGCGTCTCGCAACCCTCAGCAATTTGGCAACGGAGCACCGGAAGGGGTAGCTGCAGCTGAAGCGGCAAACAGTGCAGTTGTTGGGGCCAACCTGATCCCGTTGCTCGCTCTAGGGATCCCTGGAAACGTCGCAGCTGCGTTGCTGGTGGGCGCTTTCATCATCCATGGAATCGCGCCGGGTCCATGGTTGTTCGATGACCATGGCAGGCTCGTCTACGGTATGTTCGCGGCAATGGTGATCGCTAATTTCGCCAATCTATTCATCGGTGGCTTCGGTCTTCGCCTGTTTGCTCGTGTGTTGGCGATACCCAAGCCTGTCATTCTACCGGCGCTCGTCCTGTTGTGCCTGACCGGTGCGTATTTGAACGATCAGAGCTTCTTCGCTGTTAGCCTAACTATCGCATTTGGCGTGCTAGGCTACGTTATGCGAAAACTCGAATATCCGTTCGTGACTTTCATTATTGGCTTTGTTCTGACACCAATGCTGGAACTCTCGGTGAGCCAGGCCGTCATCATAACGG
>JBPCWA010000080.1:0-21473 GCA_051009975.1 Hyphomicrobiaceae bacterium
CATCAGCTCATCTTTGTCGTCGGTTTGTAAATCGGCGCCCTTTGCAATCATGCCGCCGACCACGGCATGAATGTGCCCATCAACAAAGCCGGGCAGCATCATTTTTCCGGCAAGGTCCACGATCTGAGTGTCGAGGCCTATATGGTACTTGAGGCCTTGCGCGTCACCGACATAGACGATCTTATTGCCTTCAACCGCTACGGCCTCCGCCCATGGCTGGCCAGCGTTCATAGTGTAGATCTTCCCGTTGATGAAGGCGTAGGTTGCCGTACCTGCCAGCCGGGACAGGTTCTCATTTTGCGCCATCGCGGAGCTGTTGGCAGACAGAAACAGCAGGCAAGCGGCGCATCGCGCCACAACTCGCCAAGTACAAATATTCATTAGGAGCTCCTTCATGGAGATGATCGTCGCAATCGGCGCATAGGAAGATTTGCGCCAATCAATGATGACATCGGTGTTCAGCGACAAGGGATCACGGTGCCCGTTGGAATTTTACTAATTATGAACGGGGTGACGGCCCCAGGTATGCCCCCTCGTCAAGCGCTCATCAATTGCCATGGCCGAGGCACCCCCTCACCGTTTAGGTTGATCATTTGATTATCGTCGCCCTCATTGTCGACTTTACCGCCTCTGAAATCGTCACATACTGCCTCTGAAACCTTCCGTTGGTATTCTGTCGTGATCCTCGCGTGCTCCTGCGAAAAACTGGCTTCGTCTCCAATGCAGCTGGCGCGCCCCGCCCCGTGGCTGACAGTGTTCCCCCTCGACCGCGTCTTGAAGCACTACGATCTTCCATCTCGATAGAGACAAAGTGAAGATGCATCACTATCGTCTATCGTCATCGTCTATCGTCATCGTCATCGTCAATCAATCGAGCAGACCTGCCGCCTTCAGTCCCGAGAGTGAACTTTCAACGAGGTCTTGCCGCCCATCAGCAAGTACACGAATCTGCTCGGCCAGGTGTTGCGGTGTCAAGGTTGGGTTGGCGCGAAGGGCACGGTCCATAGCCTCACCAGCTGGTTCGAGTTGTCCGAGCTGACCAAGCCCGTTTGCCAGGGTTATCCATGCGCCAGCGTAACCAGGCTGAAGGTCAGCACTCTTTCTCGCGAAATCGACAGCATCCTCGTAACGACCCTCTCGCGAGCAAGCGTTGGCCTTGAAGTATAGCCAATAAGGAACCATTGGATGGTTTGGTGCGGCAGCCAGAATACGGTCGAGCACGGCATGACCCTCGCGCAGCTCCTCCTCACCTCCAGCGTAGCAAAGAGTACGCCCAAGCCGTCCCCAGCTGTGAAAATCAAAGGGAGCAATCTCAACCGCGCGACGAAGGGCTCTTACGGCTCTATCGTGTTTGCCGCAGTTGCTCAATACGTTGCCTAACGTTCGAAGCACCGAAGGATCATCGGCCGCCAGCTCCATTGCCCGTTCGACCGCCGCTAGAGCATTTTTCCGATCTTCGTTTGGTTCCTTGCTGGTTCCGCTGATCACTCGTTGCATCAGCGTCGAGGCTAATCTGGCATATGCGCCCGCATAATATGGATCGATTTTTATCGCTTCAAGAACCATCTGCAAGGCCTCTTCGGTTGCCTGCCGATGAACGGGAAGGTTTTGAGCCCTGGCCTTTTGCACGAGCCCCCAGGCGTCAAGGCTATCAGTTGGCCGCTGCTTGGCACGTTGCCACTCAGCTCGCAAATACTCGCCACCGAACTCAACAACGATGGCTTCCGCGATCTCCTCCTGAACTGAAAAAATGTCGGCAAGTTGACGCTCGTACATATGGGACCAAAGCTGGGAGCGGTCGGCAGCATCGGACAGTTCGGCGATGACGCGAATTCGATCTTTGGCTCGACGCACGCTACCCGTAAGGACATAGCGTAGCTTTAGATCGCTCACAATTTCCCACTTGTCATCTCCGCGACTCTGGGAACCAAAGGTTGCCGGCCGCGACGCGACACGCAAATCAGGAACCCGAGAAAGCATCGAGATGATTTCCATAGCGATACCCTCAGCCAGAAAAGAGTCGTCGTCCTCAGACGACAATTTGTCGAATGGAAACACCGCGATCGATGCACGTGCCTCATCGAGCTGTGGTGGAATATTGCGAGAGGATTTTGTGTCGCGCCTCAGCGCCGGCCGACAGTGTATCTGATAGGCGTGGACTGGCTCCGCGATGTTTTTGACC
The DNA here is from genome assembly GCA_051009975.1 of Hyphomicrobiaceae bacterium. Taxonomy (GTDB): domain Bacteria; phylum Pseudomonadota; class Alphaproteobacteria; order Rhizobiales; family Hyphomicrobiaceae; genus Tectiglobus. Next base: position 2,183 of record JBPCWA010000080.1, read on the forward strand.
GTCACATCACCCAAGTCAGTGTAATCGAGGTCTAGCCGGTTGCGAATTTGCTCGAACACAGCACGGGAGGCACAAATTCCTCCTGGTTCGGCAAGTGCTTCAAGCCGTGCAGCTACGTTGACCCCTTCACCGTAGATGTCCTCGCCTTCAACAATTACGTCACCTAAATTGACACCAATTCGAAACTGCAATGGTCTATTCAGCTCCTTGCCAGCGGTGCATTCGCCACTTGCCAATTGCCAGGAAACTGCACATTCGACTGCATCGACGACACTCTGAAATTCCAAAAGGAACCCATCACCCATCAATTTAACAATCCGGCCTCTGTGATCGCCAATTAGAGGAACCAGAGTTTTTTCCCTCAGCTCCGTGAGACGCTGGAGCGTTCCCATTTCATCCTCCTCAATGAGACGGGAATAGCCAACAACATCTGCGGCAAGCATTGCTGTGAGACGGCGTTTCATGACCGATCACTCCTTAGATGGCGAGATTAGCTTAGCCTCTCGTCAGAATCTACGCTTCGTATAACTCGCAGATTTAGAGACGGGTGCCCTTGAGAATTGGCTGGCAAATGGCCATCAAATTTCTGCAGTTTGGAGAAAGAACCGCTCATTCATTCAGACGAAACGGCGATGGCGGCCGGTTGGATTTTGGTGTGAGATTGGAACAGGAGACCGCAAGTCCCGTTAGGACGATTTAACCAATCTCCCTATGGCGCCACTTTAATTGTTAAGGTTTGCGGGTCGTTCCTGACCCAGCCGTTTTTGGGGGCCAATCAGGTTTTTCGTCTGTCATCTCACCCTGAAGTGAACCAGAAATACGCTTCTCAGCTGCGACAGTATCTGTCAGAGGCACGCGCTGCCCCTTACGCACTACCAATGGATCATAGGGCTTGCGGGCAAATACTTCGCGAACCATAGGTGCGAAAATCTCCAGTGGAAGAGTATCATAATTCGGGTCGAAGCTGGCCTGATCCCATCGTTCACAAAACTCGGCGCAGTCGTCGAAATAAGGGTTGTCCCTGAACCGGTCTCGCTTGTTGGAATTGCCCCCTACGTGATGGCCGTAGTAGATCATTTGGAAATCTCCATGAGTCTGAACGCACCAGGCGCACTGCTCGCGCACGAAAGGTCGCAAAATCGCGGCGGCATATTCGTCATGATTATAGGGTGCATAAATATCGCCGATGTCGTGCAGCAGGCATGATACAACCCAGTCAACATCTGCGCCGTCCCGCCATGCCCGTGTGGCAGATTGAACTGAATGTCCTAGTCTTGTGACTTGATAGCCGGATAAACTTTCGTCAAGTTCGACTAAGGATTTCAACAATCGCTCGGCTGTACCGTTTGCAAACGTCCTTTCGTGCTCGCTCAAGAACGCATAATCCTCTCGCGTCCCGTCCTTCATTTGAGTGAAGCTGACATTGTCCATGATGTGCTCCTGAACTGCTCACAACAATGATGGCATTTACGTGCCTTTGCCTGGATTTTGCAACTCATCGGGGAGGCTTACACGTTGGTCACTGGAATGCTCCGAGAGTTGTCTCGCTTGGACGATGTGCGTTACGCGGCTCTCATAGGCGCAAAATATGGATAAAAGAGCCTTAGTGGCGGATGCCGCGGAGGCTTTTGGGCGGGAGATGGCCGAGGACGTGGCAGATGTACTCATGCAGACAAAAGAACTCGTGCAGCACGAGTGTCATGCTCCTCAAGATTTGCATGTCATCGCCGGGGTTGCAGGTCGCGGTCGCAACCGATTAGGCTCAAGTCAACCTGATTGACCCGATTGAGGACAGACCATGCACGATATCTCCTTCCAAATTGAACGCCGTGAGGAAATCGCTAATGGTCACCGCTTTGGAGATGTCGGAACATATGAACGCATTGATGCGCGGGCGACGGTTCGGGTTGATCCGCAAGCTCAAGCGCAGGTTGGCATCACCGACATTTTGCTGGCGCCCCGTGATAGCGACGGGCTGGTCTCCTACACATCCGAAGTACAAATTTTACAACCTGTCGATGCTACAAAGGGCAGCCGGCGGCTGCTAGTCGAACTGGTCAATCGCGGCAACAAGCGCTGTTTGCAGTTTTTCAATGATGCCCCCAGCACCAATGACCCCTGCCGATTGGGCGATTTCGGGAACGGCTTCCTGTTGCGACGCGGCCACGCCGTGTGTTGGATCGCCTGGCAAGGGGATATTCTTCCAGGAAACGGACGGATACAATTGGATCTACCCGTGGCAACAGAGGATGGGGCACCGATAACAGGCAAAGTGAGGACGGAATTCATTGTCGCCCAGGCTGGCAAAACCGTCCAGCCACTGAGCGGATGGGCCTCCACGCGATCGCATCCGACTGTTTCGATGGATACCTCAACTGCCCGCCTCACCCGGCGACGTTATCCGGCCGATCAACCAGAAATCATTCCACCGGACTGTTGGATGTTCGCACGCACTGAGGGTGGGAGTGGACTCGACAATCAAGGGGCCGAAACTGCAGTTGTTGCCTCCGATTGTCATGTCTATTTGCCCGGAGGCTTTGAACCAGGCTGGATTTATGAACTCCTTTATGACGGTCGTGATCCACTCATTTTGGGCCTCGGTCATGCAGCGGTTCGCGACATTGCGAGTTTTCTTCGCTACAGTGAATCTGACCGCAACGGCAAAGCCAACCCTCTAGCCGAAGCGGCACTCAAGGTTGAAAAGGTCTACGGCTGGGGTCGTTCGCAAACCGGGCGCTGTCTCCGGGATTTTGTCCATCAGGGTTTCAATGCCGACGCGGATGGCCGCCGGGTATTTGATGGTATCATTCCGCATGTGTCCGGCGGTGGCCTAATGTGGATGAACCATCGATTTGCCAATGTCGTGCGACCGGCGGGCCAAGAGTACGAAGATCACCTGACGCCCGCAGACCGCTTTCCCTTCTCCTATGCTATGTCGCGAGATCACATGACCGGGAAAGTAGATGCCATCCTAAAGCGTCCCGACACCGACCCTCTGGTTCTGCATACTCAGTCCGCTACCGAATACTGGCAGCGGCGCGGCTCGTTGGTACACACAACCACCGACGGCGAGGACCTGGACCAGCCGGAAACAGTTCGCGTTTATCTGTGGGCCTCATCACAGCACTTTGCGGACCCAAGACTGACGGCACCGTCAGCAGGAGTGTGTCGAGAGCTTCTAAATGTGGTGTCAACGTCAATGTTGTTCCGCGCGATGCTCGATGCCATGGATCGGTGGGCTACAGACGGCACGGAGCCTCCAGCAAGCCAGATTCCAAGGCGCAGTGAGAAAACCCTGGCGACCATGACTGAATGGCGGGCGCAGTTTCCAGCAATCCCCGGAGTTATGCTGCCGCGAGGTCCTGCGCAGCTACCACATGTCGAATGGGGTCCGCGGTTTGATCAAGGCTTAGTAAACGAACCACCGCGGGTAAGAACAGACGAAAAATACGTTGTCCAAGTACCGGCCGTCGATCTGGATGGCAACGACATTGCCGGAGTCCGCGCCCCCATGGTGACGGCACCGCTTGCAACATACACGGGTTGGAATATCCGCCGGCGTGGTCATGGACACGGGGCAATGCACGAATTCACCGGCTCGACTATTCCATTTCCTGAAACTGCAACCGAAAAAGAACAAACCACAGATCCGCGCGTTTCTGTCGCCGAGAGATATGGCGACTCTGAGGGGTACGTTGCTGCAATCCGTGCCGCCGCTGACGCGTTGATTGCACAACGACTGATGCTTGCAGAGGATATTGAAGGATGCGTGGAGTTGGCGCGTATTTGGAGCTCACCGCGCCACGACATCCGTCTGCCGTAATCGAGCCCAATGGAGACGGAATGGAGAAGCCATCAGCAGAATCTCTCCTCAATGGAATAAGGCAGTGGATCGAAATTGAGAGTAAGACATCTGAACGCGAGAACGTAAATCGCATGGTCGATTGCGTCGAGCAGGGCTTCAGAGTTGCCGGCGCGGCCGTCGAACGAATTGCGGGTGAAGACGGTTTCGGTGATCACCTTTCGATCTCATCGCCATGGGGAGGCGAGCAGGCCGGTATTTTAGTGCTCTGTCATGTGGATACTGTTCACGAAATGGGCACGCTCAAGAGAAATCCATTTCGCATTGAAGGCGATCGCGCCTATGGCCCAGGAATCTACGACATGAAAGGAGGCGCATACCTGGCCTTCGCCGCCTTTCGGACACTGGCGCAAGCCGGTTCAGCGCCCCCGCTTCCCCTGCGGTTCTTATACCTGGCAGACGAGGAAGTCGGAAGCCCGACGTCACGCATGCACATCGAAACAGCGGCAAGGCGGGCCAAGTATGTTTTGGTGACGGAACCGGCCCGTTACGGCGGCAAGATCGTAACGGCGCGGAAGGGTTTGGGGCGCTACACGATTAAAACGGAAGGTCGTTCCGCGCACTCGGGGTCGCGCCATAAGGACGGCCGCAGTGCCATTCGCGAAATGGCCAGGCAGATCGTTCAGATTGAGGAAATGACAGATTATGATCGCGGCCTGACTTTTAATGTTGGTCTGATCCAGGGTGGTTCGACGGCAAATACCGTTCCGCAATTTTGTACGTGTGAGTTGGATGTTCGCTACGCAACCATTGCTGATGCAGAGGAGACACATAGACTCATCACTTCGATAGAGCCGTTCGACCCAGACGTCACGGTCGAAGTCACCGGGGCGATTAACCGACCGCCGTACATCCAATCAGACGGCACTAAGGCGTTATTCGAACACGCCAAGACATGCGCTGCGGAGATCGGTTTTGAACTAGAGGCGACAGCTACGGGTGGCGGAAGCGATGGAAATTTCACAGCACAGTACGCTCCCACACTGGATGGTCTTGGCGTTGATGGAGACGGCGGCCACACACTGGATGAGCATCTTTACATTTCGTCCTTGGTCCCACGCTTCGAGCTCCAACTGCGCCTCATGCAGACGTTGAGCTAGTGTGAAGCGCACCCTCACGGATTGGCAGCCGTGTTGTAGCCAATGTTGGAGCCAGTGTTGTATCCAGTATCGCAGGCGGTGTTAGAGGCGGTGCTGCAGCCGGTTTTGTCAGGGCGTTTGTCCTTCCCCCAAATCCCAATACAGGCCTGCCATGATCTCCAGAGCATTCCGTGAGACCGGCATCAAGATATGTTCGTCCGGTGCGTGTTGTGAGCAGCCGGCGTACGAGTGAGGAATCCAGATCGCGGGAATCCCAAGAAGATCGGTAAAAAGATCGTTGCAGATTGAGCCGCCGGTCTGCGGAATGACGGCAAGGGGGGCGTTGGTAGATTTGGTGATCGATGCTTTGACCCACTCGGCCCAGGGATCATCAGGTTCGGTGCGGCTGGCGTCAAAGCCGGCAGCGTTGCCAGGCGGGGGCGGTTCCACGACAACAAGGTCAATCCTCTCCGCTTCAAAATGGCGACGGAGCGCCGGTATAATATCTTCTGCGTCCGTTCCCGCGATGTATCGCAATTGGCAATGTGCTCGTGCCCACGGTGCAATGGCATTAACCGGGCTCTCCGGGTTACCCGACTTCATTGCGAGTACTGCAAAGGAATTCCAGGCGTAAACATTTTCGGCCGGTGTTAAACCCGGCTCTCCCCACTCCGAATCAACCTTGGGGCCGTCCATACCACCGTCGAGTTCAACATCGGCTAGACTCAATTTGACCGCGCTCGAAATAGGTGGCGGACGCCACTCTGCCACGCGGATTTCACCGGTCCGCGACACGATCGTCGATATCGCATGACATAGGATTGCCGCAGGGTCAGCGAGAGCGCCTCCCCAATTGCCTGAATGATGTCCGCCCTCGCGCAATTCGCAGACGAGATCAAAATTCTGCGCACCGCGCGCGCCAAGCGACATCGTTGGGCGGTCCATGCGCACGCGGGGGCCGTCAGAGCCGACAAAGACGTCAGCGGCAAAGGCACCCTTGTTCGAACCGATGATCTGGTGAACACCGGCAGACCCGTTCTCCTCCCCCATTTCGATCATAAACTTTGCATTGAAGCCGAGCTGACCGCGTTCGTCTAGGACAGCATTCATGGCCGCCATATTGATGGTATGCTGGCCCTTGTTGTCCGCCGTCCCGCGCCCATAAAGCCGCTCACCATCACGTTGGGTCTTCCAAGGTCCGGCGCCCTTGGTCCATTGGTCGTCAAGACCACGAATAACGTCACCATGACCATAGCCGAGCACCGTAGGCAGCGCGGAATCTTCAGTTCTTGTCGCCAGAAGTACTGGACCTGCGCCGGCAACAGGATTGTCGAACGTTTGACAGTCAAAGCCCATTGCCCTGAATGCCGGGATCATTTCTTCGTCCAAATAGCGGCTGAGATGGGGTAGTCCAGCAGGTGTTTGACTTTCGGTGGGAATTGCAACGCGACGTCCCAGGTCAGCTTCGAACTGACCACTGTCGAGATAAGATGTGGCTCTTGAGATAGCTCCAGTCCGGCTGGCCATTTTCATCTCCATTGGGGTTTTTGAAAACTGGGGAAACTTTTCTCTTTCCACCTGACAGCAGTCTTATAGGCCGGCTGCAGCGCGTGGATCCTCTTTGAATATCGGTATATCCCATGCCTGGCCGGGCTGTGCTGCAAGGAGTGAACGGGTGTATTCATGTGTTGGCGCGTGGAAGATTTGGTCCACATTACCACGTTCAACGACTTCGCCCTCCTTCATCACCAGAACATTGTCACAGACCTGTGCTGCGACCCGGAGATCGTGGGTAATAAAGACGACTGTCAGCCCGAACTGATCGCGAATGTCGTTGATCAGATTGAGAACTTCGCGCTGAATGGAAACGTCAAGCGCTGAAACGGCTTCATCTGCAATCAGAACCTTCGGTTCAACCGCCAGCGCCCGCGCAATGCACAACCGCTGCCTTTGGCCTCCCGAGAATTGATTGGGGAAGCGGTGTATGCAATCAGCAGGCATTCGCACAACTTCAAGAAGGCGCCGCACGCGTTCCTGAGCTTCTCTTCGTGAAACACCGAAATTGACCGGTCCTTGGCTGAGCTGGCTGCCAACATTGCGGCGCGGATTGAGCGAGCCATAAGGATCCTGAAAGACGATCTGAATGTCCTTGCGATGTCTTCTCAGTTCGGAGCTCGACTTACTGGCGAAGTCCACGCCCGTGATGTCGATCGACCCAGAATCGGGATCGATGAGTCGCATCAGGCAACGAACTAATGTTGTCTTGCCAGAACCTGATTCGCCGACGATGCCGAGCGTTTCACCACGGTGGACAGCGAAGCTCACTTCGCGAACAGCCGCCACTGTACGGCTTTTCTTGAATAGATTGCCCGCGGTACGAAATGTCTTGTTCAACCCTTTCACACTAATTACGACAGGGTTCGGGTTCTCTTGCACCTCGTCATGCTCGGCCGGGCGCGGGACTGCATCGATAAGCGCGCGCGTGTAGGGGTGCTGTGGTCTGTTCAACACCTCGTCGGCTGTGCCCTGCTCAACGATGACGCCGTGGCGCATGACGATGACACGATCAGCAATTTCAGCGACCACTCCGAAGTCATGTGTGATGAACATGATGCCGGCGTCATGCGCGGCATTAAGCTGTTTCAGAAGATGAAGTATCTGCGCTTGCGTCGTCACGTCGAGCGCGGTCGTCGGCTCATCTGCAATCAACAATTTTGGATCCAGTGCCAGCGCCATCGCAATCATAATTCGCTGGCGTTGGCCGCCGGAAAGCTGATGGGGAAACGAGCCGTAGAGGCGTTCTGGATCGGGCAGGCGAACCTCCTGCAGAAGCTTCAATGTACGTTGGCGCCGCTCCGATGCGCCGAACGAGCGATGTGCGCGGAAAACTTCTTCGATTTGTTCGCCGACGGTGTAGGCGGGATTGAGAGCAGTCATCGGCTCCTGGAAAATCATTGTCATCCGATCCCCCCGTAGCGAGTTGTGCTCGGACTTTGAAAGCGTCAGAAGGTTTCGACCCTCGAACTCGATTTCACCTTCCGTTGCTTTCAGTCCAGGAGCAAGCAACCCCATGGCTGCCAGTGACATTACGGATTTGCCGGAACCGGATTCTCCAACAACACATAGGATCTCTCGCGGAAAGACATCGAAGGTCAAATTGCTCACGGCGTGCGGGCGTTCTGCACTCGTTGGCAATGAAACCGACAGGTTCTTGATCGATAATATCGGCGGACTGTTGATGTTCATGCTGTCAGCCTCTGTTCTCAGGCGCCGTTACGTCACGCAAACCATCGCCGAGCAGATTGATTGCCAAGACCAGAAGGAAGAGCGCGCTGCCCGGTATTGCGATCAGCCAACCGTCAAAGAACATCAGGCCTTTGGCTTCGGAAATCATAAGCCCCCAACTCGGTTCCGGTGGCTGGACACCGAGGCCCAAGAACGACAACGCTGCTTCAAGCAAGATTGCGTGTGCCACTTCCAAAGTCGCAACCACAATGAGATGATTGGATATGTTGGGCATGATCTCGACTGCGAGAATGTGCCACGTTGAGCTGCCTAAGGCCTGTGCCGAAGCCACAAAGTCGAGACCTCGCACCTGTTGGGTCGCACTGCGCATGACCACCGCGAAACGGTCCCAGATTAGAAGACCCAGAACCCAGATGACGACAGTAAGAGATGAGCCAATCAGACTGACGACAGCGAGCGCAACCAGAACCACCGGCATGGAGAGGCGGGTTGTGATAATGAAGTTGATCACCATGTCGACGCGACCGCCGAAGTAACCGGCCGCAACGCCCAGGACTGTACCAATGATGCCTGATATCAACATTGCCGAGAAACCAATGAGCAATGAAATGCGTGCGCCCCACAGGAGGCGAGAGAGATAATCGCGGCCGAGCTGATCGGTCCCAAGAATATGATCCCAAGTTACCTTTGGACTATCAAACCAGACCGGCGGTATCAGCTTGCGCGATAGAATTTGGTCGTAGGGGTCGTGAGGAGAAATATATGGGGCGAGGAGGGCCATGATGCACATAATCGCCAATACCGTCGCGCCGAACAGGAAGCCGGCATGACCAAGCATTCGTTTGCGCAACTGCGTTGATGGCGAGTACTCAACACCTGGTGACACGCTCTGAGCTGCCACTGTTTCACGTTCGCTCTCGTTCGGAAGCACCGCCATGGTCATCCAACTCTTATTCTGGGATCCAGCCATGCATTGAGGACATCGGCCAGGAACGTGAGAGTGATATAGATAACGCTCAACACCAGCACGATCGCCTGCATCATTGGCAGGTCTGCACGTTGGATCGACTCCCATGCCAGGAAGCCTAGCCCATTAATCGCGAAGATCGTCTCAATGACGATTGAGCCACCTAGCATGAAGCCGAATTGTACCGCCGCCAGCGACACCACAGGTATAATCGCATTGCGCAGCGCATGTTTGAAGAGGACCAGATTGGGCGACAGCCCTTTGGCACGCGCTGTCCTGATGTAATCTGCTTGCAGGACTTCCAGCATGCCGGCACGCGTCAGGCGCATGACACCCGGAGTGATGTAGTAGCCAAGCGCAATTGAAGGCATAATAAAATTGGCCCAACTTGAAGTGCCGGTGATCGGCAACAGTCTCCAGTAGATGCCAAACCAGAGCATCATGGTCAGAGCAAACCAGAAGCTCGGCATCGCCTGACCAACAACAGCAAGGGTGAGGGCTGCCCTGTCGATCAGGCTATTGGGCCGAATGGCAGCCAGAACACCAAGCGGAATGGAAAGCACGAGGGCAAAGACCAGAGCGCAAAGACCGAGAAGCATGGTGGTGGGCAGCCGCTCAAAGATGACATCTGCAACAGGCTTTTTGAGATAGTGCGACTGTCCAAAATCACCCTGCAGCGCGCTCCACAACCAGTTCAGGTACTGGACAATAATGGGTTGATCGTAACCATAGACGCGTCGGATGTTGTTAATCTCCGCTTCGGTGGCCGTCTCGCCGGCAAGTGCCATGGCTGGGTCACCTGACAGATAGATCATTGAAAAGGTGATCAGCGACACCGTGAGTGCAACCAGAATGGCGACCCCGACGCGTCGCATTGCATATGTGAGCATTATTGCCTCTGAGCGCCTGAGATTCTCAAATCAAATTTGCCGAACCCGGCAATCAAGACCACCGGGTTCAATTTGTGGTCTGCCTACTTCCACTTGGCCGTGTAGAAACGTGGGATCTCGTCGGATGTGGTCTTGAAGTCGAGATCCTTTGCGAAGACGTAGTACTTGGCGTAGGTGAACATGGGCAACCAGTAAAGCTCTCCAGAGATGATCCCTAATGCCTTGGCATATACTTCTTTGCGCTCAGCGGGATCGGTCGAAGTGTCGCCAATGGCAAGCAGTTCCTTCGTCTTCGGATCTTTGGCCGGATCGTCTCGGCCATTCGAGAAGAAGTGGCTGGTAATTGCCGACACATCCGGGATCGAATTCGAACCCCACGTCATGTGATTGATTGGTGTCTGGCCCTTCCAAACCAAGTCACGCAGTTTGCGATACTGCATGTATGAGAGCTTAGCTTTGATACCAACCTTGGCAAGATCGCCGATCACCGCTTCGGTGAATTCGCGCTGGCGATAGGCGTAAATGTCAAACTCGAAGCCATTCGGATATCCGGCTTCCTTTAGCAGCGCCTTGGACTTTTCGGGATCAAATGCCCATTTCTTAACGTCTTGCGTGCAGCCGAACTGATCCGGATGGCAGGCGGAATGAATGACAACCGAGGCCGGACCAACAAGGTTCTTCGTAATCGCCGGGCGGTTGATGGCATGCGCGACTGCCATCCGAACCCGCTTATCTTTGAAGAAATTCTGGCCGGAGTCTCCGTCCACATCAAATGCCAGGTAGGAAACGCGCATCGTCTTCGCATTCTCGACCGTAACGCTGCCCTGTGCCTCAAGGCGTTCCGCCTGTTCTTTCGGTACATCCCATATCCAATCCAGACCACCCGTCAGGATCTCGGCAAGCTGCGTATTGGATTCCTTAATGGTGCGGAAACGGATTTTACCGATCTGCGGTTGCCCTTTCGGCCCGCCTTCGAAATAGCTTGTGTTCTTTTCCCAAAGCACGTACTCGCCGGCTTTAACTTCGGCCATCTTGTAAGGTCCGGTGCCCATCGGCTTGACGGCGCCGAAGTCTTTCTTGCCGTCGGCTTTAGTCGGCGCATTGTCGTAGTGACCAGCCGGCACCATGAAGACGGCGTTGGACAAGTACGCAAGCGCTGCAGGGAAGGGCTTGTGAAGCTCAATTCGAACCTTGTGCGAGTCTATCTTGGTTGCATTCTTCATCCAACCCACGTTTCTGTGGGTCAGCACGCCGTTATCCTTGTTCGACGTGAAGTTGACCGTATAGACGACATCGTCAGCGTTAAAATCACTACCGTCGTGAAATTTCACGTCTTTCCGCAGCTCGACCTCGAGCGTGACGTTGTCTTTCCACGACCATTTCGTTGCCAGAAGAGGCTTGAATTCGCCACTTTCCGCATCGCGGAACAACAAGCCGTCCCAACCCATATGGCCCTGCACAACCAGTTCGCGCGTATTGTTATAGTAGGGGTCGACAACTGCGATTTCGCGGTCTGTAGCCCAGTTCAGCGTATCATCCGATTTGCCGGCCAAACTGATCGTTGTGGTGAGCGCAAGTGCGCCAAGAGACAACGCGAGGGCCGAGAACCAGATAGGTCTCATTTGACATTCCTCCAATGTGACATTCCTCCAAACTAACATTCGACGCGCACGCGGCGTCCGGGTTAGGTTCCTCCTTTCAACGCACAATAGCAATACCGTTGTCCGATAATCGATTGAGCGCGCTGCTCAAATTTTGCGCCTGACCGCACGTGCCCAACGCTGCCAAGCTGCTGAATTGAGCGCAGACACTATCGAGAACATCATCGGTGACCAGGACGAAGCGACACGCGAGAGTGGATGAGATGGCTAGCGAAACGGAAATCAGCGCAATGACAGCTAAGGAGTTACGCAATGAGATCGCCGCTAAATCACTTTCCCCCGTTGAGGTACTTGAGGCATTTATTTCGCGGATTTATACGCTGAACCCTTCCATCAATGCCGTGACGGCGACCTGCTTCAAACGCGCCCGTGAAGAAGCCGTTTTAGCCGAAGCGGCTGTCGTAAGCGGTGATGATCTTGGCCCGCTCCATGGTGTCCCTTTTGCGGTCAAGGACCTGGAACGCACGGCTGGCGTGCTCACGACCTTTGGCTCACCGCTCTACAGGAACAACGTGCCGCTCCGGGACAGTGTTATGGTCTCCCGGGTGCGCAAGTCTGGCGCCATCATGGTCGGCAAGACGAACACGCCCGAGTTTGGCGCCGGCGCCAATACCCGCAATGCTGTCTGGGGTGCCACCGGCAACCCATTCAATCCAACCTTAACTTGTGGCGGATCCTCTGGCGGATCCGCGGCCGCACTTGCCGCCGACCTCCTGCCAATTTGCACTGGCTCTGATACCGGTGGCTCATTGCGAATTCCGGCAGCCTTTTGCGGAGTCGTTGGGTTTCGCCCGTCACCGGGGATGGTGCCGGCAGAGCACCGTCAACTCGGATGGACTCCAATCTCGGTTCTCGGCCCAATGGCCCGCACTGTCGCCGATGCGAGGCTTCTGCTGGCAAGTCAAGTCGGCTATGATGAAGGTGATCCTCTCACCTTTCCGCAAGACGGTTCTGCGCTATCCGCTAGTGATCCAATTGATTTATCAAAACTCCGTGTTGCTTGGAGTGTGGACTTCGGAACCGGTATTGTTGATGTACCTGTAGCAAACGCCTTTATGCGCAAGATTGGCGCGATGAGTAGCTGCTTCGAATCGTGTGAAGAGATCTTGATCGATTTTGGTGAGGCAGGACGTTGTTTTGACATCATTCGCGCCGCCAGTTTTGTTGCCAGATACAAGGATGACTACGACCAGGACCCATCACGACTTGGACCGAATGTACGCGCGAATTTCGAACTGGGGAGCCGAATGTCTTTGGCGGATTTCGCCTGGGCCCACACCGAACAAACTCGGATCTTTCGACGCTTTCAAGAGACCTTTGAGAAGTTTGACGTTGTCATGGCGCCCACCGTCGCCGCCTCTCCGTTTCCCTGGAAGACGCTCTATCTTGATAAAATCAATGGTCGGAATCTCAACTCGTATTATCACTGGCTGGCGATAACCTGGTACATCACGTTGACGACGAATCCTGCTCTCTCTCTGCCTTGTGGGCGAGATGACAATGGCATGCCGTTTGGGCTCCAGATCGTCGGTCGATTTCGAGGCGATGGCGCACTTCTCGACATTGCAGAAGCGCTAGAATCAGCGTTCGGCGGCGAACCGGAACTGGAGCGCCCGAAGCCAGATGCGACAACCCTTGAAGGTTCTGCAGGTTCCGCAAGTTCTTCAAGTTCTTCAAGTTCTGCAGATTCACTATTCAGCTTGGTCACCGATGCGCCGGATCCTGATCTGGTTCACGACTGAACCGCGCGGGATACCGCTGAAGCGCACCAAATTTTCTACGATCTATTTCGGATTATCAACTATGACTTCGAAGCATTTTTCGTTGCAATCGCCATTGTCAATTCGTCCCTCGGACCCGGAACATCCGATCCCACGCCCATGAAATTTTCTAGATTGGTGCCGATGAAGCCGATTTTCACTCGTGTTTGCGTACTCCGCTCATCACCCCTCTCGCTGCGCCGTCTTGATAGTGCGCGATGAATCGAGCGCCTTCCGGTAAGCACGAGAGCCCAGCGTTCCTTCTTCCTCCACGCCCATAGGTCGCGAGCAACCAACAACATCGGCCGCGCCATCGCAGCCAATTTGCGTTGCTTGCGTTGCTTGCATTGCTCGCGCTGCATTTTCTCACCTGAACTCAGCGCGCAATCCTTGGCAAGTTGTCCACAACCCTGACATCTGCCCGTTCCGAGTTGAAGCCAACCCAGGTCGACCCGATCGGCGTGCGCTATGGGCTATGGGGCGGACTTGGTTTCCTTAATGCGAGCCGTTCAGGTCTTAGCCCGAAGTTGAAGAACTAATTCCGATCATATTTCCACTGCTTATCTAGGGGTTGACCACCAAGTTCGTTAGATGAGCCGACTACTCTCGCCGATGCGAGCGAGCCAGAGCCGGTCATCGGACAGGCTTTGCAATGCCTGGAGCCAACGTATGCGAGAAGAGACGACACAATCTCCCCCTGGAGCTGTCACGCTCCGGCAGCGCTGGTCACCGCAACTGCTCGGCAAGCTCCTCTTTGCTGCAGGTGTCTTACTAATTGTTCGTTTCGGCCAGTGGATACCACTACCAGGTTTAGACATTCATGAATTGTTGACACTCCTAGAGCGGCGAGACCTGGCACCATATGGACTGATCTATACTCCGGACATAATATCGCACGTCAGCATATTCGCACTGGGGCTCTGGCCCTTTCTCTATGCATGGATCGCAATTCAATTGTTGGGCGGAGGCACGCCTCCTCAAGGATACACCAGTTTTCGGCGCTGGCTGACATTGCTTATTGCAGTCTTTATGGCCTTGCAGGTCACATCTGACATCACTTCAACGACAGGCTTGGTCCGCGAGCCGGGAGCATTTTTTGGGGTTGTCGTCGTTATAACGCTTTCCGCAGGCACGATGCTTCTCTTGTGGCTGGGCGAACAGATCACAAAAACCGGATTGTGCGATGGTATTTGGCTAATTGTAGCAGCTGAGTTTATTGCCAGAGTTCCGACTGGCGCAATTGAAGCATGGCACATGTACCTCTGGGGAGTAATCCCACTCAGTAGGATGCTTATACTTGCAGTCCTACTTGTGAGTGCGACTGTTTTGATCGTGTTGATGGTAAGTGCGACGCGAAGAGTCCCGACGGTGTCCCTGGAGAACGGTGCTGAGCAACGCGATACGGACCTCACTCTGCGCCTGGATTACGCGACTATCATGCCTGCCGTTCTTGCCTCAATGGTCTTGGCGGGAGCGATTGCCGCCATTCAGAAGTTGCACGCAAAAATCGGAGATCAAGCGTTCATCATCATAGCCTATCTAGGGCCTGGACAGGCGATTCATCTTCTAATCTACGCGGTCTCAATCGTGACTCTAACATTCCTCATAACGTCACGGGCAGCGTCACCGCAGGCCTCGATCGCGCGCCTGGCTGAGGACGGACGGATGATAGCGGAGTGTCCGAAGAAAGAGGCAGAGGCGCACCTGAGGGGGATCGTTTCCCGCATGACGATAATCACGGCAACATATCTTCTAACCATTGGCTTATTGCCAGAACTACTGATGCGGATTGCCAAGACCCCACTTTATTTGGATGGAGTATCGATGATGATTGTCGTGATCGTCATGCTCGATATCCAGAAGCGAGCCACGGCGCAAAAGGCTGCAGGCGTTGGACACGTCTAGTGTTGCAGGCGCGTGCAATCAAATTCGCTGTGGTCGGCAGCTGCTGAATGTGTTGGACTGGATCCACCAGCTCAGCGAAAGTCTACAATAAGCACGTCTTGATGCTCATCTTGAAGCGAGTCTTGAAGCGAGTCTTGCTTGCGGTGAGCTATCGCAAATGCGACGAAGTGCCGAAATCAACTTTGCAGACCGAAACGCGTGTACAGTTCGAGCGGTGCGTCATGTGATTTCATCTCGGCCAGGATGTACCTGATCATTTGTTCTTCGACTTCTGGAGCATCAATTCCGACTGTCTGACAAGGATCATGCTTCAGATCATAAAGTACAGTGCGGTTGTCGGCGAACCCACCTTGTCGAGGCGAACGTTTCGCACCAGGGAGTGCAGGAATCTTGAGCAGAGGCGCGCCTTTTGTAAAATCAAAGCCACGGTGCAGACCGGCTTGTTGCAACTCCCAAATTTCAAACAAACTCCGATTGTGCATCGGCATTAGCGTATATTCGAACAGTTCCTTATCTTCCATATCATCTGGATAGAGGAAGTATGTGTATCTGCCATCTGTCGCATTTATTGCTCCACCAAATATGCCGTAAAGCGCTACGTCTCGGATCTTATCTGCCTCTCCAGCTATCAATGGCAAGATTGATTGCCCCAATACATGACCTCCGGGTGACTGCCCGAATAGGTCGAGCAAGGAGGGCATGATGTCGGTCGTTTGCGTCAAAGCTGAAATTCGACAGCCCGCCTTGTCAGCATATTTGGGACTGTAGACGAACAATGGGATATTGGCGATCTCATTGTAGAAGGGCATTCGATTCTTGGCCCACCAGTCATGTTCCGACAGAAGGAAACCATGGTCAGTCGTTAGCACGATCGCCGTGTTGTCCCAGCGGTTGTGCTTATCAAAATCATCAAGGATGCGCCCTAACTGCGTATCACACAGTGTCACGAGTGCAGCATAGTTCGCGCGCAATTCTTCGATTTCGTTCGGAGTTTCAGAAACTTTGCGATACCTTGGCCAATCCAATGTTGGCCCTTCGTACGCTGTCGGAAACGCTGCTTTATATAAGTCTGGCGCAAAGAACGGTTCGTGAGGATCAAACGTTTCGAGCTGCAGTAGCCAATGGTCATCTCCGCCGTTTCGATCCAAAAAGCTCAAAGCTGCATCGAAGCATTGGACACAGGGAAAATCAGATTCATTTTTGATGGCTTCGCGGTTCACCATGCCTTGAAGACGATGACCGTCGCGTGTGTCTTCGAATTGGATCGGGTGATACTGTTGGCGAAAGCGCTCAATCGGTGGCTTCACCATTGCGATCCACGGATCAGATTCCTGGCCTCGGACAAAGTCCCATGTCGTGTAACGGGTGTGATACGTAGCGCCGCCGTCCTCGAAATAGTGGTAATGGTCCGAGATGAGGTGCGAATAGATGCCAGCACCTTTGAGGCGTGCAGGAAAGCTATTGTCGAAAGGTTCTAGTGGCCCCCAGCTGCGATGCAGGAAACACAGCCGCCCAGTGTGCATATCTCGTCGCGCCGGCATGCACGGCATTGAACCAATATAGTGACTGTCAAAGGTAACTGCGCGTTCGGCAAGGCGCTCAAAGTTTGGCGTTGGAAGTGAACCGCCATAACAGGAAAGTGCGCGAGCGTTAAGACTGTCGAACAAGAGAAACAATGAGCGCAAGGGATTGATCCGTTCCAGCGGTTCTCGATCGGCGGCCTAGCATACGGTTCGACTGACCAGGACATGATTGACGCAATTCCATGGTCATTGATGCCGATGAAATCAGTCTACAAAGTGGGCATTTCGAAAGCAAGCGTCGCGCTTGCTTCCACTACGAGGCTACCGTAGTCAAAAACTTCATCATAGCTGTGTTGAAGGCGTCGGTCTGCTCGATATTGGAGAGGTGCGAAGCCTCTTTCAAAATGATGAGTTCGGCACCGTCAATATGCTGTTCCAAAATGCGGGATTGTTCGACCGTGCAAGCCGGGTCGTCCTCTCCGACAATGATGATCGTCGGCAGGTTGATCTGAGACAGGATCGCTGTCTGACTCATATCACGGACCGCGCTAGCACAGGCAATGTAACCTTGCGCACCGGTCGTCCGGATCATTTCAGCGACCTTCTCAACTGAACTCTTGTTGTTGTTCAAGAACGGTTCGGTAAACCATCGTTTTAGGGTACTATCAAGAAGTGCTGCGATCCCCTGATCCTGTGCCATTGATATCCGGTCGTTCCACATTTCTCGCGTCGGCATTTCGCTGGCCGTGTCGCAGAGCAGCAGCGATTGAATGTGGTCCGCGTGGTTTGCACCCAGGTATTGCCCGATCATGCCGCCCATCGAGAGGCCGGCGAAGTGGACCCTTTCGATGTCTAACGCATCCAACAAGGCAACAACGTCCTCAGCCAAGAGTTTGATTGAATAAGGCCCTTCCGGAGCATCGGTTGCACCATGCCCGCGGGTATCGTAGCGCAGCACTCGAAACGCCTCAGTAAGAATTGGAACCTGTGGGTCCCACATGGTGTGATTTGACATGAGACTATTGCTCAACATGACGACCGGGGCACCCTCGGGGCCATCGAACCGATACGCCATGTTGATACCGTTTGCGCGGATAGACTGAGCCGTCATTGGAGGTTCCTTGATTTGTCGTTCAATGAGTGTGTGCAAACTATTTGTTCTTGCTGGGCTGGTTTTCGAAAGCGTAGTTACCAACAATATTGGCGCCGCGGCTGCCCCAGCGAGAGGGATGACCTCTGCGGTATTGATGAGGATAGAAGGTTTCCTCGCCCAGCTCCAGGGCTGCATGCCACGTCCAACGCGGATTGAACAACATTGGACGCGCGAGAGCCACCATATCGGCCTGTCCGGTTTGCAGTATAGTCTCAGCTTGCCTCGGCTCGCTGATCTGCCCGACCGTGATTACGGGTATGTCAACAACCCGTTTTACCTCGGCGGCAAACCCGGTTTGGTAACCCGGACCGTCGACGATTTCCTGATCAGGCGAGAGCCCACCGCTGGAAATATGGACGTAGTCGCAACCGAGCGCCCTCAGTTCGCTCGAGATCGCCACGGTGCTCTTCACGTCCCAACCTCCGTCTACCCAGTCCGTTGCAGAAAGACGCATGCCGATCGGTTTGTCGGAGGGGAATACACGTCTAACGGCTTCGAAGACCTCCAAAGGGAAACGCATTCGATTCTCGAGACTGCCACCATATTGGTCCGTTCGATGATTGGAGATCGGCGACATAAACTGATGCAGAAGATAACCGTGCGCACCGTGGAGTTCGATAACACTGGCGCCACTCCGCGCCACACGGTCCGCCGAAGCGGAAAATTTGGTGACAATGTCTTGGATATCACGGACCGTCAAAGCGCGAGGTGTCGGCCAAGCAGGCGAAATGGGAACCTCCGAAGGGGCAACCGCCTGATACCCGCCCTCGGAGGGCGGTTTGGGGCCGCCGCCCTCGTGGGGCGTTTTCGCAGACGCTTTCCGGCCCGCATGGCATAGCTGGACGCCAAACGCACCGTTGCCAAACTCATTTATAAAACCTGCCACACGACTGACCGCCCGTTCCTGTTCGTCAGTGTAAAGCGATAGACAGGACGGAGCATTACGCGACGTTGGTTCGACATAACATGACTCGGTCAATATGAGGCCCGCGCCTGACAGCGCAAACTGTCCCAAGTGAACGAAGTGCCAATCGCCAGCTACGCCGTCGTCAGCCGAAAACTGAGTCATCGGCGCGACCACGATGCGGTTTGGCATTGTCAGCCCGCGAAGCTCAATCGGACGAAACAGCTTAGAAGCCATGCGATCATCCCTCATGCGGATTGCTGATGGCAGATGCAAAAGAATTCAATATCGTTGCAGCTCGTTTAATAATGTTGCATGTTTGCAAACAACTGACAACGCAT
>JBPCWA010000081.1:0-5672 GCA_051009975.1 Hyphomicrobiaceae bacterium
TCGGAGAGCTCGGCGGAAGAACCGATAACGCGGAGCTTATAGCGAGCCGCGAGAGAGTTTGCTGGTATTCGTGATGGCATTTCCGACGCAACCTCACAAAGTCACATGGGCGGAGAACGACTGAGCGGTTACCGAATCTAGCGATTCGTGCGCCCTGTCAAACATGGCGAATTTCGGCTGACCGCTATTCAAACTTTCTGTTGAAATTGAGGTTGAGTTACAACCAAACTCGCGGGAGCTGGTAATGACACTTTCGGCCACTGGATAGCCATAATGAAAGGGGTTTGGGTGGGGGAAATCCGCGGATGGCACACTTGGGACTGGGTGCGTGACGTTGTCGACGCGAGGGTTGGAAGATCATCGCATGGCGTTGCGTTTTATCAGATAAGGGTCGGGAACGCGCGAGAGGATATGGTGGGCGAGAGAAGCGCATAACTTTTTAGAAATTCCTGACTGTGACATATTTGGCCCAATTTTTTGTTGGTTCAGTGGGCGCGTGATATGAGTGTCCGGCACGGGGTATGTTGCTACAGGTCAAATTACCTTTCCGTCTCGATCTCGATCGAGCGTTCTATCCGCGCGTCGCATGCTTCAAGTCGCGTCTGAGCCTGCGGCTTGGCTCGTGATGACATGCTGTCTTTGTACTGAAAGCGCCGCTGCGGCCACGCGCCTTTGCCCCCGCTGCTATCACATATATTTGCGCTCTCGCTCCAAAAGAGGCCATACATTAACCAATATTGAAGCCCTAATGAACTATTGTCGGTCAGGGTTGTAGTGATGAAGGGCGATGCTGGTATGTTGAAGTGGCTTGGGAGTAAGCGTCAAAAGGAAAACGCGCACGCAAGTTATGTAGCGTTGCTTGATGCGATGGAAGACTTGCCGCCGGATGACCGAATGAGTTTTGCCACAGCGCTGGTCGCGAGCGTTGCTTCTAGTCCAAAAGCAGACGTGGTCAGATCGCGTCTTGATAGAATGGTGTGCGAAGCAGTCGAAATGATCAATGCCAGCAACTGCTACGAGCAGTAGCAGACGAAGGGCTTGTCGATGGCACCTTGTAGATGATGGAGAGGCAGGATCATATAGATGTGATCCGGCCGCTTACTCGCGTGCCTGTAGCTCTTGACGCGCAGTCTTCTTTGGGCCCGGTTGTCAGGTTGAATTTGCACTATTTTTCCGTCGGTCCTTCGGCCGGTTTCGGTGATGATACGGAAGTTAGTCGTGAATAATTCTGGCCGAGGGCGCGTCTTTCAAAGGACAAGTCTGATAGTCGGGTGTTCGACCTGTCGACAATCGCATTAAATAGCTCCGTTGTGGACTAAGGCTACAATGGATGTCGAGGTTTCTCGCAAAGGGCGCAAGGCGAAAGCTCATCAGTCTGCCGGCTTGACTTGTTTTTGGGTTAAAAGTGGAATCTAGGCTTCAGCGAGCACCTCAGCGATGATGCTTGCAGCCACCTCAATGCC
Source organism: Hyphomicrobiaceae bacterium (assembly GCA_051009975.1). Taxonomy (GTDB): domain Bacteria; phylum Pseudomonadota; class Alphaproteobacteria; order Rhizobiales; family Hyphomicrobiaceae; genus Tectiglobus. Next base: position 1,464 of record JBPCWA010000081.1, read on the forward strand.
TGATTTTCCAATAGGGGCTTGCATTGCTTTCAGGGCTGCTTCGATCGTAGCTAGGGTACCAAGAACCATGGGTGGATTGAGATGCCCCATGTGACCGATCCGAAACGCACCTCCTGCAACTTCACCAAGTCCAATTCCGAGTGTGAGCCCGGCTGCATCTTCGCACAGCCGGTGAAGGCGTTCGCCATCGATATTGTTGGTGAGCACCGTGGTGGTTGAATTTGCGCGTTCGCGGGGCGAACGAATATTGAACTCCAAACCATCGGGCATCGACCAAGCTTCCACAGCTGCACGCACGGCGCGCGCAAAGATTTCATGGCGCGTCCAAACGGCCTCCAGTCCTTCTTGTGCGATCATGTCGAGCGCTGTACGGATGCCATAGATGTGTTGGACCGGTGCCGTTCCGCAGTAGCGCAAGTAATGCGCGTCATTTGATAGACGTTTGCTCCAGTCCCAGTACGGCGAACGCATGTTGGCGCTCTTATGGGTTGCAAGGGCTTTTTCACTTGCCCACACGAGCCCGAGACCTGGCGGTACCATGAGACCTTTTTGACTGCCGCCAACCGTAACGTCTACGTTCCAGTCGTCCATGCGATATTCAACGCATCCCAGTGACGCGATGCAATCGACCATGAGCAGTGCCGTATGCGCCGCCGAGTCAATCGCTTTGCGAATTGCAGCAATATCGTTCCAGACCCCTGATGCGGTATCGACTTGCACCACGAGTATTGCCTTGATCTCATGCGAAGGGTCTCGGCGCAATCTCTCTTCCACGGCCATCGGATCAACGCCGGCTCGGTCGGTTGCGCGTAAAGTCTCGACCTCCGCTCCAAGCATTCCGGCTTGTTCGCCCCATCCCGTTGCAAAGCGACCGGATTCGAGAACAAGAACGCGATCGCCGCGACTGAGGGTGTTGGTCAATGCCATCTCCCAGGCGCCGTGTCCATTTGAGATAGCGATGAAGACAGGACCTTTTGTCAGCGCGATCTTTGGCAAATCCTCGAATACACTTTTACTGGTTGCTACCAAATCTCCCTCATAGATGTTGGGCATTGCTGTATGCATTGCGCCCAATACCTGATCGGGAATGACGGACGGCCCTGGCATGGCGGTAAGCGGTCGACCTCGATTGAGTTTCATGCCTGTTCCTTTTATGGGTGGCTCGTTAGCGTGCGATTTGATCCTAGCAAGCCTAAAGATAAATCAAGAGCTGACGCGACGTCTCACGAGGTAGTAGCGAGGTATTATTGCGGCAACGTCGGTCTCTTTGACGTGGTTCACTTGGCTTTGCTGGATTGGGAAACTGGCGAGAATTCCGCGTCTTACAACGCATGCGCTGTCGGCTCTAGGTCCTGGCATGGTGTTCGTCCAAAGTGAATGAGTTGCGGATCGTGGGGAGCGAAGATGAGAATTGCTATGACAACGTTTGCCCTGCGAAACTGGCAGCCGGGAGCGAGTGGGACACTTGTACGCGACTTGACTCCAGAAGACTTAGTGACACTGTGCAATTGTGCGGTGACTGATGGCACGGAGCTCATAGCAGGTTACGCTCCCTTTTGCCGCCACGTGTTCTTGCGGAACACGTCGCCGACACGCTGCAGCTTTGCACCCGTCGATGACGGAAACCGACACCTCCTGAGATCCGGTTACCGCAGCCGTCGAGAGGGCGAATTCGCTGTTCTCGAGCGTTGGTTTGAGGGACTGGAGGCGCCTGTTGCCACACATCTGGACGTCATTGTTTACAGTCATAAACAGTTGCTGATTGAAGCAGCTGCTTTTCCAGACGGTCAGGAGGTCCCCGAGTGTGATTGGGGCATTGTCGGCATTATTGGCACGCTCGCTGCCTTCGAACCACCTATGCCGCCCATCACGCAAATGCGAAACGCACTCGGTCCAAGTGAAGGTGGGTCAGGTATCCCCTTAGACCCCGACCGCTACGCCCAAAGCGTATTGTTTTGGGACCAACATGCGGCGGTGAAATAGAGCGCCACAGGTGACGGATCTTATAGGCCGCTCTTGCATCCAGTTTACGGTGCATCATCTCTCCCGCCATGACAGTCGGATATAACGGCGGATGATCGGCGCTTGTGCAGCTCGGGCGACCGGGACAAGTTGCATATCTGGATGTGTTCGAGGCGACAGATTAGCTTCATCAAGATCGAGCCAAATTTTGGTCGCGCCATGAATCGATGCAGCAACCGCGACCGGCAGCTGGTTAGTCTTTGGTTGCCAGTTCTGTCGCTAGATGTAAGCCAACGAGCGATCGCTTCCTGAGAATGAGGTTGTTAAATTTGGGTGCCACGCCGCCTGCTCGTATGCAACCAATACAGTCTTCTAGTATGGCGCGTCCCCGTACAGATATGTCAGATGGTATGTCTGCCAGGCGTGTCGGACGTACAAAACCACAAAGTTCCTTGATACTTTTCTTGGCGCTCACTGACATTGTTGGATGGAGCTTGACTGCACATATCGCAGGATCGATTTACAGTTTCGATTTACAGTTCGGCTCATTGAATCGATTGCGCTCGGCGACGATAATAACGGGATCAAGCGATCTTATGCGTGTCGTTGATTATGCCTTTTGGTTCGGGTAATGCCCGCTTGGTTTGTCTGAGATGGCGCCACCGCGGTGCGGGAGGGGGAACCAATCTGTCGAATAGTTTTAATCTAGTCGAAATGGGAGGCTTGAAGCATGAGTGATGAGACTGGGTATACGCCGCCTAAAATCTGGCGGTGGGAAAAGGAGAACGGCGGTAAATTTGCGGCAACTAACCGTCCAATTGCCGGTCCTACTCACGAAAAGGAGCTGCCGGTGGGGCAACATCCATTGCAGCTCTACTCCTTGGCCACACCCAATGGCGTCAAAGTGACAATAATGTTAGAGGAGCTTTTGGGTCTCGGATACCAAGACGCCGAGTATGATGCATGGCTGATACGCATTGGGAAGGGTGATCAGTTCGGCAGCGGGTTTACTTCAGCGAACCCGAACTCGAAAATTCCCGCCCTTGTCGATCACTCATGCCGCCCGCCTCGCCGTGTCTTTGAGTCCGGAGCGATCCTTCTTTATCTAGCGGAAAAGTTCGGTGCCTTTTTGCCAACAGAACCGGCGTACCGAACCGAAGCACTCAACTGGCTTTTTTGGCAGATGGGCAGTGCGCCTTACCTCGGCGGCGGTTTTGGACACTTTTACGCCTACGCACCTACGAAGATTGAATATGCCATCGATCGCTATGCGATGGAGACCAAGAGGCAACTCGATGTTCTTGATCGACACTTAACGGATAATGAGTTCATGGCCGGCACGGAATACTCGATCGCTGATATCGCGATCTGGCCTTGGTATGGCGCGTTGACGCGCGGGTTGCTGTATGGTGCTGGTGAATTTCTGCAGGTGAAAGATTATACGCACGTAAATCGTTGGACCAATGCGATTGCGGAGAGACCAGCTGTTCAGCGCGGACGAATGGTTAATCGAACGTCAGGTGATCCGGCAGATCAATTGCACGAACGCCATAGCGCACTTGATTTCGAAACCAAAACTCAGGCTATCGTGCAGTCGCAAAGCTAGCCTTTGTACTCAAAGTCCGAAGGTCGGAGGTATCACTTGGTTTGTCATTAACCAAAACCCCATGACGTTGCGGGAGCTCATGCCGCACGGTTAGCTTCTCCGAGGGCTAGGACTGTCGGCTCTGCCGCCGTATTCGCGGATGAACAACCTTTCTCTAGGGTTGTGCGTCGCCGCTGCGCGCCTGGAAGGGATCAATGGTCATGCGCTCGTCGCGGACTTGTGACTAGTCGTATGCAAAGTGATCGCCCGGGCGCGCCGGTCGCAACTCCCCTATCTCGCCCTGGTACCGTTGCCTCGTCCATGTTTTGTAGTGTGCCGCACTTGTGCCAAAAGCGCCGACGCGAGTAGGAGCGACAGGCATAACCAGTCGTCTACTAGATTAGCCAGAAGTTTGTTGGATTTGTAACTTTGCCTTTGAGGCCGCTCGCGGCTCAGTGTCAGTTCATGGTATGCGTATGACGCCACGGGATGTCACAACGCAACATCCTCCGGCAGATTTGAAATTTTTTGATGCCAACGATGCAACGTGAAACAGTTGGGAGAATTCATGCCGTTTGTGTCAGGGCTATTTGCCGTTGTCCTAACTGTGACAATCTTGGTCTACGCTCGCTCATTCCTGATCCCGCTGGTGACGGCGGGTC
>JBPCWA010000082.1:0-20894 GCA_051009975.1 Hyphomicrobiaceae bacterium
GCGCCACGGTTGGCGTCAGCGCCTAGAGTATTTTCAACGCGACTGCGCTGGCAATGGATCGGTTCAGGTCGCCGCGGATACATGGGGGAGAGAGCGGGAGGGTTTCGGTAGACGCCCGTTTGGCGCGTGAGAAGATCACCTTCTCTCACCCTCCCGCGATCGCAGGTACTAGTTCACCAACGTTGCTTCCGTTTTGGAACGAATTTCCCCCATATCAACTTCGGGCGCCACTTCAACGACTTTGAGGCCGCCCGGGACGACATCGAAGACGCCAAGGTTTGTGATGATGCGGTCAACGACGCCGGCACCGGTTAATGGCAGTGTACAAGACTGGAGCAACTTCGATTCTCCCTTCTTGTTCGCGTGATCCATGATCACCAAGACCCGCCCAACGCCGGCAACCAGGTCCATTGCCCCCCCCATGCCTTTCACCAACTTGCCCGGAATCATCCAGTTGGCGAGGTCGCCGTTCTCGGCGACTTCCATGGCGCCGAGAATCGCCAGATCGATATGGCCGCCGCGTATCATAGCAAAGCTGTCGGCGGACGAAAAATAGCTCGTGCGGTCGAGCTCAGTGATTGTTTGCTTCCCTGCGTTGATGACGTCAGCATCAATATCATCTTCGGTTGGAAACGGACCCATCCCCAGCATGCCATTCTCGGACTGCAACGTCACATCGACGCCATTCGGAATGTAGTTCGAGACGAGAGTTGGAATGCCAATGCCAAGATTGACATAGAAGCCATCCTCCAACTCCCTCGCGGCACGCTCCGCCATTTGATTACGATCCCAAGGCATCCTCGGTCACTCCCCTAGGCTGCGCGCGTCGTGCGCTGTTCGATTCTCTTTTCGTGATCACCCTGAACGATGCGTTGGACAAAAATGCCGGGCGTATGAATGAGATCTGGATCGAGGCTGCCCACAGGTACCAGTTCCTCCACTTCGGCTACTGTGAACCGTCCAGCCATCGCGCACATCGGGTTGAAGTTCCGCGCCGCCTTGCGGTAAATGAGGTTGCCTTGCTCGTCTCCCTTCCAGGCCTTCACGATGCCAATGTCGGCCATGATGCCGCGCTCAAGGATATAGGTCTTGCCATCGAACTCTTTGTGCTCTTTTCCATCAGCGATTTGCGTTCCAACACCGGTCTTCGTGTAGAAGCCCGGAATGCCCGCACCGCCTGCTCTCAGCCTCTCGGCGAGCGTTCCCTGCGGATTGAATTCGATCTCAAGTTCTCCCGCCAAGTATTGGCGCATGAACTCGTCGTTCTCGCCCACATAGGAACTGACCATTTTTTTGACCTGTTTGGTCTGCAGCAAAAGGCCGAGACCGAAGTCGTCGACGCCGGCGTTGTTCGAGACAATTGTCAGATCCCGAACGCCGGAATCCCGTATGGCCGATATTAGGTTTTCAGGAATACCGCACAGGCCGAAGCCGCCGGCAGCAATCAGCAGGCCATCTTTCAACTGTCCGTCCAGCGCCTGAGCCGCGTTGGCGCTAACTTTTTTCATTTCGCCTCCTGTTGAGCGTGGCCAATCAGGCCGCTACCTTAAGTCCGAGTAGTTGCCGGGCCTGTCGCCAATTGGCGACCGGCCTACTGTATTGGTCGCAGAGTTCGGCTGCGCGCTTTACCAGTGCACCGTTTGAAGGTGCCAAAGTGGCTCGGTCAAGCCGAACATTATCTTCCATACCCGTTCGAACATGACCGCCCTCAGATATGCACCATTCATTGAGTTTGATCTGATTGGGTCCTATCCCAGCTCCACACCAAAGTGCGTCGGGCGCGATACGCTTCAGTGTTTCACGATAGAAGTCGAAAACTCGACGATCGCCCGGCATTGCATTCTTAATTCCCATGACGAATTGGACGTAAAGCGGTCCGTGAAGTCGACCATCCTCGACCATTTTCACGGCTTGGAAGATGTGAGACAGGTCAAATGCTTCTATCTCTGGCTTAACACCATAGATTTTCATTTCGGCTGCAAGCCAGTCAACGAGCTCTGGAGAGTTCTCGTATACTCGGGTCGGAAAGTTATTGGAGCCCACGGATAGAGAAGCCATGTCCGGCTTGAGCGGCAACATTCCTCCACGCTCACGACCAGAGCCCGATCGCCCTCCAGTTGAAAGCTGTACGATCATTCCAGGGCAGTGTTTTCGCAGCCCCTCCATGAGATTTGCGAACTTCTCAGGATCCGAGGTCGGCGATTGGTCGTCGTTGCGCACATGGCAATGGGCAATCGAAGCACCCGCTTCGAAGGCCTCGTGGGTGGATTCGATCTGTTCGGCCACCGTGACCGGAACAGCTGGATTATCCTTCTTCGTCGGTACCGATCCTGTAATTGCTACACAAATGATACATGGTTGCGACATGCCCTTCTCCTCGTCAATACGCGTCTTTTCGCAACGCCTAAAGCATGGCCAACTTGGTGCCAATGTTGCGGAATGTCGTTTTGACCCGTCGCACGGTGCCGGTTTTCGAACGCATTACCACGGTCTCTGTTTCTGCAAACTCGCCACGAAAACGTACCCCTGCCAGTAGCGAACCATCTGTAATGCCGGTTGCAGAGAATATGACATCGTCGCAAGCCATATCCGAAATATCATACTTCTTGTCGGCGTCGGCGCCCATTTTTTCGACGCGGGCCCGTTCGTGGTCGGAGGCTGGCAGCAACCGACCCTGCATTTGACCACCTATGCATTGTAGCGCTGCCGCTGCCAGAACGCCCTCCGGAGCGCCGCCTGACCCCATATAAAGATCAATCCCTGTTTGTTCGGAGTCGGTTGTCCAGATTACGCCCGCGATATCACCGTCTGGTATGAGTTGTACCGAGGCACCCGTTGCGCGGACAGCCGATATCAGCGCTGCATGTCGTGGCCTGTCAAGAATGCAGGCTGTGATTTCACTCACTGCCACGCTCTTGGCTTTGGCAAGAGCAACAATGTTATCGTTCGGTGACGCGTCGAGATCTACCACACCGTCTGGCAGGCCCGGCCCAACCGCAATCTTGTCCATATAGATATCGGGTGCGTGCAATAGGCCGCCCCGCTCGGCCATCGCGAGAACGGCGAGCGCGTTCGGCATCGCCTTCGCACAGATCGTTGTGCCTTCGAGCGGGTCGACCGCGATGTCCACCAAGGGACCATTTCCAGTTCCAACTTTTTCGCCAATATACAGCATTGGCGCTTCGTCCATTTCGCCTTCGCCGATCACGACGGTACCGTTGATATTGATCCGGCCGAGCTCCTTTCTCATAGCATCGGTCGCAACTTGGTCAGCCGCCTTTACGTCTCCGCGACCACGAAGTCTTGCAGCGGCGATGGCCGCACCCTCGGTGACCCGCCCGACCTCCAACACCAGTGTGCGCCCCAGCATTCATCCGTCCTCCCTGTCTCGCCGTCGTTCAGGCAATGGAACTAGGGCCGCAGCTGTCTGGGCTGCAGCTTCAAGTGCCACAGCTTCTACGGCTCGCATGTCTCCCGTTGCGGCCACGGCTCTGTCCTAGCCAAGTTGCTCGATTCTGATCATCTGTGGTGCGTGAGCTATTTTTCCGTCCTTCTCAATGGCCTCGAGCGCCGCACGTATGGCGGCCTCGGTTGTCTCGTGGGTAATGAGGACGACCGAAGTTGGACTGCCAAGTTCGGGGCGAACCCCGGTTCCAGGCAATTGATGTTTGGGGCGTCGCTGAACGATGCTTTCCAGAGACACGTCCTGATCCGCCATGCGTTGGGCGATAGACGCCATTGCGCCGGGTCTGTCATATACCGACAGACGGACATAGTATGATCCTTGATGGTGGCCCAGGCGGGCTCTTTGGTAAGGCGACAATCCGCGGGCTGGGGTAACAAACGGAGCACCCGATGCTCCACGCGCGACGTCGCCTATGTCTCCCATGACGGCCGATGCTGTAGCCTCAGCTCCGGCGCCAGGTCCAATGAGCAGAAGATTGCCTACGAAATCGCCGTCGATCGCAACACAATTGGTCACGCCAGAGACTTCGGCGATGGCGGAGTGCTTGGCGACCATCGTTGGATGGACACGCTGTTCAATGCCAGATTCCGTCCTTAAGGCCACACCAAGTAACTTGATACGGTAGCCCAATTCGTCAGCCGCATCGATGTCCGCCGGTGTTATCTTCTCGATGCCCTCCAGGTGAATTTGATCGAATGCGACCTCGGTGCCAAAAGCAACACTCGTGAGCAATGCAAGCTTGTGAGCGGTGTCGTGACCTCCGATGTCGAATGTTGGGTCAGCCTCGGCATATCCCAGTTGTTGTGCGTCCCTCAACACATCTTCGAATGGAAGGCCTGCCTCTTGCATTTGAGTTAGAATGTAGTTGCAGGTGCCGTTCAAGATGCCGTAAATCCGATTTATCGCATTTCCAACGAGCGCCTCCCGCAAGGCCTTTATTATCGGAATGCCGCCGGCGACAGCAGCTTCGAAGGCGAGTGGGACCCCTTGCTCTTCCGCAAGCGCGGCAAGTTCGATGCCATGTTTGGCCAACAATGCTTTGTTCGCCGTGACGACCGGCTTGCGAGCACGAAGCGCTGCGGTCACGGACGCGCGCGCTACACCTTCTTCACCGCCAATCAATTCGACAAACACATCGCAGGTATCAGATTGCGCCATCTCTGTCGCGTCGGTGAACCAGTGCGCGCGACCAATATCAATTCCTCGGTTCTTCGCCCTGTCGCGCGCGCAGACTGACGTAATTTCTATTGAGCGGCCAGTTGCGACCTGGAGCTTTTCGTTGTGGGTCTCGATCAGCCGGACGAGACCCGTTCCGACGGTGCCGAGGCCAGCGATCCCTAGTCTGAGTGTATTCGCCATGACTGCCTATTGCGCCGTCCTCTCTTGTTCGCTGGATATCATGTTGTGCAATGCGTCGTCTGCCTGCGACAGAAACCGTCGCACGTTGCGCGCCGCTTGGCGAATCCGGTGCTCATTTTCGACCAAAGCGATTCTTACGTAGCCCTCGCCGTACTCGCCAAATCCCACACCCGGTGATACTGCTACGTCAGCCCTCTCGATGAGCAACTTGGCGAAACCCACGGATCCAAGCGGACGGAACTGCTCCGGAATACGCGCCCAGGCGAACATGGTTGCCGGTGGAGATGGGATTGTCCAGCCGGCCCGGGCAAAGCTTTCCACCAGGGTATCGCGCCTGCTCCTATAGATGTTACGAATTTCGTCGACGCAGTCCTGCGAACCATTGAGCGCCGCCGCTGCTGCGACTTGGACAGGTGTAAATGCGCCGTAGTCCAGATAGGATTTGACCCGAGCTAGTGCGGCAATCAAGCGATCATTGCCAACCGCAAATCCCATCCGCCAACCGGGCATGTTGTAGGTCTTGGACAACGACGTGAATTCGACAGCAATGTCCATCGCGCCGGGAACCTCAAGGATCGAGGGCGGAGGTGCATTGTCAAAGTAGATCTCAGCATAGGCCAAATCTGACAGGATGATGAGATTTTCGACTTTCGCCAATTGCACAGCTGCGGCATAAAAGTCCAAATCCGCGGTCATCGCCGTGGGATTGGACGGGTAATTCAGCACCATTGCAATTGGCTTGGGTACCGTGTGTCGACACGCCCTGGAGACGGCCGAGAGAAACTCATCGCCGTTGTTCGCCGGAAGGTGGCGGACGGTTCCGCCGGAGATCAAGAATCCGAACTCATGAATGGGGTAGGTCGGGTTAGGTGTCAGAATGACGTCCCCGGGTGCGGTGATCGCCTGGGCCATATTGGCAAAGCCTTCTTTGGAACCAAGCGTTGCCACGACCTGCGATTCAGGATCGAGTTTTACGCCGAAGCGGCGCGCGTAGTAGGCTGCCTTCGCCTTTCTTAAGCCTGATATCCCTTTTGACGCCGAGTATCGGTGGACGCGCGGCTTGCTGACCGTTTCGATCAATTTCTCGACGATGTGCTGCGGCGTCTGCATGTCTGGATTGCCCATGCCGAGATCGATGATATCTGCGCCAGTCGCGCGCGCAGCCGCTTTCAGGGCGTTGACCTCTGCAAAGACATATGGTGGCAGCCGCTTGATGCGGTGGAAGTCTTCAATCACACTAACCTCGTTCAGTGCACTGCCGCTCGATTGGTCTTAATTGACCTGCCCCAATTCCCAGTTCGGTCTGGTCGTTGTCGACCGGTCCGCTTGTTGTTTAAGCTTGAACACCCTCTTTCGTCTAGCATGGCTGTCGAAGCCGCCGCGCCGAGAAACGAAATCTTCGGCGTCGACGCCTCTTTGGACTCCCGATGGGCGATGAAGCCTCAATAATTGTTGTCAATGGTAGCCAATTTGAGATCAGATAGGGTTTACACGGCAGGTGGCAGACTGCTCGCGCTTCTGACCGGTATGAGCCGCGGTTTGGTGCGAGAGCCGAGTTGTGTAGATGCTGAAATTGTGTAGATAAGGGTTCTAAACCGCAGCCAACCGTGCGAGCCATGCCATGCCAAAGTCGTCGGCCGAGATCGATCCCAAGGCCTACATGATCAAGGACCCGGAGGAGTTTGCGCTCAATATGATGCGCCTCGTGGAGGAGGGCAGCAAGGCCGTTACCAACATGCTTTCTCACACCGACAGCTCGGCGAGCCCGTTTTCGGGTGTGCAAGAACTGGCAGAAGCGACCCGTACTGTTGCCGACATTTCTCAGCGGTGGATGTCTGAGCCAACGAAGCTCGTTGAAGCGCAAACTCAACTCATGCAGGGCTACGCTGAAATCTGGAATTCATCGATGAGACGGGCGATGGGAGAGGACGTCGAACCCGTTGCCCAGCCAGAGACGGGCGACAATCGCTTTCGCGATCCCGAATGGTCGAACAACCCGTACTTCGACTATTGGAAGCAAGCGTACTTGTTCACTAGTCGGTGGGCTGAAGACATGCTGGAAAAGACGCACGGACTTGATGATGAGGAGCGCCAGAAGGCGCGATTTCATTTGCAACAGGTAACCAGTGCTTTGGCACCGTCAAACTTTCCGGTGACCAATCCAGAAGTTTTTCGCGAAACGCTCTCGTCGAACGGACGCAATCTCGTCGAAGGAATGTCAAATCTCGTCAATGACATGAAAAAATCCGACGATCTTTTGCGGATCAGCCAGACTGACAGCGAGGCCTTCGAAGTTGGACGCAATCTCGCCGTTACGCCGGGTAAAGTGATTTATCAGAACGAAATTATTCAACTCATACAATATGCCCCCACGACTGAAGCGGTCTTTCAGGTGCCTCTCCTTATCGTGCCTCCGTGGATAAACAAATTCTACATTCTGGACCTCACTCAGCAGAAGTCATTTATCAAATATGTCGTCGATCAGGGATTTTCCGTTTTTGTTATCTCATGGGTCAATCCGGACGAACAGCTCGCCAAAAAAACTTTTGAAGATTATATGCATCAAGGGATACTGTCGGCTGCGGCAGCGGTGCGCAAGGAGACCGGACAAGAACAATGTAACGTGCTTGGCTATTGTGTCGGCGGGACGCTGCTGGCGGCGACCTTGGCCTATTTGGCGCGGCGTGGTGAAGACCATTTCGGCTCCGCGACTTTCTTGACGACGCAGATCGACTTCACGAAAGCTGGCGATCTCAAGGTATTCATCGACGACAGTCAATTGTCCGCGCTCGAAGCAATGATGGAGGAACGCGGGTATCTCGATGGATCCCGCATGGCCAACGTATTTAACATGTTGCGTCCGCGGGATCTGATCTGGCCGTACATTATAAATAATTACATGCTTGGCAAAAAACCGTTTCCGTTCGATCTTCTCTTTTGGAACCAGGACTCGACGCGACTGCCGGCGGCGAATCATCAGTTCTATCTGCGCGCCTTCTATCATGAAAATCGATTGGCCGAAGGCGGAATGTCGCTAGGCGGAGTTGAACTTGATATGAGCCGAGTCACTCTGCCCGTGTTCGAACTAGCGACGCGGGAAGATCATATCGCCCCTGCGGAGTCAGTATTGAAGGGTGCCAAGCTATTGGGTGGTCCGGTCGAGTATGTTCTTGCCGGTTCGGGGCACATTGCCGGTGTGATCAATCCCCCCAACACCGACCGGGTCAAATATCAGTACTGGACCAATGCGCACGGTCTCAAGGCCGACTCAATTGAGAACTGGTTGAAAACAGCACAAGAGACCCCGGGATCATGGTGGGGATATTGGATCGAATGGCTGACCGCACACTCAGCCCAAAAGATCGATGCGCGCTCGCCGGGGGCGGTTTCCGGCGTTATCGAGGATGCACCGGGTTCCTACGTAAAGACTCGTGTCTGATAGTATCTCAAGGGGTTCTGAAAGTATCTCCCAGTTGTTGGAGTGCTGGCCGAAACAAGCACTAGCGACCCGGTTCACGCAGCGTACGCGAGGAGCAGAGGTGGGCTTTACCGCGCTCCTCCCAAGAAGGCTACCCATCACTCGTCCGTTGGCCTGGGTTGACGCCCTGGTTCTGCGACTTTGGTTCGCGCCAAAGGGTTGCTGCTGGGTGTGATTTCAGGACGTCACAGCCTCCAATGCGTTCTCAATGTCGGCAACGATGTCTTCCTTGTCCTCAATACCGATGGACAAGCGCACCACATCGGGACCAGCACCCGCGGCGATCCTCTCGTCGTCGCTTAGTTGCCGGTGCGTGGTTGACGCTGGGTGAATGACTAGGCTTCGCGTGTCACCAATATTGGCCAAGTGGCTGAACATATTCAGCCCTTCGACAAATTGGACACCGGCGTCATATCCCCCCTTGAGGCCAAAGGTAAAAACTGAACCTGCACCTTTCGGGCAGATCTTCTTGTGAAGTTCGTGGTAGGGATTGTCGGGCAGTCCAGGATAGCTGACCCAGTTCACTTTGGTATGACGAGTCAAATATTCAGCTACGGCTTGTGCGTTTTCGCAGTGCTTCGCCATCCGTAGGGGCAATGTTTCACATCCATTTAGAATCAAGAATGCGTTCATGGGCGATATTGATGGTCCGAGATCCCGAAGTCCCATAACCCGGCAGGCGATCGCAAAAGCGAAATTGCCAAACGTCTCTGCAAGTTTAAGCCCATTGTAGGACGGATTGGGTTCGCGCATCGTATTATAAGGATGCTTTGCGCCCAACCAATCAAACGTGCCACAATCCACAATAATGCCACCGACCGAGTTGCCGTGGCCGCCTATGAATTTCGTTAGCGAATGAATGACGATGTCAGCGCCAAAGTCGGCGGGCCGACAAAGATACGGTGTTGCCATAGTGTTGTCGACGATCAGTGGAACCCCCGCATCGCGCGCAACCGCCGCGATGGCTTCGATGTCAACTATTATTCCACCTGGATTGGCGATGCTCTCAATAAAGATCGCACGGGTCCGGTCTGTGACAGCGGCAGCGAAGGTTGATGCATCCGTGGCGTCTGCCCAAACAACGTTCCAGCCAAATTTCTTGTAGGCGTGGTTGAACTGATTGACCGAACCGCCATAAAGCTGCCGGCCACAGATGAACTCGTCTCCCTGCTCGAGGAGTGTGTGGAACGTAATAAACTCAGCCGCATGCCCGGATGCGACAGCGAGTGCGGCTGTGCCACCCTCAAGTGCTGATATACGAGATTCGAGCACCGCCTGGGTCGGGTTCATGATCCGCGAGTAGATATTGCCAAAAGCTTCAAGGCCGAACAATTGCGCGGCGTGATCTGCGTCGTTAAAAACAAAAGAAGTGGTTTGATAGATCGGCGTTACTCGCGCACCAGTCGCCGGATCCGGCGCGGCGCCAGCATGGACGGCCAACGTGTCGAATTTCGGCTGTGGCGCGTTGGAGCCTTCGGACATCTTATACTCCCGATTGCAATGGGTTGACGTCTCGCCACCTGGGCCGATCAGGGCCGGCAAGTCAATGTGTCCGGAAGACGAAAATCAACGTAATCCAGGGCCCTAGGCGATCAATCAGCTCAAAGAGTGGACGTGCAGGATCAACTCGTCCTGCCTGTAACGGGTGTCGACAACCAGCGTGTGGCTTGTTCCAACTCTTGAATTCCCGGAGGCGAATGATACTACAGGGAGCGCAGAAAGGCGATCAGCTGACGCCGCTCAGCCTCACTCAAACGAAGTTTGGGGTTGAGATTTGCAGCAAGTGAAGGTCGCTGCGAGATCCCCCCGGCATAGTGATCTAAGACCTCGCTCAATGTAGCCTTCGAGCCGTCGTGCATATAAGGTGCAGACTCGGCAATGTCTCTCAATCCAGGTGTTTTGAAACGCGGGACAACAGTACCATCGCTACCTATGGTGCCGCGACCCGGGTCAGTTGTATCCAAGCCGATGTCATGGAATTTGTCGTCCGTGAACCGCCAGCCACCGTGACAGGCGAGGCACCCGGCTTTGCCGACAAAGAGAGAAAACCCAAGAAACTCAGTATTTGTAAACTTCGAGGGATTGCCAGAAATCCATCTGTCGAAGCGCGTAGGCGGTGAGACTAAGGATCGTACGTAGCTTGTCAGAGCCATCAGGATCGTCCCTGGTGTCGGCTTTGATCTATCTGGAAACGCTCGGCGAAAATGCTGCAACATACTTTGGCTCTCGGCGAACCGCTCGGCGGCCGTCGTCAGGTTGCCGGCCATTTCGTTGGGGTGCTCTATCGGCACGCGGGCCTGCGACTCCAGTGTTTTTTCTCTCCCATCCCAGTAGAACGAGGTGCCCCACGCAAGGTTCCAAAGTGCAGGCGCGTTGCGCGCGAGTGGCGTCCCGTCCAATCCCAAAGGCTTCGCTCTGTTGTCGGACAGGCCAAACCGAGGATTATGGCACGAAACGCAAGATCTGTTGTTCTGGCCCGAAAGTCGCCGGTCGTAGAACAGTAAACGACCAAGCGCAGCCTTTTCCTCTGTCAGCCAATTGTTGCGAGGGGCAGGGATAAGTCTTGGTCGCGCGAAAATTTGCTTCCAGACCGCAATTGGCGGCGATGGCGACTGGGCGGAGACGGTTGTTATTTGTGTCAGTTGAGATGCCGTGCAGACTGCAAGTCCGACAATGGGCACCACTGATCTGCGGAATAGCTGCCACCAACGAAGACCCAAGAGCTTCGACGCAACCAACGTTCCGTAGGATGCTGAACTCAATGACCTCAACGGTCTCAACGATCTCAAGGGCCTCAATGACCTCAATGATCTCAATGATCTCAATGATCCCAACGAAGTCAGCGCTGAAGCATCAGACTCTGTACGCCCGTTGGCGCCAATAGAGGCTTGGAACTCGAAATAACGCCCGAATAAACACCGAGCCAACCGATTTCGCCGCAGAGTCGGCCATACTCTATTTTGGGGCATCGGTTCATGACCACCTCCAGCCCGGCCGCCTCAGCTTCCTCAGCAGCGAGGTCATTCCGCACGCTTAGCTGCATCCAGATGGTCTTTATTTTGAGTTCGTCCTTGCGGAAAATCGCGTCCCGCACAATCTCGAGTGCGGCGTCGGAGCCCCGAAAGATTTCAACCATATCAACCGGAACGGGAACATCAGCGAGAGTGGCGTAAACCGTTTGGCCAAGCAATGTCTGGCCGGCCATGCGTGGGTTGACCGGGTGGACGATGAAGCCTTTGCCGAGTAAGTATTTGAGCGCGAAGTAACTCGGACGATTGGTGTTGGCGCTGGCACCGATCATGGCGATCGTACGGGTATTTGCCAAAATGCCACTGATGTAAGAGTCGGTGTAGGTGTCGTGATTGGTGCTAGACATCGCTGTTCATCGCAGTTCTGGTTTATTCATTCGGCGGCGGAATCATCATGCGGCCGTCCTTGTCGAGCGGAAAACCTGGGTTATAAGCAATCTCCCACAAATGGCCATCTGGATCCGAAAAATACCCTGAGTAACCACCCCAAAATACCTTCTGTGCCGGTTTTGTGATTTTAGCACCGCAGGCTTCTGCATGCGAGAGAGCCTGATCGACTGCTGCCTCTTCTTCAAGATTGATCGCGAGTGAGACACTGCGAAACCCTTGGCCTTCGCCATCTACATTCGCGTCATCAGCCAGAGCGTCGCGTCCGTAGAGGCCGAATACAACACCGTTCATGTCGAAAAACGCCACCGAGTCGCTGGCAAAGCCGGACTCTGTGAACCCGAGTGCCCGATAGAATTGGCGCGAGCGGTCCAGGTCGGCAACCCCGAGTGTGACAAGTGTGAGTCGCTGTGGAAACATGGTTTACTCCCCACGCCACGTAGGCGCCCGCTTCTCGATGAAAGCATTAATTCCTTCCTCAGCGTCGCGGGCCATCATGTTCTTCACCATGACTTCGGCCGCATAGTCGTAGGCTTGGCTCAACGGCATTTCAAGCTGATGATAGAAGGCTTCCTTGCCAATTGCGACGGTTAGAGGCGACTTGTCGGCAATCCGCCCCGCCATGGCACACGCTTCGGCTAGAGCCTGGCCCGATGGTACGACCCGATTAATCAGTCCGAATGTCGCCGCTTTCTCCGCAGGTAACAAGTCGCCCAACAACAGCATCTCCATCGCATGCTTGCGCGTTACATTGCGGGACAGCGCGATCATCGGCGTAGAGCAAAACAGGCCGATGTCGACGCCCGGTGTCGCAAAAGAGGCTGAATTGTCAGCTACGGCGAGATCACAGGTGGCAACCAATTGGCAACCTGCCGCCGATGCTACTCCCCGAACAGCCGCAACAAACGGCTTGGGAGAATGCACAATGCTCTGCATCATGCGTGCGCAAGCCTGCATTGTTTCAGCGAAGAACGCGCGACCGCGATCCACATCGCTTCGGCGTGCGGTCAATTCCTTTAAGTCATGTCCAGCACAAAAGCCCGGACCATTCGCGGCAATCACCACGGCGCGGATGCTAGGATCCCCTGACAGAGCTGCGATTTCCTCCGTCAGTGCGGTGATAAGCGCCATCGACAGTGCGTTGCGCGCGCGCGGTCTATTGAGCGTCAGCGTTGCGATCGAAGCGTCGCGTTCGACAAGCAGCGGCGCACTCTGGTTATCACTTGTAGCCTCGGGAGAATGGAAATTGGCCATCGCTTGATCCCGCTGATCCTGCCAAACTGCTACCAAGACTGACAATGCTCGCAGGTGCGCCACTTTTGCCAGTGTTTTCGCTATGCGCGCCTCGTTTATTCACGTTTAGCGCAGATGCTAACTTGTCACCAGCTCACCAGCTCACCAGCTCACCAGTCGGCGCGAGAGCAATTCCTCCGACAATGCTCATCGGAAGAAGGCCGAATTAGCGCTGGGCGGTCAAATAATCTGCAAAATCTTCGCGCAGCTGGCGTTTCAGCACTTTGCCTGTTGCAGTGTGTGGTAGCGCCTCGACGAACACCACTGCATCCGGCATCATCCAGGACGACAGATGCACCCTCAGATGATCCCGCACGGCACCCTCGTCCAACTCCATGTTCGGGTCTTTCACAATGACCAAGACCGGCCGCTCGCCCCACTTGGCATGTTTTGCAGGAACTGCCGCTGCTTCTTTGACTCCGGCAATGCCCATAGCCAAATTCTCAAGTTCAATCGAACTTATCCATTCGCCGCCGGACTTTATAAGGTCTTTGACGCGATCAACAATCTGCAAATACCCGCTGCCGTCAATCGTTACAACATCTCCGGTTCGGAACCAACCGTCAGACGTGAATTGGTCGCCACCTTCGTCACTCTCGTAATATCGCGAAATGATCCATGGCCCTTTCACGTAGAGCTCGCCAGAGCTCAAACCATCGTGCGGTAAGGCCTTGCCGTCGGCGTCGACAACTTTCATGGATACGCCAAACGGAGGACGGCCCTGTTTGGTGCCGTGAACGTAGTAGTCCTGACGCGACATACTCTTGTTTTCAGGTTTCGGCGCATTGTAGCAACCAACAGGACTCATCTCGGTCATGCCCCAACCATGCTCAAGGCGCACACCGTATTCCTTGTCGAACGCCTCGATCATTGCTTGTGGCAGAGCCGATCCGCCAACTAAGCCGCGCAGGCCTTCCGGTAGTCGTCCTGCTTTATCACGCAGATGTTGAAGTAACGCGAGCCAAACGGTCGGAACGCCCGCCGCAAAGGTGACGCCTGCCTCCCAGATCAGCTTATGCAGCGACGAACCGTCGAGCCTCGGTCCCGGCATCGCCAATGTTGCGCCCGTCATGGTTGCGGCGTAAGGCATGCCCCAGGCGTTCACGTGGAACATTGGAACAATCGGTAACAAGACATCAACTGCCTTGATGTTTGCAGCGTCCGGCATGCTCACTGACCAGGCGTGCAGGATCGTCGATCGGTGGGAATAAAGAACTCCTTTGGGATGTCCCGTCGTGCCGGACGTGTAGCATAGGCTCGACGCGGTTCGTTCGTCGAATTCTGGCCAGTCGAAATTGTTTGGTTGGGTCGCTATTAGCTCCTCATAGGCAACCAACCTTGATTTGGTCGCAAGAGTTGAGGTGGCTGGCAGGTCGCCAAGTGTTATGATCCCGTCGATCGTTCCGGCGATTTCGTCGATAACGCTCTCAACCACAGGGAGTAACGTTGCGTCAACACAAAGCCACCTGTCTTGCGCGTGCTGAATAATGTAAGATACTTGCTCTGAAAACAGGCGCGGGTTGATGGTGTGGCAAACGGCGCCGATCCCGGAAACAGCAAAATAGATTTCATAGTGTCGGTGGTCGTTCCATGCGATCGTACCTATGCGGTCGCCCTCTGCGATCCCGAGTTGTCGCAGTGCGTTTGCTAGCTGGCTCGTTCTGCCCAGTAACTCGCCGTACGACCAATGTTGCAAATTGCTCTCGGCGTCCATCGCGCAAATTCCAGATTGCATATGGTACTGAGCCGCGTGACGGAGAAGCGATGAGATCGTCAAGGGTTGATCTTGCATCAAGGCACGCATGAACTTTCTCCCGCTTAGCACCCTTCATCGCGCATCGTCGTTTCGACGATACGCGATGTTGCTTCCTCGACAAACATCAGAGTGGATCCATACTGTTTAATGGGCCTATGAACGCCAGTTGCCGGGTAGGCCACAGCGGTCTAGGCAACTTCAATCAGGGGGAGATTGACCAACAAATTCTGCGGCTTGAGGCGGACGCGGTGATCGGCAGTCATCGCCAGCGCGAGGTAAATTGGGCTGCCGGCGACATCGGGCCGGACACGCGCGGTATCACGAATTTCCATGCGGTAGAGAGCAATGATTTGTTGCTCGGCCGACTCACTGGCATCGTCGCCTTGATAAAGACCGTTCAGGATGGCGGTGGCATCGCGGTCAAGTCCGATGTGCCATCGCCAGTGGTCATCCTTGATCGACCGAGCTGGCTGCACACTGACGTCGAGATCTCGGAAATGGCGAAGCCATGCCTCAATGACGCGGGCCAGCGCGTTGTTTGCTGGGCGCGTATGGCGCATATCAATCACCGTATCGAACCGGTCTGATCGCTCCCAATAGATCTCGGAATTCTCATCATCGAGTACATCCAGTGTGACCTCGCGTTGCGGTGTGCCGGTCTCGGCGAGCAATTGGCCCAAGCCACTGGTCTCACCGGCTCGTGCCTGCATCTCGACTATCTCCTGGTCGGCGAGCATGATCATACCATCGTTCGTATTGACAGATTGCTCGCGAAAGAACAGTTCGGCCGCCCGCAGCCGCATGGGATCGGAAACATCTCGAAGAATGTTGCCCAGGATAATGTGAACGAGTTGGTCCAGGAACACTGGAGGAAGGGAAAATGATCTGCGTTTTATCAGATCGAGATAGGCACCCTCCAATGTTCCCGCGTTGGCAAGGACGTCACGGAATCCCAGGACAAGACGGTAGTTGTCGGCAGCATCTTGATCTGCGATCGAGTCCAGCTGAGCGTCCCCGATCGCATGGAAGGGATCCGCCATCAGGGCCTCAAATAGTGCAACCTCGTTGGCGCACGAGTCTTCGATCGGATGTACTTCCGGTCGAGTCAGATAGGCACGAATCAAATCCGGCGTTACGCTCAGCCAGCCGTCGGCGGTTGGTTCTACTAAATGCAGGCCGGCGGATTTCCAATAGTTAACCTGCATCGTCGCTCTCCCAAGCGCGGGCATAGATGGGACCGCCATCAATCCTTTTTTCAATTGTTCGAAATTGCTCCCGAATTTCGCCATCCTTGTCAAATTCTCGGTGGACTACAATGACCGTGTTGATCGGGAGGTCGTGCGCGAGGCCAGCGACGAAATCAAATTCAGCACGCGCCGCCGGAAGTGCCGCATCAAGGTCGGGAGCGCCGTAGTCGTCTACAAAGTGCTGCGCCAGCACGTGCTCTAGCCGGGTCCGCTCAGTGGTGCCAATTTCGCCGACACAAACGAAAGTCGAGCGGCCGAAGGACTCGACACTCAAGAAGCCATTGGCAAACGCTTGCCGCAGTTTTCCCGTAACGGTCGCACGATCTCGATCTGCGAATGCGAAGGCCCCTGATACAGCCCACTCATCAGGTGCGGCTGCGTGCTCGAAAACGAACGTATCTGTGCCGTCAAAGCGTAGGGTTCGTAGCAACCGACAGTTGGCCATGAGAAAATACTATCGTATGGCGGTGGGCGTGACTACGGCGTCGAGCAATGCCAACGCGCGGACGTCGCCAGTGGCGAACTTCACGAGAAGATTTCCGCACTCATCGAGGCCCGTTACTGTAGCGGGGCCAATCTCTTCGATCTCGATTTGCTCGTCGCGGCCGGCCGCGCGCTCTGTCCAGCCTTGATGGACAGGCCTAAAACCTTCGACCTGCCAGGTGTGCAGCCACGTCAAGAAATGTCGCGCATAGGATTCCAGCCACTGAATGTGCGTCAGTTCCTCGCAGCCTTCCTCCGACAACGCCGTCTGGCCGAGGTTGTGACCGGGTTCTAACCCGTCATCTGAGAACTGGAGCCGGAGCACAACGCTGACGATCAGCCAATCAGGGATCCCATTTTGATCCGTCGTCGCGGAAGCCAATGCGACTGACCCAGCGTCAGCACCGTTGACCAACAGTTTGCCTGGCCAGCCAAAGTGGACACCAACTTGAGGCGGTGCCAGAACGCCGATGCAATCGCCTGCGGCAACTGTGGCGAGAAGCAGCATTTGAGCTGCGCGCGTAAGATCGACATCGGGCTCCAGAATGATCGCAAGCTCTAGGCTGAGTGGATCATCGCGCCAAACCACGTCGCCAGCGCCAAGTTCACCAGTCGTGGCGCCGGAGATAGCGGCATCCATCGCGGGCTGATCGCCAACTAGCTGGCGCCCGTTGAGCAAGGGCGGTAAATCAGGTTCAATCATTGGGTCGAATCCGTCATGGCTCCCAGATCAACCCAGATCAACCCAGGTCGATTTCGCCTTCAACGACATGGTTCAGATTGGTCCCTTCGGCCGTCAGCGTTACCGTGACCTTTAATGGGCCGCTACCTTCGAGACCACCTTCTCGGACGGCTTTCTCAATTTGTTGTTGGGAGGTAACTCCCACCTGCTTCAGAAACTTCCTGAGCGACATATTGAATTTATCTTCGTCCATTTGAGGTATCCGATCCGTTGGCGTTGGCGCGCGTGTGGCGTCCGGCAGGCACGACGTCGCGCAGTTACATGCCGTTAAAAGGCAAAGATTAATCGACGCGGACGTTGCCTGTCTGAGAGATAAACTTGCTCTCTGCTGACCAGTTCAGCTCATTTAGGCCATACGCGACGGCACCGCCGATGACGACAATCAGGATGATGCTAAGTAGGATTTCCTTCATCGCCTTAACGTGACGTCTCCCTAGTCTGGTAAGCCGCGTGAGCGAAGACGTTTCACTTGGCAGCTTCCGATTTGTCCTTCGCCGTAGCTATCTGCAGGAATGAGATCAGCGAGTCGCGCTTTTCCTTCTCTGCGATGCGCTGGAGCGGCATCTTTGATCCAGGCGTATAGTCGTGCGGACCCAATTCGAAAAGCTTCCCGATTGTCTCAGCCGTCCACGTCAAGGACAACGACTTGAGTGCTGGCGAGTAGGGGTATCCCTTGAGGCTTCCGGCCTTTCGTCCGAATACGCCATAGAGCGTCGGTCCCGCACGGTTTGCGCCGTCTGGCGTCAAAGTATGGCAAATGCTGCACTTGCGCGCAAATTGAAGTTCGCCTAGCGAGACGTCATTCTTGATCTGAAAGCGACGCGGAAATTTTGACGCTATCTGCTCGAAAGGTTTGCGGGGCCTGATTTGCCATGATGTTGCGTGGTCGTCCAGGCTGCCAAAATAGATCCGGGCACCGCGATCAGCAAAAGCCATAGCCCAGATCGGACCTAGCGGGTTTCGATAGGTTTCCAGTAGCCTCCAGTCACCCTGACGATAAATACGGATTTCTCCACCGCCACCACCTGTCGCGACGAGGCCCGGCTTGTCCAAGACTGCAATGGACAAAACCGGCTTTTCATGTGCCTTCAACGTGACAACAACAGCGTCGGCTTCGGGATCAAAAATGCCGGCGCTTCCATCAAGGGCACCGAAGAGGTAGTGGTCGCCGGCTCCCACGCGTTGTAGTACGTTGATACCCCAACCATGGCGATAAGCGACGCGGCGCAGTGCCCCCGTTTGCGCGTCCCACAATCTGATGGTGCCGTCGCTGGCAGCCGAGGCCACCGTCTTCCCGTCTCGGGAAAAACTAACGGCGTTGACTGGCCCGGTGTGTCCTTTGAGTATGTGACGAACACGTCCGGCAGTAAGGTCCCATACGCGGACAGTACCGTCCCAACTGGCCGACGCGGCACTTTGGCCATCAGCATCAGTCGCGAGCCCGAGTATCTTAGCCTCGTGCCCCGACAACAAATGGAACCGCGTGCCGGAATGCAGATCCCAGACATGTAAAACGCCATCGTCACTGCCAGCGAGGGCGCGATGACCATCTGGATGGAATAGGACGGAGCTGACGGCACCATCGTGGTCGTCGAAACGCTTGAGGCGTTTGGCAATTCCATCTTCGTTGAGCTTCCACAGCATCATGGCATAGTCGAAGCTGCCGGTGATTAGTTGGCCTGATTTTTGATCCGACGCGATCGTCTTGATCGGTCCGCCATGACCGACGAGATGTCCGGCCACAGCAAGCGCGTTGTCATTTGCATAAGTCTTCGCCCAAAGCGGGACAAAGGCCAGTATTATGGCAACAGCGCACGACTGAACCCGGCAGATTAGGCTCAGGCCATGTGGGGTTGAGCGCCGGGGCACGTGCGCCTTTCGCAGGCGATGGTGGCTCGCCAAGGTCTTACTCTGCGGGTTGAACGCTCGCGCCTGATGGCGGCGCGCGGCCTTTGGCCAATTCGTCCTTTACCCACAAGTCGTGGTGCTCCTTGGCCCAATTGATGTCGACTTCGCCGGTAGTCATTGCATCGATGGCGCCCTGCATGCCCACGGAACCGATGTAGATATGCGCTAGTATCACACATATCAGGAATAGAGCCATGACAGCATGCCAGATCGATTGGTACTGCATCTCTTGGATGGGCGAGAGGCCGGTCGGCAGATTGAAGCCGTATGAGTTCAAAAAGACGAACGTCTTCTCAAACATTGCGGTCTCGAACGGGAACATAAGAGCCAGTCCGGACAAGCTGATCGAAACGCCTCCCAACATGACCAGCCAGAATAGGATCTTCTGTCCAGCATTGAATTTTCTCGAGGACGGATGAACGCCTTTAACGAACAGGCCGCCGCCCTTCAGTAGCCACATTACATCTCGAGGGTGAGGAAAGTTGTACCAGACCCAATTGATGAAACACAAAACGAGGCCGGCCATGAAGGCAAAACCAACGTAGTTGTGCGATAGCTTACCGTAGAAGGCGACGGTCGCGTACGTCTCCGGACCGAACAGTGGAATAAGAAACTGCCGGCCGTAGAGTAGATTGAGTCCGGTCAGAGCGAGAACAATGAAAGAAATGGCGAGCAACCAGTGTCCGAGACGCTCGATAGAGCCGAACCGAAGGATCCTCTGGCCCGAGAGGCCGTGATCGACCTTGATGCGACCGCGCAGAAGGAAGAACAGGATCAGCAACACGAGCATACCGCCCATAGCGTAGAGGCCGTATTGTGCCAGGGGGCCCTTGCGAAAGTCGACCCAAGAAGCGATGGAATCACTAACGAGGATTGCATCAGGTTGTGGGCCAGCATTTTGCCGCGCCATTGCTTCACGAACGTCGGCCTCGGTCCGTAACCGTGTTGGGGTTCCTCGGATCGTCTGTCCGGCCTTGCTGTCAGGAATAGAGACGCTTCCGACTTCGCCTTCGCGAAGTTTGCGCCAAGTGTCGGAATGCGAGCGGTTGCCGAGCGAGCCGCCAGGCACGTTGCCCTTCTGGAGGTTTTCCACCGCAACATCTGGGCGGCCTGGTACGTTTTGCGGCGTCCCAGTTCGTGGTGTGACATTTATCGTGGCATTCGCCGGGGGCCGAACCGATGACTGTGCGGTGGCCGAGCCCGCGTAAAAGACGACACTGCTCATCGCGAAGATTGCGATGGCAAGCGCCGACCAGAGCTGCGCATTGTCCGCTGCAATACTCGTTGTGGAGGAGATGGCTCGCCTGAGAACGCGCGACATTGGACAACCCCGTTCACAATCCGACTCGATATTCCCGAGTCCTAAAGGTTTCGAATACCGTCCAATCCGCCATGGTGGACGCCTATGGCGACACCACCGGTGGAGGAGGGCGAGCACCATATCGCCAAACTAGCGTCGGCGATACTGTGCCTGCTCGCAGCATTAGCGAATGGCAACTGGGAAACAGTGATTGCGAATTTTGCAACCGGTATGCCGCGCCTCGGCATGCGCTGGAGCTTGCACTATCTCGTTCGGTATTTTTCTCGTTCTGTATTTCTCGTTCGGTATTCAAGAGGAACGATAAGGCAGAGAATGTCTCCGCCTCATCGCTATCTGTCACGTCGCAAGGTCAGGCCAGTCGGCCGAAATTAGCCGGCCTTGCCCTGGTAGGCCTTGCCCCAACCCCAGGCGCCCGAGCCGAACCC
>JBPCWA010000083.1:0-3069 GCA_051009975.1 Hyphomicrobiaceae bacterium
GGTGAGGTTGGTTGACGCACGTTTGGCCAAGAATCGTGCCGCGGCGACCTAGGTCGGTCAGGCTGACCAGCAACAAGCCGACTAGTCCGAGAGGCAATAGATCCGACAGGCAATAGGATTGCATGAGTGCCGATCTCGTGTTCGTCCGATTACGTCACCAGCGTTGTGAGAGGTACCAATGTCGATGAGACGCAATAGTGTTGATGAGAGGATGGTGTGACTCAAACATCGAACAGGCTTTTCGACGAGCTCGCCAAATTCATGACGGATGCGGCAGGAGCGGCACAAGGCGCGCGGCAGGAAATCGAGACGCTGATGCGTTCGCAAGCGGATCGCGTATTGGCAGAAATGGACGTTGTGAGGCGGGAGGAGTTCGAAGCGGTCAAAGCAATGGCCGCCAAGGCCCGCGAGGAAAATGATAAGCTAGCGGCCCGGATCACAGAACTCGAAAGACGGCTAGGTCCTCCCTAGGGTATAATTTTCTAGGCATGCATAGGGGCGGTTGCGCGCGAAAACTGACCGACCGGGTTCTCCACAACTCAGAGCAATACGATCCACAGATTGCCCCCCAGTTTTATTGATTTGGGAGGGATGAACCGATCATAGACACTTTGCCGGTGGACAAGGGGCATGCTTGGTTGCGCAAGCACGTCCAAATCAGGTTTTGTCAATATTGTGTTTCGGTATAGACCGTTTGTGGGCATTGGTTGAGGGGGAGTGCCGTACATGGGGACTGGGCCACGTGGCCACCTGGGGGGAAATTGGGGGGATGCGAATGTCTGCAAGGAAGGAACCGGGCTATGAGCGCGTTTTAACGCCGGTCGATCTGATTGAGCAGATTGCGCATACCAATGATTGGGCGCACGAACGACAAAGTGATGATGAGCTCACGATGGTCGTCCAGGGAAGTTGGTCAGACTATCATGTCTCGTTTAACTGGCGCGGTGATCTCGAGACGCTTCATATAGCCTGTGCATTTGAGTGCAAGATTCCGGAAAACCGTATGAATGAGGTCTATCGGCTGGTTGCGAGCATCAACGAGCAGCTATGGATCGGTCATTTTGATATTTGGGCGCAGGAAAGACTAATAATGTTCCGTCAAGGTCTCATGCTGAATGAGGCTATTGCTACCCGGGCGCAGTGTGATGCGTTGACCAAGGCTGCACTTGATGCATGCGAGCGCTACTACCAGGCTTTTCAGTTTGTCGTCTGGGCCGGAAAGCGGACCAGGGACGCACTCGCTTCCACGATGTTTGAGACCGAAGGCCGTGCTTAGAGCCGAAAGTGCGCTGTCGAACCTACATTGCCGAGAGCGTATCACATTGTAGATGAAGGCGAGCATACATATGCCGTGCGCATTGGGCTTAATGAGGTGTCAGTTGAGCGCCGGAGCATTTCTATGAGCAGCTTCCGCCGCCGAGAACGCAAAACTTGGCGCAATGCGGGTGACACAACTTGACTGAACCGTCGCTAAACATTCCTTGGTTGGCCGCCATGGATTGAGAAATCGTTGGGCCCATGTTGAAAGCGGTGTCGTAGGGCAACAAGGTGCATGGAACGATACTCGGTTCTGCAGCACCCTTTCGTTTCACCACCATACGGCTTGTGGCACACATCATTTCATCGGGAGACTTGTTTAAAATATTCCAGCAGTCCGTGGTGATCTCGGGGACTTCGGTACTACCGTCCATTTCAGGCAATAGGACCAGCTGCGTTTTGTCTCTTGGGTTGATAGGCCATCCGTGGTCATCGATGAGCGCTGCGTAACCATCTCGCGACGTTTCTTCGTTTTCGTCCCAACGGCTGCGGCCTGCAATTGCGAGATTGAACGCGTTCTGAGCGAGCCAATTCAGGCCAGCAAGCGTGCGGTCCCAAGTTTCTCTTCCCCGCTCGCTGTCATGTAGGCTCTTTGAGTGATGGTCCAAACTCACTCGAACAGAGAGGTTTTCTGCGAATTCAGCGTTCAGTGCCAATAGTCCGGTCTTGATTCGTGGTCGCTGCATGGGTTGCATTGCGTTGGTCAAGACCAGGACCTTGAAATCGCGTTCAAGCGCGGCACGCAAAATGGACAAAATATCCGGGTTCATGAATGGTTCACCACCGGTAATCCCGATTTCTTTTGTCGCAAGGCCGAGGCTGCGGATCTCATTCAGCAGCTTCAGGACTTCGCTAGCCGTGATGTAGACTAGACGGTCATTCGTTGGGCTTGATTCGATATAGCAGTTGACGCATTCGATGTTGCACAACGTTCCAGTGTTGATCCAAAGCGTATCGAGCGATTTAAGGGCGACGTCAGCCCGGCGCTCTCCTTTTGCTGTCCAGTTTGGATCTTCAAACTTCTTTAGCGGGGTTTGCGCGTATGGTGCGCGAAACTCGATATTCACCGAGACACGTTCCTTGTGCTTGTCATTTCCCTCAAACGGGGACCTATCACGTCGGCCAGACACGACACAGTCACATTGACTTTATCGCTGCAGTGCCTCGCCGAATCGTACCGCCGTAAATTCCAGTTCACGTGGAGCTTAGATCCGCTTGGCGAACGCCGGGCGCATTTGGACACGGGTGCAGGGGCTGTGGGCCAGCAACGACGGGTCCAAACGCACGGCACCGAATGCATAGCAAAAAATGAATAACGCCAAGTGAATTCCTCCGAGTGAACAGCACCGCGCGAACGGCAGGATGAATAGATCCAAATGATTGGCTCCGATTAGAGGGTGCCAAACAGTGAGTTCAAGATTGAGACGCCTAATTCGTCACCCGAGACGACCACTCTGGTCGAACAAAGGCGTTGTTGAGATGGGGGGGCAGTTGGCGCAATCTGCAGCTCTCATTTGGCCTGATAAGGCGGTGCGAGTGAAAAGGCTGCTTTCGCGAGGAAAGTTTTGTGATGCCTACTGATGAGAATGCGTTGAGTCTTGCGGGCGATGCTCTCTTGATCATCGACCCGCAGAACGATTTTCTACATCAGTCCGGATACTATGCGAGGCGCAAGCGGCTGGAAATGCGGCCCGACTGGGATGATCTAACTTCAGAGGAAAAGAGGCGTCTGTTGAGCGCAAATGATCCCTC
>JBPCWA010000084.1:0-3188 GCA_051009975.1 Hyphomicrobiaceae bacterium
CTTGCCCGGAGCGAATCATAAAACTTGAGCCACGCTATAATTTCACTAGCTCTGTCCTGAATCCAATCTTGGTCAAGGAGGAAGAGCCATTCGAATGCATCTCGTGCGGCAAGCCGTTCGGCACGAAAAGTACGATCGAGCGCATCATTTCGCGCCTCGAGGGACGTCACTCAATGTTCCAAAATACGGATCAAACCAACATCATCAAGATGTGTGACGATTGCCGAGTCATAGCAGTTGCCGAAGCGGGCGGGGACCCTATGACCCTCGGAAAGCGGCCACGTGTCAGGACGACAGATGACTACCTCATCGGCAGCGTGCCGGACGACGACGAATCCAACTGACTACTGCGAGATGCCATATCGCGGACCAGCACCCGAACCCCTTTGAGTGCTGGCCATACGGCGACGGTTATTTTGAATTCTGGCGGTTCTCGATAAGATCGTCGACAACGGCCGGTTCGGCTAGTGTCGACGTGTCCCCCAAGTTCGCGTAATCATCCTCAGCGATCTTTCGCAGTATCCGCCTCATAATCTTGCCCGACCTAGTCTTGGGCAAACCCGGCGCGAATTGAATAAGATCGGGCGAAGCGATGGGCCCAATCTCGGTTCTCACCCACTTCCTGAGCTCGCCCTTCAGCTCATCTTCACCTACTTCGCCGGCCATTAAGGTCACATAGCAGTAAATGCCCTGCCCCTTGATATCGTGCGGGTAACCTACGACCGCTGCTTCGGATACTTTCGGATGGGCGACAAGCGCCGATTCCACCTCTGCAGTACCCATACGGTGACCGGACACATTTAATACGTCATCAACACGACCCGTAATCCAATAGTAGCCGTCTTCGTCCCTGCGACAGCCGTCACCGGTGAAATAGTTTCCAGGATAGGTCGAAAAATAGGTTTGCACGAAGCGCTCATGGTCGCCAAAAACCGTTCTCATTTGACCAGGCCAACTGTCCTTTATGACCAGATTTCCCTCTGTCGCACCTTCAAGTTCCTTGCCTTTGTCATCAACCAATGCAGGCTGAATGCCAAAGAAGGGCCGCGTGGCCGAACCCGGTTTCAATTTGGTCGCTCCTGGAAGAGGCGAAATCATAATGCCACCGGTCTCAGTCTGCCACCATGTGTCAACTATTGGACAGCGACTGTCACCTACAACCTTGTAGTACCACTCCCATGCTTCAGGGTTAATTGGCTCCCCCACCGATCCAAGAAGGCGAAGCGATGAGCGCTCTGCCCGCTTGACAAAATCCTTTCCGGCACCCATCAACGCTCGGATCGCAGTGGGCGCCGTGTAGAAAATGTTGACGTTCCATTTGTCGACCACATGCCAGAACCGCGACGCATCTGGGTAGTTGGGAACGCCCTCAAACATTAAAGAAGTCGCGCCATTCGCCAGAGGTCCATATAGAATGTAACTGTGGCCCGTTACCCAGCCAACGTCGGCCGTACACCAATAGATGTCACCATCGTGGTAGTCGAACACATATTTGTGTGTCATCGACGCCCAGGTGATGTAGCCGCCAGAAGTATGCAACACACCCTTGGGCTTGCCTGTCGAGCCGGATGTGTAAAGGATGAAGAGTGGGTCCTCGGCATTCATCTCCACCGGAGCGCATTCTGCAGAAACTTTAGTCATCTCCTCATGCAACCAGAGATCTTGCCCAGGTTTGAAAGCAACATCCGCACCGGTTCGCCTCACCACGAGGACTTGGACATCACCTCTGCCACTCTTATCGATCGCTGAGTCTGTGTTTGCTTTCAGAGGAATCTTGCGCCCACCGCGTATTCCCTCATCCGCCGTAATAACAAATCTGGACTCAGCGTCTCTAATTCGGTCGGCCAAGCTATCTGGAGAAAAACCGCCGAACACGACCGAGTGGACCGCGCCAATCCGCGCACAAGCGAGCATCGCGTACGCAGCCTCTGGAATCATCGGCAAGTATATGGTGACCGTGTCGCCCTTCTTGACGCCGTTCTCCAATAGAACATTTGCAAATTTTGAAACGTGTTCAAGAAGCTGCCG
Source organism: Hyphomicrobiaceae bacterium (assembly GCA_051009975.1). Taxonomy (GTDB): domain Bacteria; phylum Pseudomonadota; class Alphaproteobacteria; order Rhizobiales; family Hyphomicrobiaceae; genus Tectiglobus. The sequence continues at coordinate 2,029 of JBPCWA010000084.1, forward strand.
ATAGGTAATCTGGCTGCCTTCGGCAGGATCGTCGCCCTCCCAAATCAAAGCAACCTGATCGCCTCGGGTCTCAACGTGACGATCAACACAATTTGCGCAAACATTCAGCGTCCCATCCTCGTACCACTTGATCGACACGTTTTCCGGAGCGAAGGACGTGTTCTTCACGCGCGTAAATGGCGTGATCCAATCGATTTCTCTCCCCATTTCAGCCCAGAACGCGTCCGGTTCGGCAATGGAGCGCTGGTACATTTGCTGATACTTGGCCTCGTCAGCCCATGCGCGCGCGGACCATTCGGCAGGGACAGGGTAAACGGTCTCGGACATCCTTCTGTTTCCTTTGAGGTTCGACAGTCATTTGCGATTGTTCGCCATTATGGCTATCAGCTGCGTCGAGGCAAATACCCCGTTGGTCGTATGCTACGTCACCCGCGGCTCGCCTTGCCGTGACCAATATCAATTAACAAGGGCCCAACTCACCTTCGACCACTGCTCCTGCAATGAGTGCTCTGTCTTGCGCCAGCTATGGAAATAAACAGCCAAGGCCCAGAAACTCAAGGATCCCTCCGACATCGCTACACCCCCATCCAACCAATAACCGCTCCTTGGACAAGCAAAACACCCAGCCAGTGGCCGCAATCAATGAAGGTCAATTTAATCTTTTGACCTTGAAAACCGTGGTTTGTTGCAACAGTCGTCGCGACAAAACCGGCCCAGACAAATGCTCCCGAGATGATCCCGTTTGTCAGAGTAACCTGGCCCTGACCAAGATGGCCGATCAATCCTGCAAGTAGAAAGGCCATAATGAGTTGCGCGACACCGGCCACGACAAACGGCACAGGTACAACCCGGCCCGCCGACATGGCTTTGATTTCCGCCTCGGTCTTTCCAATTGCGTCGAGCCAAGCCTTGCTCAAGATTCCGTACCAAAATGCACCAAACAGAAAGCTCAGCAACGCAGCCAACGGAATGGCAGCGTAGTTCATGCCGGCAAAATCCAAGTGCGCCTCCCTAATGCCTGCAGTTCGTAAGCCCAAGCTGCTAAAGCCGGCAGCGCCAGACGGAAGTGCGTTTGATTTCCGAATCCTCCAAGGCCCGCGTAACAGGAACGGAGTATTCCGCCAATCTCTCGAACTTGCTGACTGGAAAGAAGCTGCGTT
>JBPCWA010000085.1:0-3910 GCA_051009975.1 Hyphomicrobiaceae bacterium
GAGCAATTGGACCGCCAGCTGCCGACCACAGCTTCCTGCTGCCCCAATTATCGCTAAATCCATTGAACTTATTCCCCCACTTCTGAATTGGTCTGCCTGTCGGCGACGCTGGCGCGAACACGCTTTGAGAACTACATCTGAGCTTTCACATTGCCTGTCACATTGCCTGTCACATTGCCTGTCACATTGCCTGTTTAAGCATCGATCCGCAATATCGCGACCGAAACGCTACGCAAGCCAAGACCAGACCGTCACCGGACTTGATTGCGCCTTTTTTTATCGTGCTTTTTCCCAAACCTGCGCTTGAACGTGCATCAATTTTTTTGCCGCCGATTTGCCTGCAATGTATGCGACTGAGCAATGGCTCGACAATTCCTGACCATTGTCACGAGTCGCGGCGCAACTACCCAAGTCCGAAGCGCCTTTGGGCACTGATGGCGCCTGCTTGCCGGAATATTCCATGAGTACTCCGATTTGGACCTCACTCAATCTCGTCGATGACGCGATCCAAGTTCAGGGCGGCTGTTATTAATGACAAGTGTGTAAAGGCCTGCGGAAAATTACCAAGACCCTCACCGCTTGGACCTGTCTCCTCTGCGTATAGACCGAGATGGTTGGCAAATCCGAGCATGCGCTCGAATATTAGGCGCGCTTCTTCAACACGTCGCCGGTCGAATCGTCCTGCGTGAGCTAATGCGTCGACGAGCCAGAACGTACAAATGTTGAAAGTTCCTTCTGACCCGCGCAATCCATCTCGCGTATGTTCAACGTTGTAGCGATACACAAGGCTGTTAGACACTAGCCCGCCCTTTGCCGGTGGCAGCAGGATTGCGTCCAACATACGTATGGTCCTTTGGTCGGCAGGTGACAGGAAGAACGTGAGTATCATCATGAGATTGGCAGCGTCCAATGTGTCACTGTCATAATGTTGAACAAAGGCGCCAACCTTTTCACTCCACCCCCGATCCATTATCTCCTCATAGATGACATCCCGCACCTGGGCCCAGCGCAAGCGGTCGGCGGGAAAGGATCGTGCGTCGGCAATTTTTAGAGCCCTATCGATGGCAACCCAGCACATGAGCTTCGAATAAATGAACTCCTGTTGGCCACCCCGCACTTCCCAAATGCCTTCATCTTTTCGCTGCCAGTTGTCACAGACCCAGTCGACGAGACGAGCAATAGTCTTCCAGGTACCATAGTCGAGCGGTTGCGCGTATTTGTTGAATAGATACATCGCATCCAATAGCTCACCATAGATATCCAGTTGAAGCTGATTGTAAGCACCGTTGCCGACGCGGACGGGACGGGATCCTTTGTAACCGTCGAGATGATCGAGCTCCTCCTCTACAAGTTTCCTGCGACCGTCAATTCCATACATTATTTGCAATGAACCATCTGGGTTTGGCTGAGCGCAAACTCCTGAGATAAATTTCACGAAGTTCTCGGCTTCCTCGGTGAAGCCAAGACGCAGAAGTGAAAAAACTGTGAACGCAGAATCCCGCATCCACGTGTATCGATAATCCCAATTCCTCTCGCCACCAATTCCTTCCGGCAAACTGCAAGTGGGCGCGGCCACGATTGCTCCGGTCGGCTCGTAGGTAAGGAGTTTAAGCGCCAAGGCAGAGCGATCTACAATTTCGCGCCAGCGTCCCTTGTACGTGCTCTTGGATAACCAGTTTCGCCAATAGGTGACTGTCTGGCGAAACTCCTCCTCGACCTCAGCCTCGGATAGGAATGAAGCGCATTCCTCATCCTCAGCCATTTCGTGAAGGACAAATACCGCCGTCTCTCCGGCGTTCAGGGTAAATTCACAGACAACACCTGCCTGCTCGATCTTCAAGGGCATGGATGTTGCCAGACCGAGCGTGGTGCTGGAAGACCGGAATTCAGCGCCCTGCTGCCCTACCGCTGTCTCGTGATGGTCTCGGGCATAGTTGAATGCCGGACGGCACTCCATCCGAAGCTTCATTTGGCCGCGGACTGCGGTCACTCTGCGGATCAGCTGACGACGCTTTGCAGTGAATTTCGTCTCCTCGCCAACCGGCATAAAATCGACGAGTTCTGCCGCCGCCATGTCTTGAAGGAACCGGGTTACGAGAACGTTCGTATCCGGCCAGTAAAACTGCTTGTACTTGCTTTTTTCTGTATCGACGGGGCCAATCTGGAAGAAGCCTCCTTTTTTGTCATCAAGAAGTGCTGCAAACACGCTTGGTGAATCGAAGCGTGGCAAACAGAGCCAATCGATCGAACCTGCTACGCTGACCAAAGCCGCGCTGCGCATATCTCCGATGATTCCGTAGTTGCTAATTGACTGATAGGTCATGCTGGTCTCATCTCCCTTTAACTTGAGCGCCGCACCCGGTGTGACCAGATCCGCCACCGACCCGATCGGTTAACTCGACAACAGCAAGCTGGCGAAGAAAGTATTCTGCATTGACCAATGGTGCAATTGAAGGAAGAAGCGACAATGACTGAATCGACAGATTCGAAATTCGATGTCGAATTGCCGGACTATTCAATGTGTCCCAAACTGCTGACCGGACAAAAGGCTCTGGTTACGGGTGCGAATTCCGGTATCGGCCAGGCCGTTGCGATTGGCCTCGCACGTGCCGGGGCTGATGTCGCTGTCAATTATGTCGCCAACCGTCAAGCCGCGGAAGACGTTGTTCGCTCAATTGAAGCAGCAGGCGTCAAAGGCCTCGCCATCGAAGCTGATGTCTCAAACGAAGCGCAGGTCGAGAAAATGTTCGAAAGCGCGATTTCAGCCTTCGGCACACTCGACATCCTAGTGGCTAATGCAGGCCTACAGCGAGATGCAGCGTTGTCCGAGATGTCTCTGGAGCAGTGGAACACCGTGATCAATGTCAATCTAACCGGTCAATTCCTGTGTATCCGAGAGGCGGCGAAAGAATTCGTGCGTCGCGGCGTTCGCAAAGAAACATCAGTTGCTGCCGGCAAAATTGTTTGCATGAGTTCCGTTCATGAAGTGATCCCCTGGAGTGGCCACGTCAACTACGCGTCATCCAAAGGTGGCATCCAAATGATGATGAAGAGCCTTGCGCAAGAGCTAGCTCCTAAGCGCATCCGCATCAATTCGATTGGACCGGGAGCCATTAGAACACCCATCAACACCCAGGCATGGAACACCCCTGAGGCATACGCGGACCTTATGAAGCTCGTCCCGTACAATCGGATCGGAGAGCCGGAGGACATCGCAAATGTGGCGGTATTTCTCGCGTCGGACATGGCAGATTATATTAACGGTGTGACGATCTTCGTCGATGGCGGCATGACCTGTTACCCTGGATTTGCGACCGGTGGTTGATGAGACCGGTCGTTGATGAGACCGGACTGGCGCATGCGTTGACTTGCTCCTAAAAGACCATTGCCAATGCTCCAGCGCTTCGCCGGAAGTGTCTCTCGCTATAGCTGAAAAGTGTTCAGGAATATCCGGGTCAGGAAACAATACGACGGCGGCATTCTACCTTGTCCATCGCTTTTTCGAGGTCACCAGACACGCCATGGACGATTTCACACTGCAGCAGTTTACAGCCCTTGACGAGGCGTCTAGCACCGCGAGTTACGTGAATGCCCTCGAGGCTTTCGATAGCATCGTACAACTTCAGGAACTGAAATCCATCGCCCGACGACAAGGTGGATTTGGACCCGGCAAGAGTATTCTTGATGTCGGATGCGGTTTCGGTCTTGAGACATTACGTCTTGCTGCAATCAGCCCAACGATGGGAAACGTGGCCGGTATCGATAAAAGCGAAAGCTTCATTAAGAATGCCCGCGAACGTGCGACAGCTGCCAGTTTGACGATTGACTTTCGCGTAGCTGACGCGACAGCGTTGCCATTTGACGATGCTACGTTCGACTGCGTTCGGGCAGAACGTTTGTTGATCTATCT
>JBPCWA010000086.1:0-3291 GCA_051009975.1 Hyphomicrobiaceae bacterium
GCCCGAAAAGTGTGAGATAGATGAGCCTATAAATGTCCGTATTGTCCATCTTGCCCTTTATAAGTTCACTGTTTAGCCCTGCACCTCGCACAAGAACGGTACCGCCAGTATCTTTTTTCGTCCCCCAGGAAATGCCGAAGGGCCAAGTCTGTCCGGCTTTGTCAGGGGCTGGATTAAAGGGCCGTGAACCGGTGCCCTCTTGCCCATCTAAGGGCAAACCATTTGGTGTGTGTGCCGGCAATATCGCGCCGCTCTTAATATACTTTCGGCGTGGACCCAATACAGATAAACCGCCGGCTTCACTATCAGCAGCCATGATCATCAAAGTGTCCGGGTTCATTTTCACATAATCAAGGATGACCTTGATGGCAGCGTCGGCACGGCGCAACGCCTCGAGCTGTCCTGGCGCATTGTTTCTGTTTGCCATGTTGTCCGTGCCCTCTTCCTCGGATACGAGAAAGAAACCATTGGACGCTCGCGAAAGTATCGTGAGCGCTATTCGCGTCATTTCTGCGATATTAGGGGCCGTTGTAAGATAGTGCCGCCTTCCTGCCTTCTGATTTTGTTCTTCGGTCTTATCGTGGAAAGTGTGACTCCAAGCGAACACGCCGAGGAGTTTGTGCACCTTTGAAATATCGAGCGCCCTGAGCTCCTTTGCTGTGTAGACTATCGTGTAACCGCGTTCCTTTGCTTCTTCGATGAGATTCAGATTGTCTTTCCGCTCTCCCAAACCATGGCGGCCCTTAACGCCCTTTGGTAGAAGAAACCGCTCCCCACCTGCCATGATCACTTGGGCCTGGCTTGCAATAACTTGCCGCGCAATTTTGTCGTACTCTTTACGGTTCGGTGCTGAAGCTAGGAAGACCGCCGTACCCGGCTCAGCAATGTGGCCACTTTGTACCACCCCTACGGCTCGGCCTTTCGCCAGAGCCTCTTTCATTATAGACATTGGCTTGCCTGAGGCGGCCGTAAGCAATTCCCCACCGTCCATCCCAAAACTATTGGCCGGCACCTTTACGCCATAAGCATGAGATGTCGCACCGCCGGGAGACCTCGCTACCAGTGCATCCCTCATGTGACCGGTATAGGTTGCCACCGCTGGTAAGCGGTCCCATTCAATTTCGCCATCTGGCCCGGCCTTCAGCAGTCGAAGTGCACTCCAATGATTGGCGCCCGCACCGTCGGGATGAAAAAATATCACATTACCTTGCGTCAGTGCCCATGCCGGTGCCGAAACTGACGTGACGATCGCTAAGGCTATAATCCGAACCGATATGCAGAAAACACGCACCATTACCGGGCTCCATATCAATAGGGTAGAAACGAACTGGGAAGCATCGGTACGCGAGTCATATGTCACTTTATTCCAAGCGTTAGGAATTTTGTGTGTTGCGCCAAATCTCATGTGCGAAATATGTGCAAACAGAGCTATTGCAATCGATGCCGACTACTTGGACTTATTATCCTCAACCGCAACCGTTGAAGGACGCCTGTGATGGGAGTCGCTTCGGACGAAACCAGGACGGGCTGAGATCGCTACAAAAATCCGCTGAAGCTGCGCTCATTCATATCCCAAGCCCGGTCTTACGTATAGAAAATGACAACGAGTTTGGCAGTGCTCAGATATATGAGAAACGTTTCTGAACGGCTCAATTGGTGTTAGCATCATCGAGACGCAAAGCGTTGACAACGGTCTGCCATGATACAAGTTTAAAATTTTTCGTTGTGGCAGGGTGCGTGTTGTCATCGTCTTGAACGACCAAGAGCCCTTGAGGAAAATCCAGCCCTAAATTGGAGGACGTGACGTCTATTCCGTCCGTACCGGTGACCTGGTCTGCCGTATCATTTGCTGATGCGCCAACGCGAAAGCTGCCGCGATATGTATGCGTTCCATCGCGATCATATACGGCAAAACGAGATTCCCCCTGTACGGAAGCCACGAGGTAGCCGCCTTCTCCCGCACCCGTCCAGAGCGAGAGCCCCTCTACATCTGCAGCCAAATGTCCATTGCCGCCAACTGTATCAATGAGCTGGCGCTGTGAGCCATTTGCATCATCCAACGAAATCTTCCATATGCCGCGCATCTCTTCGGCAAGGAAAAAGACACCGCGTGCATCGTCAATAACGCAACCTTCGGTGATTGCGCCTAACGAGAAACTGGAAATTTGTTCGGCTTTAAGCCTGTCCGCAGCAGAATGGAGAATGCGCCAAACGCCGACGGTGCCGGTATTCTTATCCGTTGCGACCACAATGATATCAGGCCCCTTACGGCCGAGACAAAAGCCGTAAATCTCGCTAAGGCCACTCGGAATGCGTGCAGCAGGCTGTTCATCGAGCCGGCCTGATGCGTCGTCTAAGCGCCAAAGCGTAATAGAATTGTCGCTTCTGTCGCTGGCACCCACAATGGTCGTTGACTCTTCGGCCCAACGAAAGCCTGGGCGCAAATCGACGTTATTCGGCCGGCCACTTCGAATGACTTGAACGATATCGCCGCGAAGATCGAAGACATAGAGTCCACCATGTTTTGCTGTTGCAATGATGAGGCTATCTTCAGGGTTAGGCGCGACCCATATCGCGGGATCGTCTGCAGCATCCCCCTTCGCCTCCACCGCAGCCGTTTCTCGCACAGAGGGAACCTCTGGATATATCACATCCGTTGCCCCGCAAGACGCAAGCGCGAAGGTCAAATGAAGAAGAGCAACAACACGCCTCATCAATCGGCTCCTTTAGTTATTGTAACGAGACCAGAAGCCGGAAAGCGACCTCCAAGAACAATCCTCACATTTGCTTCAAAGAGCCCTATCATTCTCGACCCGACAGGTGGTCATGTATGACAGCGCGTTTGTGAGTTCATAGGTTGCGTAAAGATCACGATGCAAGATGTTAATCGTTGCGGCGGATAGGTCGATCGTCAGCTAATACTTTTCTATTCGGTCCAGTACATTTCCAAGCGCATTAGTGTTCTTAGAATTTGCAAATACCCGTGAGGCGTAAGTTGGACCAATCGGCCTTCATGCCATGAACGGAGTTTCGCGACGTTGCTCGTTGGTTCCGACTCAGTATCACCGGAATTTGACACGTCCGTTTAGTATGCAGCGGAGCGAGGTGCCAGAAAGTCGCATGGGCAGACGCAGAGAGAAAAAGTCGCTCGCTACGCCAAACCGAACGCGACCCTAGAGGCTCAGCCACGTGAAACCATATGCGCACCCTACGCCTGTCTACATCTTTGTTTTGATTTTCAAATAACTGTCTTCAAACTGTAAGCAAAATATCAAACTTGTTTTGCAACGT
>JBPCWA010000087.1:0-2707 GCA_051009975.1 Hyphomicrobiaceae bacterium
GCACCGATTTCAAGGTGTTTGAGCTGTAACGCGACGACGTCTGGAGCAATACCAAGACCGCAGATGACTCCATCGGCTATTTCACCGGCGAGTTCGAGCGTCTTGGGCCCTTCCGCCGCAATGTAGATCGGCACCGGATTGTCAGACTGGCCTCTTACCCACTTGGTGTGGATCTCCTTGCCTCCGAATTCGGTTGGCTGACCGGTTAGAAGATCGCGCAACGCAATGATGTATTCTCTGAGACCGTGCAGGCCGCGCGGGCGTTCGTTAAGATTGTAGATGGCGCTGTCGCCGGTCGCGATCCCCAGCATTGCGCGCCCATTCGATAACTCGTCCACACTGGCAATTGCACTCGCCATGACGGCCGGATGACGGGTCAACGGGTTCGTGACCGAGGGTCCGATCATGACACGCACGGTTGCCTGGCCGACAGCTGCGAGGGTCACGAACAACTCGCGGAAAAGCGATTGTGAATCGGCAATCCCGACCCAGTCGAACCCAACTTCTTCGGCCAGCTTTGCATCCTCGATGGCTGACGCGATACTACGTGGGATCTCAATTATGCCAAATCGAGCTTTCATGGCGCTTGCTCTCGAACTCAAGGTGAATGGGGATCCAAACTGTCGGTAGGTCGTGTCATTCGAGATGTGCGACTTTGGCTTCGATTGCGACCTTGCCTGACGCATTCACCAGTGCCAAATGACTGACCGAACCGTTCGATGCCTTCCGTTGCATTACAGCAAGCGTTTCATCCCAGAACATGGGGCGGCGAAACCGAATGCCGATGTCAATCTTGTTCGGTGGCCCATCACTGAGGCACAGCACTGCCATCAGAGAACGAACACCCATCAAGCCACCGGCGATCGGTGCGCGATATCCAAACTGAGCGGCAACTGCCGGATCGTAGTGGATGGCATTGCGGCCTTCGCTTGAGTAATCAGTTACACGGTCAGGAGCGAAGGAACATTGCGCTGCAACTTCATACAACGACAAATCGGGCTCAACCTGCCGCTGACGGACAATTGCATTGTCGACCGATCCATCGCGGTGCAATCGCGTCGAGGAGCGCTCAGTTTTCAAAGCGAGGGTTCCATCCGTCAATGTGAAGGTAAATTCGGACGTTATCAGTGTTCCGCGTGGGGCGGGCTCTGTTCGGATGACCCTGCCTGACATGACCAATGGCTGGTTCAGTGGCACACGCTGCGAACACATTATCCGATCGGTCGTGTGCACATTGCCATTGATTGACAAACCCGACTTGGTTGCGGCCAGGATGGCCTCATTACAGAAGTGAGTAAGGTCTACGAAGCCGTGATAAGTTTCCGGATCAATGAGACAGCTTCTGAGGCGCCGCTCTTGCAGTTCTGGCGAAATGCAAAGTTCCACATCCCGGTACCTGAAACCCGGCCGCACGTCGTTGTGGTCCATTGATCAGCTCTTTGGAATTCTCTGCCTATTGCCACAATCGGCAATCCTCTAATTGATTAAAGCATCAATAGGTTCGCGAAGCGATTGAAACCGGCTGAGATAGGGCGATTGTATTGGGCGAGCCGCACATTCAGTTTCATATCAACCGAGGATAGACGTCATGTTCGAGACAATAGCGCGTGTGGCGCTTATTACCGGTTGCGGAAAGGAGAACGGCATTGGGGCTGCGATTGCGCAGCAGCTCTTCGAAGATGGTTTCGTTGTTGTTGTTTCGGATGTTGCCGCAGCGGGGGTTGACAACGACAATGCGGTCAGGCGCGCCGGCACAAGCTGGCATGGTCTAGATACGCTTGTTGCCAGGATCGAAGAGGCCGGTGGTCAGGCGCTCAGCCTGACCGGTGACGTATCGACCGAGGAAGGCGCCGAGGATCTCGTAGCGAGGACGATTGACCAATATGGCCGCCTCGACGTCCTCGTCAACAATGCCGGCGCTCCTCATGGTCAGGACCGGGGTCAGATAGAGAATGTCCCGTTGAACGCCTGGGAAGCCGTCATGGCCATCAATGTCCGCGGCGTATTCTTGATGTCGCGTGCGGCGGTACCTCACATGAAGCGGCAGAGTTATGGGCGGATCATCTCGATGTCTTCGGTCGCCGGTTTGGTTGCCCTGCCGGAGCGCGCGGCCTACTGCGCCTCGAAGGCGGCAGTTATCGGCTTCACGCGTTCACTTGCATACGATCTCGCACCCTTGGGGATTACGGTGAATTGTATTTGTCCGGGCTCGATTCGCACGGATCGTGCAATCAGTTCGACACTCAGGGCCGGGTGGGAAAACGTTGACGAAGGTCTGGCAGAGCGCGCAAAAGTCATCCCTGTAGGGCGGCATGGTCGACCCGATGAAATCGCGGCAACCGTTGCTCATCTGGCTTCAGAGAAAGCGGGATTCATAACCGGCCAGGCTATCCCTATTGACGGTGGCGGACTGCCAGCGAGCGCATTCTGATGTGACATCGCACGCTCGTTGTTCCACTCTGCTGCAACAGAGCACCAAGACTGTGCAGAGACAACGCTGAGGTTGTTATTGTTCGAATTCGCCTGATGAAACCGTAGCTCAATTAGCCGCGGCTAACTCATACCGCACCGGTGTCGCATACGCCGGATCATCGTGGAGCTTCCAATAAAGTTCTTTTAGCCGCGTCGTAACTGGTCCGGGTTGCCCATCCCCAACAACTTCTCCGTCAATGCTGCGCACCGGCATAATGCCGCCGGCCGTGGATGT
>JBPCWA010000088.1:0-2720 GCA_051009975.1 Hyphomicrobiaceae bacterium
ACCGGTCGACCAGTTTTCTTTTGACGAACGGTTGCTCTGTCGAGAGTTAGGCCGCACGGGGCGACGTCTTCAACTCGTACTGCGACGACATCGCAACCACGCAGTTTGCTATCTATGGCTAGATTGAAGAGCGCCAGATCTCGCGTATCTCGCTCCAATTGAAGTTTGGTAAAAATTGTGCGAAGAGGTCCGCTTACTGGATTGATCGATCGGGAAAGGGTTAATCATCCGCTCGTGGATCGACGTGAATGACCCTAACCGGTCGAAACGGGATCATCGGCCTTGCTCAAGCGCGTGTCCGCAGCTGGAAAATGCGGACATTCCACACCGTTGAGACCCGCCTATTGGATGCAATGTCGCCATAACGAGAACCGATCGGCCACTGGACATGCGCAAATATCGTTGTCGAGTCCTTTTGAATTGCGCCCCTCCGGGGCAAACGGGAGGTCGAAGTTGCGCCGATAGGCTTTCGTAACTTTTGATTCACTTCATGTCCGGGCCAATCTCCCAACTACTCGGCGATCGCGTGGAAGTTTTAACCTCCTTACCCGTCACCGGATCAAGAACGCGGTTGGGGAACTTTTTGATCTGCTCGAGGTGCATCTGTACCAACTGACCGAAGGGCACCGGAGCGTGCAGGTAGGGATAGATGCCGACCTTGTCGCCGACTTCCTCGCGAGGATCGCGAAGGATGTTGTACATGTCGAACTTCGCAAGGCCACCTTGAAAACCCTTGAAGTGCATCTTGAGTTTGCCGAACCGAACCGCGCCGATTTCGCTGCCATTGTAGTGGAAAATGTACTCTCGTCGCGAATGGTTCTCGCCTTTTAGCAAGAATGCCGCCTGATCGATGCCATCGATGACCCGGTCGATCGGGATCTTATCTTTGACGCCGCCGATGCGTGCCAGAGTGGTGTAGACATCGCTGACGTGCAGCAGATCGATCGGTTCCTGGCCCGGCTCGATTACGCCCGGCCACCAAGCGAGGGCGGGAACGCGTACGCCGCCTTCGGTCACATCGCCTTTGCCGCCGCGGAAGTGGCTATAGCCGGCGTTCGGGAAAAACCCGTGCATGGGCCCGTTGTCGCTATACCAGATGACGAGCGTGTTTTCGGCGATGTCGAGGTCTTCAAGGTTCTTGAGTAGCCGCCCCATATTCGCATCGTGCTGAACTAAGGTGACGGCCATATTGTTGGCGCTGTCAACATGCTCGGTGTACCGGTACTTCTCCGGGTTTGCACAGACTGCGTTGGTCGCATCGGACGGGAAGTAGATGAAGAAGGGCTTGTCGCTTTTGGCGTGATCCTTGACGTACTTGATGATCGCGTCGGTGCGTTTGTCGTCGATGTCCTGATAGTTCTTACAATTTGCCGGCATCACCTTCGTGGGCTTTTCTCCGGCGCGCGCTTCATAGACATAGTGTGGCTCATAGCCGAAACGTTCAAAATAGTCCTCTGGCACATCCATGAAAAATGGCTGCTTGCCTGCCGTTCCGGCATACTTCTTGATCCAGTCGGCAGAGTCCTGCCAGGCCCAGATGGCACCGTTGTACGGCGAGTACTGGGCATAGTCGAAGCCTTGGTTGTGCGGCAGGTGTTCGTCATACACATCGCCCACATGCCACTTGCCCCACATGGCGGTGTCATAGCCGCCCCCCTTGAGAAGCTCGGCAATCGTGACCTCTTCGGCCACCAGCCCCTGTTTCTGACCCGGCCAGAGCACAACGTTCACGCCGGTGCGGTGCGGCTGGCGCCCGGTCAGCAGAGCGAGGCGAGTGGGCGTGCACGACGGCTCGGCATAAGCAGAGAGAAATTTCATTCCGTCCCGGGCCATTTTGTCGAGATTCTGTGTTGGCGTCCCGACGACCTTGCCACCGCCATAGGCGCCAAGCGTCCCCCAGCCGATATCGTCGGTCAGCACCATTATGATGTTGGGTCTCTTACCGAACTTTTTCTCCAGCGCTGCGAGCTTGGCGTCGATTTCCTTGTCTTCCTCAGCCCACTTAGCGCCGTGCTTCTCCAGAATCTTAGCGAATGGAGCATCCACGACCTGCTGCGCGTTTGACGTCGCATCGGAGCAAGCCGAGACTATCGCGGCTATCCCAATCATCCCTGACAATTTGCGAATACTCATGCGTCCAAACATGCTTCACGCTCCTCTTCGCCGTATGTTTGAGACCAGCGTGCCGTCTTTTCTCTTCCGCTGATTGCCGATACTTATCGACGTGGCCTTGGTCATGCGTTTCAGTTTATCGTTGTATACGGGCATGTCTAGACCATGATGTCTAGCTAATAGACCGCACCCAATCGGAGAATATGGTTCGAATGGCTGCCAAGGGATTACATCGCGGCGTTACCAGAGCTGAATGGCTCGATATGGCGCTCAAAACTGTGTGCACGAAGGGCATCACTGGTCTGACTGTGCAGGGTCTCGCCCGATCATTGGGCATAGCGAAAGCCGGCTTCTACTGGCACTTCAGGAATCGCGACGAGCTTCTGCGACAGTTGCTCGACTATTGGGTTCACGAGATTACCGAGGTGATCACCAAGAATGTGGAGGTTTTGGCGCTCGAACCCAAAAGCCGCCTGGTAAGAACTGCGGAGCTAATCCTCGAAAATGACTTAACGCGGTACGAGATTGCAATCCGTCAATGGGCGTTGGAGGACCGAGAAGCAGCACGAGCCGTCAGACAAGCAAATCGGATACGACTGGATTTCGTG
>JBPCWA010000089.1:0-5642 GCA_051009975.1 Hyphomicrobiaceae bacterium
GGTCTCTTTGGCACCCTTTATTTTCAAGTCTTTAGCGTAAACCTCGGCAGCCGACGCGTCGAAACCTAAGCCCGTCAAATAGGCCGAGCCTGCTGCTAGCTTCATAGCGTCTCGACGATTTACTTCCATCTTATCCTCGCTTTCAGCATCCGGCTGTTCTCTCAGGTGTTCGGTGCGGTGCCCGCATGTTCTTCTAGCTCACTTTTGGCGTCTCTTTACACGCTCAAATAGCGGCGCCATGTGGTTAGAGTGGCACCCCGAACATCGCAAACGCCCTTGTTGATTGTTATTGCTGTCTTGATAGCCAGTGAAATAACTCTCGACGCCGTGGCAGGTCAGGCAGACCTTCATTTCGTGGTCCGGCCTAAAGTTATCCTGTATGCCGTGCCCTTCGAAGTATTTATTGAGGTAGCCTACGGTCGTAAACACAGTGTCAGCGGCGGTCTTGGCACATCGTTCGTATTTTTCTTTGGACGTAACCTCGACGCTAGCTTTGATCGACCATCGCGTGACCGAGATGTGGCAGAGCGGTGATTCTGCCAACGATTTCACTTGGTTTGGCGCTTTCGAAAGGTGATCGTAGCGATTAGACGGAAACTCCGTGGCGGAATACCAGTCCATCAACGCCTGAGCCATATGGACGTGGGCGAGTGTTTTTGGATCGTATGCGGCAAGATTAATGATCGCCGAGGACACGCCAAGAGCGCCGCAAAGCGTTCCATTGCCCGCGTAGCCTGTTGCCGCATGATGGAACATCGCCTTGGGCAACATGGTCCAAGGATGACCGACGTTTTCTTGGAGTAGGCTGAGGACCCCCAACCAAGTGCCGCTGCCTCACCCCCCTTGGTTGAGGTAGCCATGGTACGTGCGGGTTGCGGCCTCCATTGGATCGATTTTCGCCCATTCCCAGGGCAGCGGAGGCGAAGCGGCAGAAGATGATGCCGGCGGTTCGGAGGCGCTACTGCCGCCAGCTACTGCGCCTACAAGCACCGCGCCGGAGCCGACAAGTATGTTTCGGCGCGCTTGGTTCGGGGCGCTGTCATTGCTGTGCGTTCTCTTATCAAGCCCACGATCCGGCATTGCATACTCCTTACGGTTATGCGGTCCACAAAGCTCCCGCACCGATCCATGGACCTGGAAACCAAGTCATTAAGCGGCACTACGGTTCAAGCAAACCCGCACAACTGGATTTACTGATACTAGCCCAATCATACACAGCTCTGTCAATAGAGAGGTCTGGCGTTGCCGCTTGGCCGAAAACCGCCGGCATTGAGGGGCTTCGTTACTCAAAGCCATACTGCCTCGTCCGCCAGCAACTCAGCTCATTGGTACGTTACGAAAGACATCAATTGGCGTTCTAGAGACAATGCGCGTATCGCCCCTTCGCCCCGTGATCCCACGCCTATCGAAGTATTCGAGTACCTGAACGGCTATTGCTCGTCCGCATCCGGCCCGATCCCTGAACTCGCCCACCGTGAATCCTTTTGGCACGCTGCTATTGGCTATATCGTGCACCAATTCAGCGAGCTCCGCGAGAGCAGTTCTTAAAAAAAAGCGGTCCTTCGTGACTTCAACCAATACACCCATCCGTACCATCGTCTTACAGACTTTCCGAACTTGCGTGACCGGTTGGCTCAAGGCTTCTGCCAGCTCTCGTAGCGGCGGCGGCTGGTGGCGCCTAGTTTCCATAACCGCCGTAATTCGTTCCCAGAGCACCTGCTCTGCCGCGCGGAACCTCGACAAATGCGACGGCAATCGCAGCGTGTTGGACACGACAACCAGTACTCCCTCCGACGCGAGGATAGCTATCGCAGCGTCGAATGTCGGCCCAGGCAACCGTGGTTTAAAGAAACTACGTAATGTTGCTTCAGGCATGCCCGGCAAATCGGGATACTCAGCATGAAATTCCGCGAGCTTCTGTGACACGGCATCGCCGATTTCATCAATTGTCTCGGCATACGTAACGAATGTCCTGCCAGACACTTTGGAGATTTTGGGTTCCAGAAGATCTAGGATCTCTTCAAGCTCTTGTTTCGACAATCCGCGTCCAACGACAAAGCCATCCAGATCGACAATGCCTGGTGCAACCCACAGTAGACCGTCCAATGCCTCGGCGGGATCCGAGAGGCGAAGCGCGGCACGGAATGCCTGGCGCGCGGCCGTACGACGCCCTCGCCGTGAAGCTGCTGGATCGACAACATGACCGCCACCCATGGACCGTCCGGCGCTCACATCCCGGATGATGAATTGATCACCAAATACAAGCGGCAGTGCCCGGTCGGTGATTAACTGCACAAGTGTTTTTTCCCCTGGCCGCAGTTCGCGTCCTTCGAGCATAACGATACGTGCCGATACACGACTCGTGCCCACATGCAGATGAATGGGACACCACGTCTGAATGGCGCGCTTCTCGGTCTCGAGCAGTCTCATTTCTGCGTCGAAGCGATCCGTCAAAGCCGCTATCCCCGGATCGACAAGCCAGTCGCCGCGTTTGAGCGAGCTCCTTTTGATGCCAACGAGATTGAGTGCACAGCGCTCGCCAGCATAACCCGTCGTGGCTTCCTTTCCCTGCGCATGAAGCGTCCGAACCCGGACTTCTTGGCCTGCAGGCATCACTAGAACTTTGTCGCCAACGCTGATGCGCCCTGACCTAACGGCGCCTGTAACAATCGTGCCTGCCCCCTGCAAGGTAAAGCAGCGATCGATGGCTAGTCTGAATGTGCCACGGGAATACTGCTCAGGTCGACTGGCCGCTTCTTCGAGAAGGCGCTGTTTCAAATCTGAAACGCCTATCCCCTGCGCTGCAGATACAGGCAGAATATCGATACCATCTAGTGAGGTGCCGACAAGCAGTTGGCGGATCTGCTCTTCGACCTCAAGCCTTCGCTCGGCATCGACGAGGTCGACTTTGTTGAGAGCAACAATGCCCTCCGCGATACCAAGCAGGTCCAGGACTTGCAGGTGTTCAAGCGTTTGCGGCATCACGCCGTCGTCGGCGGCAACGACCAGGAGTGCAAAGTCGATACTTGCGGCACCCGCAACCATCGTGCGAACGAGCTTTTCGTGGCCCGGCACGTCGACAAATCCGAGGACGGCACCAGAAGGTCGACGTGTTGTTGGACTATCGGGCACCGGCACATAGGCAAAGCCTAGTTCAATGCTGATGCCGCGCGCCTTCTCCTCCTTGAGCCTGTCCGTACTTACTCCGGTCAAGGCTTTGACGAGCAACGTCTTTCCGTGATCAATATGACCCGCTGTTCCAATAATCATAGATTCTGCTTTATTGAGTGTCGATCGGGAAGCGAACCCCGAACTTCGATAACCAAACCAACTCAAATATAACTACGGCGTTGTCACGTTAACAAGCATCGATCGCTGTTGATCTAGGGCTATCCAATTTCAAGCTGCCGCTGTCACGTCTTGCCATCTCTCCATCGCAGCAGCACGAAACTGCCGAAGTGTTCGACGTGAGATGAGATGACGCTGGACGTTGAACGTGTTGTAGATAGCGGCGTGTGTCGAAAGAAATCTCTGGGCTGAACCGGCTGATTTGGAACGCTGCATGCGCCGCTCTCGCTGCCGGATTGGCAGAAAACAACCTTCTTTACAGCTGTGCTTGAAGCGACACTGAACCTGCGCCACAATCGTGCGCACTTGGTTAGTTAGTCTCAGTTTGATCGCCACATGCGCCGCAATTTCCTCACCCACCTTCAACAATCTCGTAGGTCTCTACCGCTTGCCTATTGCGTCCTCTGGTTCACGATGCTTGGCGTCGCATTCAGCTCGCAGGTCCAGGCGCAATCCATAGGGCTTGAAGGCTATTGGCGCGGCAGCGGATACATCTCGCCCGCCAAGGGACATCGCGAGCGCGTGCGATGCCGTGTCTGGATCTCAAGCAGCTCGGCCGCAGCGTACAGTGTGAAAGCCCGGTGCGCCAGCCAGGGCGCGAACATCGATCAGACGTGACGCGTCAAGAAAACGGGTCGTAACAGCTACACCGGGCAGTTCTACAATAGCGACTTCAACATCCGCGGTCGGATCCGCATCACGTTGCGCGGCAATCGGCAATCAGTCACGATGCACAGTAGTACTGGTTCAGGACGCCTCACGCTGTTTCGTCGCTAAAGCCCAACGGAGCGCGATGAAGCACTATCTAACAAGGTGGTTTCACGAGCGAAGCCTTCCGCCCAAACCCTAGACACAACCACCATCGAGCACAGCAAGAATGCCAACACGCCCCTGATTACCATTCTGATTCCCCATTGCCGTCACTCGATAGACTGTTCATATATATCTTCCCGTATCGCGACCAAGTGCAGGATCACGTCGCCGCTCCAGCCCTATTGAGCGTAGAGGTCGATCCGTTTGATCAGACGAACCGGCCCGCCCTTTGGCAAAGTTATTCGCTTCGAAATCAAAGAACACGTCTGATGGGGCGATCGGGGATCTGAAGCGATAGTACTTGTTGGTCAGGTCCGAAATCGTCTGGAAATGAGTGCTGCCACCCCTTAAGTCTCGTTCGGATCCTTCAGGGCCGCTACCAGCCCCTTGGCCACAGCCTTATCCTCGGCCGACGTCGGCAGTCCGGCGGGCATCATCGAGGTGGCAAGCGCTGAATACATAAAGCCATAGGAGCAGTCGTTTGCCTCGTAGTGCAATCCTGCCCGCCGTTCCTGGATGCCAAGGATGATGGGTGACCGGAGATGAACTAGGCAAGCAAGTCGTGAAAGCGCTCGGCCGTACGGCTGTGAACAAAAAACACCGTGTCCATTGGATCCCTTACGCCTTGCTGATGAAAGAAGCCCAAGCCTGCATCAACTGCCGCCGCTTATCGAACAGATCGCCACGCGCGTAGGCCGCCTCAGCCTTGTCCTTGAGCCGGTGTGCGAGCGCTGCCTCGATGACTTCGCGAGGGAACGCGGTCGTCTCACCAGCCCAATCGCGGAAAGTCGATCGAAAGCCGTGGACTGTTATATCTTCACGGTCCATTTTCCTAAGAACTGCTGTCAGAGCCATATCGCTGAGCGGTCGATCGGTGTCATTCTGTGAGGGGAACACGAGCGCCTCTTTGGGGGCCGGTTCGCCTAGAACTTGCATCGCGCGACCAGTCAGCGGCACCCGATGCTCCTTGGCTGCCTTCATCCTCGATGCCGGCACCGTCCAGGTCTTGGCCTTCATATCTATTTCGGCCCAGCGCATGCCGCGGACTTCCCCTGACCGCGCCGCCGTCACTATCAGAAACTCAAGCGCGCGCGCGGAGATACCGTCGCGCCTGGCGAGGTTGCTCAAGAGCTGGGTCATCTCGCGCCAATCCAAAGCTGGATGATGGCGCACCTTCCGCACTGCCGATGGCTTAGGTAGAATATTTTCTAGATGACCGCGCCACCGTGCTGGATTGGCGCCATCACGCAAACCAATCGCGGCCGCATAGTCCAACACAGCTTCGATGCGTTGACGGACCCGGCTGGCGGTTTCCGATTTTACCGTCCATATCGGTCGCAGTGCAGCGACGACGCCTTTCGTGTCAATCTGCCGAACGTCGAGGTGACCGAGATGCGGGTACGCATAATTTTGTAGTGTCGAGCTCCATTGCGCAGCGTGCTTGGCATTGCGCCACCCCGGTCGCTTATTCTCGATAAGCT
>JBPCWA010000090.1:0-3606 GCA_051009975.1 Hyphomicrobiaceae bacterium
TGCTGCACCTGCTTACGTCCGCTTCCGGGCGCAAAGCGGTCATAGTTTGCTGCAGCTGCTCAGGTCTGCTTTTGACTCGAACCAGTCCTGAGTGGATGCAGTATCACAGGGGCAGACCACGGCAACAAATGCAAACGAGCAATCATTGGACACGCGCTGTCATGACCTCGGGAGTGCAAAGTCGACACATGCCTCGGACGACTTGCCACACGTCCACTAAGATCAGAGAGGGCAAGTTCAGAGTGCAGGTCAAAAGACCTCGTCAGACATCACCAGCACGGTTGAAATGAACTCGGAAGCGGGCATGAAGTACTCTGCTGCGGTCACGCTGATCGCGCACGTAACAGTCATGCTACCTCGTACATCAATAGAGCAGAGTTATAGATTGCCAGGAAATGCCACGACCAGATAAGATTGGCCGAGCTTCTTTTGCCAAGCATCGAGATCTGCCTATGACCAATAACGCGGTGCGACGTGCGCTCGTCAGCTTCCTGCTAGCAGTGCTGTTCAGCTTCGCAACGGCACCTGGTCAAGCGGCCAGCAAGAAGCAGAACTTCCTCATTGCGACCGCAAGCAAGGGCGGCACCTTCTATCCCGTAGGCGTCGCGCTCGCAACGTTGGCCACAGCCAAACTGGGGACGACCCACAACATATCGTTGGCGGCAATAAATTCTGCCGGATCGGCAGAGAATATCCGTCTGCTTCGCGATAACGAAGCACAGTTTGCGATCATCCAGGGCCTGTTCGGCTACTATGCCAGATACGGCCAAGGGCCGCTGGCAGATATTGGACCGCAAAAGAACCTGCGATCGGTCATGACTCTGTGGGAGAATGTCGAGCAGTTCGTCATTCTGAGCGAACACGTGCGAACGGGTACAATCTCGGATTTGACCCGGGTAAAGGGAAAACCGGTTGCATTCGGCAAGCGGGAGTCTGGGACGATAAGTTCGAACCGCGTTCTGCTGCAAAATCTAGGGATCGATATCGATCAGGATTTCAAGCTCGTCACGGCTGGCTATGGGCCAAGCGCCGATGCGCTAACGCGTGGCAAGGTTGTAGCTATCGGTACCCCCGGCGGCGTCCCGACGGCTGCCGTGACGCGCGCATTGTCGGCCTTGGGGGGGCAGGCCACGATGTTGAGCTTTACGGAAGAACAGGCAAAGCAGGCTGACGGCGGGCGCAGGCTTTGGAGAAAATATACAATACCGGCGGGCACTTACCCGGCTCAAAAGAAAGCCGTCTCGACGATATCCCAGCCCAATCTCTTGGCTGTACGTGCCGACGTTGATGAGCGAATTGTCTATCTACTCACCAAGGCAATCTATGAGAACCTGACGTTCCTGAGAACCATGCACCAGGCCGCACGTGCAATCACGTTGAAGAGTGCACTTACGAGTCTCCCGTTGCCGTTGCACGCGGGCGCTATTCGGTACTTCAAGGAAGCGAAGATAAGTATTCCCGCCGAACTAATTGCAGAGGGTGATGCAAAATGAGCTTACAAACACGCTTTACGCCAAGCGCGATTTTGTCATGGCAAAGAATTTGAGCGACCGGGGTGGGGAGATAACTCAATGGTATCGAAAGTGAGGAAGTCGGGCGCGCGCGATCTTACTTACGCACTTATTGTCAGTTGCTTTGCCATGACGAACTGGGTGGGCGAAGTGCGATCTGCAGGGGCACCGAAAATCCTGCGGATATCGACCGCCAGCAAAGCTGGGACGTTTTATCCGATAGGGTCACTGATTGCGAAGGGCCTCAGCGACGCAAGAAAGACCGGAAACTGTGCTGCCCCGGAGCACTGTGGCGTGCCCAATCTATTGGCGGTTGCGCAGATATCCAATGGCTCGGTCGCGAACGTTGAAGCTATATCTGCAGGCCGAATTGAGGCCGCCCTCGCGCAGGCTGATGTCGTTTACTGGGCACACTCGGGGTCCGGTCGATTTGAGAGTAAGGGACCTCTTAGAGGTATCCGGGTCATTGCAAACCTCTATCCCGGCAGCCTGCACATCGTAGGTTCGGCCGCCTCCCGTCTAAAAAGGGTTCGCGATCTGATCGGTCAGCGCGTAGCGCTTGATGAGCCGGGGTCAGGAACTTTGGCTTCTGCAGAGATGATTTTGGCGTCCGAGAAGATTCGCAAGTCAGACATTACCGCTCTCTACATCAAACACATCCACGCCGGGCCGATGCTGGCGCAGGGAAAGCTCGATGCATTCTTTTTTGTGGCCGGCTTTCCGACAAAGTCGGTGATTGACGTATCCCGCCGCCTTCCCGTCAGACTTATCCCGCTGAGTGACCGGACAATTCAATCGCTTGTTGCCGATCGGCCATATTTTGCTCGCGGGGTGATTCCAGGCGGTACCTATGCCGGGGTCGAAGCTGACGTGCCGACGGTAGACATCGGCACGCAATTGATCGTTCGAGAAGATCTCGACCCGGAACTCGTTTATCAAATTACCGCCCAGCTATGGAGCAAGCGCACTCGGGTTCTGCTGGATAAAGGTCACCCCAAGGGTGAACAAGTTAGGTTAGAGACGGCGCTCAAGGGGGTTGGTGTACCATTGCATAATGGGGCTGCCCGATACTATCGCGAGGCCGGTGTACTAAAGCAATGACGTAACGTTCGGGCACTGCTTGAAGCTTCCCCATCGGCCCGTTTACAAGAAATACGATGACCACCGGCACCAGGAAACAAGCTTCACAATTACGGATGGTCGTGCTGATCGTGGCAGTTGTCTGCGCGTGCCTCGCTGTCATCGCCTACGTTCAAGTTACTGTTCGCCAAGTAGAAGAAGAACTTCCACTTCGAGTTGTGGGCGAGAAGCGGGCGATGGAGCGAGTCGCTCGAAATTTCTATGAGTTCCTTGCGGTAACTGAAGCAGCGCGCATTCACCAGACATCCGGCAACGTCGAGAGTATTCGTGAGCATCTTCGCGTGGTCCAGAATGATCTTCGCACAATGCGCGAACGCTATTCTTTTGACACCCTGATCGGGGCATCGGCGCTCCATGCAGTCATGGAGCCCGCGGTCGAGGACATTCAGTTATGGTTGCACAAAGGCTTTGGTGATCTTTCGCCGACCTCTCCCGTTGTGTTGCAACTCATTGCAACGCGAGCGCGGGACACGCTGAGCAGAATCTTCGACAAGACGACCGAAGCCGACCGGCTGGCACATGAGATCCTCGAACGTCAAACCAACACGCTCCGACGTCTGCGCAGCCAGTTGATCGTCCCGCTTGCTGCGTTGGGCGTTTTGGCGGCAGGCATAATCTGGCTGGCGATCGGGCAGCAGCGTGTTCTTAAGCTGCAATCAGAAGCCGAAGCCGAAGCCCAACGCGCACAGGCTCAGTTGCGGGCGGCCGTTGACAACATCAGCGAAGGCTTTGCGCTTTATGACGACACGGATGCATTGGTCATTTCCAACGTTCGCTATCGGGAGCTGCTTCACGGCAATGACACCAGCATTATGAAACCAGGTACGAAGTTCGAGATGGTAGTAAGGCAGGCTGCAGAGGGTGGCTTGATAGCTGATGCGCAAAACAATCTAGAATCTTGGCTCGCAGACCGAGTTCGGCGCCACAAGAATCCCGGACAACCACATGTGCAAAG
>JBPCWA010000091.1:0-2968 GCA_051009975.1 Hyphomicrobiaceae bacterium
ACATCCTATCTACCATTCGTGGATCATCGAGCGCGAGCTGGAGTCCGGTCTCACCATTGGTAATGGGCGTAAGGACCGAATAGGCCAAATTGTAGGACATCTGCGCGAAGGCTAGAGTTAGAATAGAGAAATAGATGCCGGCACGCCGAAGAGAAATATACCCAATAACCAGCGCAAAAACGCTCGTAAACACAATACTAAAAAACAACGCCGGTAGCGCATTCATTGTAAAAAGCTTGAACGACCACACCGCTGCGTAGGAGCCAACGCCCAGGAAGGCGGCATGCCCGAAAGACAGGTAGCCAGTGAGGCCAAACAAAATGTTAAAGCCAATCGCAAAGATGCCAAAGATTGCAAATTTCTGCAGCAGGTCGGGATACGCCGCTCCGATTGGCTGAAGCCACAGCGGGCTGAGAAGCACTATTGCTGCAAACCCTGCAATGAGGAGCAAATCATTTTTGGGGGAGGTGTTCATCACTAGCTCTCCATCACGCCCTTGCGACCCATGAGACCACGCGGACGAACGAGCAGAATTACAACCGCGACGAGATAGATAATGATCTGATCAATGCCCGGAAACAAACTTTTGACTTCGTTCATCGACGCAAATGATTGCAAGACGCCAAGAAGGAACCCCGCCGCAACAGCGCCCGGCAGTGAACCCATCCCACCCACGACCACAACGACAAAGGAGAGGACCAGGAAGTCCATACCCATGTGATAGTCTGGCGGCAAAATCGGCGTGTACATTACGCCCGCAAGCCCAGCGACGACTGCCGCGATGCCGAACACGACGGTAAATCGTTGCTGGATATTTATACCCAATAGTCCGACAGTTTCCCGATCCGCCATGCCCGCGCGGACAACCATTCCATAAGTCGTGAACTGCAGAAAGGAAAACACAAGACCTATGACGACGAAAGAGAAAAAGAGATAAACGAGCCGCCAGTAGGGATAGACAATCGTTCCCGGATCGAACCCAAAAATTGCCCCAATATCGGCAGATCCAGAGAACACCGCAGGCGCGGATTGTGGAATGGGGTTTGCCCCGAATTGAGCTTTGATAATTTCCTGTATGACAATCGCCAAACCAAACGTGACCAGGATTTGATCTGAATGCGCTCGTTTATAAAAGTGACGAATGAGGCCCCGCTCCATCACAACACCAATTAAAAGCATGACTGGTATTGCCAACAAAATAGAGACAGGAACGGAATAATCGACCAAAAACGACCCGAAATCGCCGAACCACAACTCGACAAAGGGCGTTCTAATCTCAACCGGCGTGCCCCAAGCTGTCGTTTGCGTGGGATCCAGCACAACCTTTTCAAGAGAAAGCAATTTATTGACAGTTACAGCGCAAAAGGCGCCAAGCATGAACAGCGCGCCATGGGCAAAATTCACAACCCCCAGCGTGCCAAAAATGAGAGTCAAACCCAGCGCGATCAGGGCGTAGGCCCCGCCTTTGTCCAAACCATTAAGGATTTGAAGCAGAATGGCATCCATCTGCGCTCTCCAATCCTAAGTCAAAAAGTCAAATCGTTAACACGGCGCGCATCTCAAACGCCGCCCAGCCAGCCCGGCCGCCGGGCCCGGGAGCATCCCGAAGAACAAAGAGCCAGCTGGGGTTCTCAATCAAGCGGAGGTGGGCAGGTCCGCGCCGCATTCAGCGCCAGCGCCGGACCTGCCCGTTGGTTCTCCGCTACGCGCCGTTGTTGCAGGCACCGAGCTGACCACCGAGCATTGTGGGGGTATACTCAACCTGCGCGCGCGGCGTCACCTCAACAACCTCAAGGACGTCGAACTTAGTGGCTGGCTTTTCCTTGCCCTTCACGACAAGAACATCTTTGAAGCACTGATGATCTTCGGCGCGATACTCGGTTGGACCGTTGCCAAGCCCGTCGAACTTGAAGCACTCAAGAGCTTTGACGACTTCGCACGGAGCAAATGTGCCGGCCCGCTGACACGCGTCGGCATAGAGGATCGCCTGAACGTAGCAGGTGTGCGCGGCCTGGGATGGCGGGAAGCCATAGGCCTTACCAAACGACTTGACGAATGTTTTCGAGCCCTCGTCCTGGAGCGACCAATGCCAATTGGTCGATCCAAATATGCCTGCAACATTCTTGCCGGCGCCTTGCGCCATCAGGCGACTGTAAAGCGGCACGACAATAGCAAAGTCCTTGCCGTTGACCTGCTTGTCGCGAAGGCCAAACTGAACGGCCTGGGTCAGAGAATTGACCATGTCCTTTCCATAGTGATTCAACACCAGAACATCGGCCCCAGAATTGAGAACAGGCGTTATGTACTGAGAAAAGTCACCAGCTCCGAGCGGCGTGCGCACAGCCTTGTTCGTCTGCCAGCCCAGCTGCTCGGTGTATTTCTTAATGGATCCCTCTTGCGACCAACCCCAAGTGTAGTCAGCCGTCAAGTGATAGGCGACGCGGTCGGTGCCAAACGCATTTTTAAGAACTGGAGCGAGCGCCGCGCCTGACATTTCAGTATTGAAGAAATGACGGAAACCATTGGCCTTGCGGTCTTTGCCGGTCGTGTCATTCGAGTGCGTCAGGCCTGCCATGAAGATGACGCCTGCTTCCTGACAAAGGCCCTGCACCGCAATGGCAACGCCAGAGGACGAACCGCCGGTAATCATTACCGCGCCGTCCTTTTCGATCATGCGCTTTGCAGAAGCACGGGCCGCATCGGATTTGGTCTGCGTGTCACCCGTTACAAATTCGACCTTCTTGCCGTTGACGCCGTTCCCCTTCAGCTCCTTTGACGAAAAAGTGCTCAGCATTCCGCCATCGCCTTCGCCGTTGATGTGCTGAACAGCAAGCTTGTACGCGCGAAGCTCGTCGGCCCCCTCATCGGCATACGCACCAGTCTGAGGGACGTTAAAGCCGAAAACGACGCTTTTGCCCTTCGGCTCATTGCGATACGCCGCCAGTGCGCCACTCACAAAATGAAAAGG
>JBPCWA010000092.1:0-2508 GCA_051009975.1 Hyphomicrobiaceae bacterium
GAAATTGGAAGAGACCCGATCAGACAAGCGAGCACAATCCTTGTAAAGCCTCTCCAGGCAAACGGGAAATGCCGCTCAATACGATTTTCAAGATCAGTGCGCTCTACCAAAACGCTCCTCCTTGCAAGATTGTGCTCTGATTAAGGTCGCCGAAACCCGAACGGAAAGACACCAGAATTTGTCGACCCGTCGCAACACTCAAACACGATAATAGTAGAGAATTAGAAAATCGATTTTGAACTCAGCGAGTTTTCTACGCTGAAGTCAGTGATGGGATTTTTCACGTAATAGTATTTTGAATGTGAGAAGGATCTGTAACGCTAGCTATTGAAGGTCGTAGATATTGCTTACCAAAAGATTACCAGTATCTCGAAGCGGGGCGTTTAAATCTATGAAGACTGTTGGTTGTTCCACGCGAAGGCTCGTTTTCCTGCTCAAAATGTGATGCTCTGCCGACGACAGGCAGACGCCTCTCGTGTTCGCAGTGCGGTCGCCAGAAAATCTCATCAAGACCAGGGTCGTATCCAAGCTGACCGAGAGTGGTGGGTTTAACTGGGATTCTCGCGAAAAGCGGTCACAGCGCGTTCGAGAGCAAAGCAGCCAAAGCATTGCGCGATCGGAGCCCTCATCATCCCCGATCGGCCCTGATTTTCCATCATCGTCGCGATCCAGACAAGGCAGGTAAAGTGCGCGGATGCGAGCCGTTGATGACATCCATACGGACCCAGGTCACTAGCTCCCTAAATCGCGGACGGCGCCGCGCGCTCCATAGGGTGCTCCGTGGGTGCTCCGTGATCTGGATTGGATAATTCGAGCGGCGATGCAATCCAATACGATCGCCGGCTGTTCGACGAACCGGTTGCTCGACGAAATTATGTAATGGCGACCGTCATGCAGCCTTAGAATTGCAGCGCCGACAGCCGAAATGACTGTTATCTTGTACAAGAACAGACTGGCGAATAAACTGACCGGAATCAATTCCGGATGCGCCTTCGCAGAAATCGGTGTGCGCCCAATTGTTAGGCGGCTTGCTCGATCCGGAGCGGCTGTTTGGGCGGCTGGCGCGACTTCGACGGGGTGAAAGACATTTCCCAATGATGTTGGCAGTAGGGCCGACCAATCGCCTGTTGTGCGCCACAGAATTGAAAATTAGAATGCCGCGGATCGCCAATTGGCCAGCGACAATCGTTTGGTTCAAGGTTTTCTACCGTCTTGGTATTTGTCGAGTGCTGGGTCATATCAACTTGTATCCAGTCCACTTGCATGCAAATTCACTGCTCCAACGCTCATCCACGCGGGCTTCCCTGATGTGGTGGCAGTTTTGTGCGGCGCAACATGCCTTGCCGTGCGACGCAAGCGCACATAGGACACGGATCAGCGGTGGGCGACAGCCTCGGTGCGGCAAACGGAATGAACCGCGCAATCCACTCCAAACGTTCAATTTTTTCACGGTCGTGCTTCTTGCGCATCAGGTGAGATGTACGGTCTCATGGTTCTTCATCGCAAGATGATGCAACATGTCACGAATGAATTCGCCGAAGCCGTCGTCCAACGCGGCGGGCGAGGTCGTCCAGATGAGCGGATACAACCAATCGACGATCAAGCCAGGCTTCAATCGATGCTCTGGGCAGAGCTTAGATCCAAACCAGGAAGCACTTCCTGAACGCACCGCTGAACCAGCCGGCATCGGTACGACTGTTCGATTGATCAAATTCAAGTGACAAATGAGTTTCCGTTCGGCTCACCTGGGGCAGAGCCTGAACACGGGCTTGGTAAGATAGACAAAGCGGACTGAATGACCACGACATTGCCGCCTGGAGGGCCATGTCCAGACGATTAGATGCGCTGCATATTGCTGACAATAGGGACCATGGTTTTGTCGAGGCAGGCGTAACGGCAGCACCTGATGCCGGTGGCGCTCCGCGATCTTTCCAGGTGACACAGTCTTGGCTGTGGACGTTGCTTGAACCGACTGAAGAACCTGACTTTA
Organism: Hyphomicrobiaceae bacterium; assembly: GCA_051009975.1. GTDB lineage: Bacteria > Pseudomonadota > Alphaproteobacteria > Rhizobiales > Hyphomicrobiaceae > Tectiglobus. Next base: position 1,991 of record JBPCWA010000092.1, read on the forward strand.
GGGGAACTGCAGAATGAAGGGAATTGTCCTAGTTGAGCTGATAAAAATGGCGGAAGATGCCTTTGGGGAGGATGTCGTCGACCAAGTTCTTGACGAAGCTGAGTTGTCCACGGACGGCGCTTTCACTTCTGTTGGCAATTACCCATGCTCTGATCTGGTCAAGATCGTTGAAGGCTTGAGCGCTGATTCAGGAGTAAGTGGCGAAATCTTACAGAAGAAGTTTGGCCATTGGATGATGGAACAATTCGGAGAGAAATTTCCCGAAAGTTTCGTTGATAAGAGCAATTCAATGGAACTGCTCGAGGCTGTGGAAGAGGAAATCCATGTTGAGGTCCGCAAACTCTATCCGGATGCGGAACTGCCACGCTTTGATACGCGGCGGATTTCCGACGATCATCTAAGAATTGTCTATACCTCGCCAAGACCACTGGAAGCATTTTGTTACGGGCTGATAGAAGCCAGCGTAGACAGGTTTGGCGAGAGAGCAGTTATCGAAGCAACTAAGGACGACGCGCCTG
>JBPCWA010000093.1:0-9336 GCA_051009975.1 Hyphomicrobiaceae bacterium
ACGCAGCATCTGCGACGTCTCGACGTGGAACCCGGGAAAGTGCATGACTTTACTGCTGTCAGCATTGCGAAACTTGGCTGTTGCCACACGCGCCGACCATCCCGAATTCATGGCAACACACGCCCGATCGGGGATCGGACCATGTCGGGCGATCCAGGCTTTAATGTCGTCCGGGGTTACCTGGGCATCGGCGTCATCGGCGGCTTTGGCGCGGATATCGACGACGGCAATCGGGGCGACGAGGTTAGAGACTGGGATCTCGGCGACGCTTTGGCGGTCCTCGGAGAAATGTAATGGCGCATCGATATGTGTTCCGGTGTGCTCGTTCAGGCGCAGCTCGAAGAGATTGAAGGTATGGTCCTTCCAATTGAACTTTTGTTCGATGAAAAACTGCTGGCCGCCTCCAAATGTTGGAAACTCTTCGTGTAACTCGTGGGTCAAGTCACTGATAGTCTTGGGCGTTGCGGCAAAGGCCGCCAAAGGTGCCGTCGTCGCTGCTGCGCCCATGGCTGCGGCGCCAACTGTCGACAACATGAGATCGCGGCGCGACAGCATGCGCTCTTTCACTGACATAATGACGGACTGACCACACATGGACGACCTCCTGTCTGCAGGCCGCGAAAGTTCGGCCTCGTAGTGGCGCGCAAGTACGCGCAAGTAGTGGCGCGCAAGTCGTAGCGCGCCAGATCAGTTGGGCAACTGCGAGAATGCGTGTTTGGCGGAATGAATCCGCGCGGTTCGGATTTTATCGGATCCGACCGCCTGCGCAATCCGTTGCCGCAATTGAGTGGACGGAATGTCGCTCACAGTTGCGCGTTGTCTTATGGGACAAGGCCGATGCGGCGACGTGCGGTTTCGTCCTTCAAAGACAGGTCCTCACCCGCAATGTCGGAAGCCGCAGACGTGCAAAGCCATGCAACGGCTTTCGCCGGCCAATCGGCGGGTATGTGGACTGAAGGATCTAGTTGACTCACCGGATTGATGCCCGATGCCTTGATAACAACCTGCATCTCAGTGGCAACTGTCCCCGGGCTGAGGCCAACAACTCGGATGCCGTGATCGCGATATTCTTTGTCCGCGCATTTCGTCAGCGCCAGTGCTGCGGCTTTGCTCGAGCAATATTGGCTCCAGCCTTCAAGTGGGCTTGTGGCAGCTCCGGAACTAATGTTGACGATCACACCACTCCTCTGTTCGAGCATGATCGGCAAAGCGGCGCGCAGGCCGTAGTAGACGCCCTTATAGTTGATATCAGCCGCGCGAGACCACTCTTCAGGGCTGGACTCAGTCAATCGGGCTATTGGCTCGATGACACCGGCATTGTTGACCAGAATATCTAGCCGGTCAAAGGTCTTCAGGCAGGTCGTGACGACCTCCTCGACATCGCGGTAGCGACTGACATCGGCTGTGCAGGCGATTGCCCGCGGACCGTTCGCCGACAGTTCGTTGGCAATACGCGCGATGGTGGCGTCAGAACGCGCGGCCAAGACGACGTGGACGCCATGGCAGGCCAACTCCTTTGCCGTCGCCGCGCCGATCCCGCGGCTCGCCCCGGTCACGATCGCGACTTTTCCAGCAAGCTCTCTCATCTCTGCCATTTCAGCCCCTTTAGCTGCTCTTTTTCCTGCCCTGAACTCTGGGCCAACGCCGCCCGCTTGATGCTATGATCTTGCAGCGGATGGGACCACACATAAAGCGTTGCGCGGTCAATAAATTCGCGCATTTTTTTCGTGAATTGATCTCGAAAACCTAAGATTGCTGATCGAAGTTGCGCGGTTGGGGAGCTTCGCCAGCGTTGCGCGCGCGCAATTGCGGTCCCTCCCCGCGTCCAGACGATCTCGCGGACCTAGGCGTGCCATTATTCGCGCTGCCGGGGTATCGGTCCTGTTGGCGGTTTCTCAGGACCTCGGAGACAGTGTCGGACGTCGCGGTGCGTGGTCGGATAACTGTCTCGAACGCCGTGGTGTTGCGTGATTGTGCGCGAGTCGGTCTGGGATGTGCGCTGCTGGCCGATTGGCTGATCGACGAAGACTTGGCAGCTGGCCGTCTTGTTGATCGATATCCCCAATACGAAGTTGCTGCGACGACGTTTGAGACGGCAGCCAGGATCGTCTACCCAAGCAGTCGGTTTCTGCCGAACAAGGTTCGTGTGACAATCGATTTTCTGCGCCAGCACCTAACGGGAAGAGAAGGGATATCACTTACATCGTGTGAACGGTTCCATCCTGCTCGTATGTCGAAATCTCGGCATCGGTCAGGTCTGCGAGTTGCTTGAGGACGTCACGCGTATGTTCGCCAAGGACGGGGGCACCAAAAAGGGGCGTGGGTTCGCTTTGGTGCAACCGGACCGGCGGCATCAATGCCCGATAGGTGCCAAGATCCGCGTGGCAGACATTCTGAATGACACCGCGCGCTGCCACGACGTCTGATGCGAAGGCCTCTGCAACACTTGCAACACCACCGCACGGCACGCCGGCAGTGCGGCATTTTTCAACCCAACTGGCACGCGTGTCCGCTCCGAGTAAGGCATCAAGCGTATTGCGCAGGGTAACGGTGTTGTGGACACGGGATGCATTATCGATGAAGCGCGGATCGTCCACCAAGTCGGGGCGTGCAAGGACGCCACGGCACAGCCGGGCGAACAGTGCGTCGTTTCCGGCTGCGATCATTAGCGGGCCATCCGATGTTTGATAGAGCCCCGCGGGTTGAGCCAACTGGCTGTAGTTGCCAGCGCGAGTAGGCTCTTGCCCAGTTGTCAAATGAGCCGTTGCAAAGTTCAGTAACATGTTAAGGCCGGCTTCGTGCAAGGCTGCTTCGACGAATCTCCCCTCACCGGTGCGCTCGGCATGGCGCAGGGCTGCAACTCCAGCGTGAGCTGCAAACATGCCGCATACCATATCGACAATCGAGGAACCTGTCCGAACCGGTGCGCCGGCGGCTTCGCCGCTCATCGACATCAGCCCGGTTTCTGCCTGAGCGACAGGGTCGTAGCCAGGCACCGTAACGTTTGGCCCATCGCGGCCATAACCGGAGATTGCACAATAGACCAAACCGGGCTTTATGGTTTTGAGTGTATCATAGCCAAGACCCAGTCGTTCCATCACGCCGGTCCGGAAATTTTCGACGACTATATCAGCATGTGCCACCAATTTAAGAAAGATGGTGCGGCCAGTTTCTGACTTTAGATCGAGTGCTACTGAACGTTTGTTGCGATTGACAGAGAGAAAGTAGATCGCGTGGCCATGGTGGTTTGGTACGGTGTAGCTACGTGAGTCATCGCCCCCGCGCGGATTTTCAATCTTGATGACGTCGGCTCCCATATCCGCCATCATCATCGTGCAATAGGGCCCGGCGAGTACACGAGAAAGATCGAGAACGCGCACACCGGCCAACGGCAATGCCAACTTTTCACTCATGGTGCTTTTCGTTTTTCCATGCTCAGATTCCATGACGGTCTCGTGCTGCACTGACTGTCACGCCGTTTCCCGCTGTTTGTTTGGTCGTGGACAAGGGGAGGCATCAGATGTTTTGGTGTGCGTCCGACATTTCAAGGTCTTGGAAGCGCGATGGTGAACATGCGACAGTGAAGGGCACCTCACCAGAAGTTGCCGGCCTTGGTCCATACGACCCATCACTTCATCACATGGCGGTTGGATCGCGTGAGGGTTGGATATGTGGTTGGCGCGAAGCTTCGACCGTCGCAAGATATTGGTTTTCAGGTAGAAGTGATTGCGTGCGACCCGCGTTTGCTGCATGCGGCGAGATCACCGTGACAGAGAGGAATGGTGCTAGATGGGCGAATTGTCGGAGAGGCTTTGGCGCGCGCGCGCGTCAGGTAGCATTGTCGAGATCGATGATATCGTAGAACCGGTGGATATGGCTGCGGCCTACGACGTCCAGGCCGAGATAGTCGCGCAGTCAGGATATGAGGTTGTTGGTTTCAAAGTCGGCTCGACCAGTGCCGAAGCGCAGCGTTTTCTGGGGACAGATGAGCCTTCTGCTGGCTCGCTGTTGGCGCCCTATGTGATGTCGAGTCCGGCCGAATTCGCAGTCGCTGGGGCACAGATGCCCGCCATTGAAGGTGAGTTCGCGTTTCAGCTACGCAAGGACCTGCCAGCATCTGGCGCCCCCTATTCTTATGAGACCGTCCTGGAGGCGATTGGTGGCGTGGCGGGCGCTATCGAGGTCGTTGGTACTCGCATTGCAGGCGGGCTTGCCGGCAAGGGGCGGTTTCTGCTAACGGCGGACGGCGGTGCCAATATTGCACTTGTGGTCGGTGATTGGCATGAGCTACGTCCGCACATGGACCTGAAGACACACGATGTGACAGTCGTGGTCAATGGTGCGCAGGCGGGGCATGGCCAAGGCGCTGAGGCGCTTGGTGATCCACTGAATGTGATGGTTTGGCTGGCCAATCAGCAAGCCACGACCGGCCGCGGTCTGCGTGCCGGCGACATCGTATCGACTGGAACGTGTACCGGGCTGGCAGGCGTTGGGCCGGGTGACACGGCGATGGCTGATTTCGGGACGCTTGGGAGGGTCAGAATCGCTTTTTCATGAACCAACCATCCAGCGTTGAAGATCCCCAACACCAGGACGATGTCCAACAGGCCGCAGGTCTTCTGGTCGGCGGCCTCTTTCTCCTCGGGCTCCAGGATGGTCTCATCAAGATCACGAGCAGTGAAATCTCGCTTTGGCAGATGCAGGTAGTCCGCGGCTGTATGAATGGACTGTTGTTGTTTGCCGTTGTGCGGTTGGTACACGGCAGCGGGATACCGCCACCCAAACGGTGGGGAGCTGTGCTCCTTCGAGCGCTCTTTCTGCTTGGTGCAATGACGTTGTTCTTCGGGGGACTGCCGTTTCTCCCTCTGTCGGATATCGCCGCGGGTCTCTACGTTTTTCCGCTATTTGTCGCTATCTTATCGGCCGTCGTTTTGAAAGAGCGCGTCGGGCCGCGGCGGGTGATTGCAATTCTTCTCGGGTTTGTCGGCTCATTGCTGATCTTGAAGCCAGGGTCGGCGTCGTTTCAGTGGGTTGCCTTGATGCCGGTTGGGGCGGGGCTGTGCTATGCGGCGATGATATTGACCACGCGGAAGCTTTGTCGCTATGAGCACCCCTATACCCTGTCGATGACAGTGACGCTGGTGTTCGTTACTGCTGGCTGTCTGGGCCTCATCCTCGCGCCATGGCTCAGTCCCGACTTTCTGGTGGTGCAATGGCCATTCTTGTTCACGGGGTGGCGTACGTTGGAGGCTTGGGTCTTTGGTCTCTTGGCGTTTTGCTCGGTGCTCAATCTTACAGCCAACGTTGGCCTGGCGCGGGCTTACCAGACAGCGGATTCCAGTTGGCTCGCACCATTTGATTACTCTTATCTCGTATTTGCAACATTTTGGGGTTTTATGATTTTTGGTCATCGTCCGGATCTGGCGTCCATAGCCGGAATGGTCCTGATCGCGGCGTCGGGCAGTTTCGTTGCCTGGCGCGAACGTCAGCTCGCGCGAAGCGACGCTGACAGACGGGAGGCAAGGCAGGGAGGAGAGTGATGGGCGACTGAGGCGCCAGAAGCGCCAGAAGAGACAGAAGAGACAGAAGAGGTCCCGTGAGCAACTTTCCGGTCAAAGTATCCGTGAAATGCGCGAAGTGAACGAAGTGAACGAAGTGCATGCAATGCATGCAATGCACGAAACGGAGGGTTGAGCCCATTTTGGGTGCAGCTTTTTAGCGACTCGTATGGTGAGGAATACTAGCGAGCTCAATCTCTAGAAGCACAATAAGTTCCAGCCCTCCAGAGGCACGACACACTCGATGGCGGAGAGACGGCCAGCATGACGAAGACGTTCATCGGTCCCCAATTGCGCCAATTAAGGCGCGATCGCGGCGAGACGCAAGCCCAAATGGCCAAGGCTTTGGGCATTAGCACCGGCTACGTCAATCTCTTGGAAAACAATCAGCGCAGCCTTTCTGTTCGCCTTCTCACGACATTGGCAGAAGTCTACGATGTGGATTGGCGGGAATTGGTCCGTGATGAAGCCTCGGGCCTTTTTTCTGAGCTTCGAACGATCGTGAAGGATCCTCTGTTTGGCGAGCGCGTTCCTGATGCGATGGAATTGCGAGCGGCAATTGACCATGCGCCGCGTCTGGTTGATTTGTTTATTCGGATCTATGGCATGCATCGTTCAGCCCTTGACCGTATCATGCGACAGGGTGCGGAACTGGGATCGGAAAACCTGCTTGCGACGTCGGCAGAAACCCTCATCCACGATTTCTTTAGGGATCATTCAAACTATTTCGCCGAACTGGAAACAGCCGCTGAAGCCCTGCGCGAAGATGAGCCGTGTCGGACTGACGACGTCTATGCCGTTCTCAAGCAACGACTGTGGAAGAACCACAGCATTACTGTCGAACAGCATGCCGCAGAGGCTATGACCGAGGCACTCCGTGTCTATGATCGTAGGGCCAGGGTCATCAGGCTTTCCGAGGCGCTTGATCACCTCAATCAAGTCTTCCAGATTGTCCATGTATTGGGTCTGGTTGAGCAACAGGACCTGTTGGATAAACTAACAGAAGCAAGCGGGATCGAATCTCAATCTGGCGCGGCACGCTGCCAGGTCGAACTCGCGAACTATTTTGCCGCTGCATTCTTGATGCCCTACGATAAGTTCATCGAAGCAGCTGAGGCGACAGCCTACGATATCGATCGCCTCGCAGCGCGTTTTCGGGTGTCATTTGAACAGGCTTGTCATCGCCTCACGACACTCCAGCGGCCGCGACGCGAAGGCGTTCCGTTTTTCTTTCTACGGGTGGACAAGGCCGGAAACGTCACGAAGCGCTTCAACTCGACACCCTTTCAACTTGCTGAGTACGGTGGATCTTGCCCAGTTTGGAATGTTCACGTGGCGTTTCGGATGCCGGGCGTAATACTTCCCCAGTTCGTCGAGCTCCCAGACGGGAATCGCTACTTCACAATCAGCCGTACGTCCGATCGTCCCGTCTACGACTTCAAAACGCAAGACCATCGGATGGCACTTGCCCTGGGTTGCGAGCTGAAGTTCGCTGCCAGTATCGGTTACGCATCTGCCTTCAATCTGACAGATGAGGGCATTTTCAGTCCGATCGGAATCAACTGCCAGCTCTGCCCACGCCAGGCATGCACGCAGCGCGCTCATCAGCCCGTCTTTATGAATCTACCGATTGATACGGCGCGCCGCGGGAATACACGCTACGAGAGCTAAAGACGTAAATTTACAAATTTACAAAAATAGCCCATTGTGTTGTTAGCAATATACACATTGACCCGATTTGTAGTGATGGGTGGGCGCGCAAGGGTTATTAAGTCGTTTAGAGGACAGCGCGAGGCGGGGCTGCCCGAATATCTTTGCAGTCATTGACTTGTAGGGAGCGTGGAATGGGACACATGGAGTCACAAAAGGCGGTGAAGGCTGTCAATTTCGATCAGGCTGATCTTGAGATCCGCGCGCAACTTGAGGGCAACAGCGTTACGATAAACATTTTGAAATCTGGATCTTGCGTCCATCGCTTGACGATTGAGGATGCTGTCGGTCGCATGGAGCATAGCTGGATCGCAGATCTGTTCGCGCGCGAAGACCGGCTGACGCTCACAGACTTGACGCGTGAAGCAGAAGACTACATCAGCGAGCTCAATATTAATCAGGGGTAGTTTTCCCGATGTGATCCGCGCGTTTTCGACGATGATTAATGTTCTGGCGCGGACGAACAGTCTCGCCAGAGGCATTATAGCGCGAATGCTGCAGCCCGATCGGCGGTGAGTGGCGCATTCAAGCAGCGGAGTACGATGTAATCACCAATCACCTCAATTCAAACGCGGTCCGCTCTTCATCGGGGCTTGTGTGATCTGGCTTACGGGCAGGTTGCGATGCGGCATTTCGAGGTGAGCATATCGTGCTGACTGTCGCCTCTCGCAGAACTCACGCTTCAAATGAGCGAGATCAAAGCGGCCTGGCATGCCGAAAGTTGAATATGTTGACTTTCTTATGTGCTGCAGGTTGCAGGCTACGGACTTTGCGGTTTGAAGGAACTTGAAGATGCGATGGCGGATGCTGGTGGCGGTTGCCGCCATCAACTGGTCCAGTGCGTCGGTCGGCCCAACGGCGGCGGCTGAGGCTCAATTACGGATCATGGGTCAAGACAAGAGTTATGTGGTCAGGACTGATGAGGGCGAGGTGACTATCACGCGTCGGTTGACGCGCTGTGCCATGAACAAGGGCTGGCTCCAGCCGATGGTACCGGTTGCTGGTGTCACGCCTGTTGGGGAAATCGAAGTCCTGAAGGGGCTCAACGATCCGAATACGCGTGTGGTAGATATGCGAGAAGTGGAATGGTTCGCCGAAGAAACGATTCCAGCGGCTCACCATATCCCTTACACGGAGGTAGCGAGCCGCCTGGATGAGCTTGGCTGCAAGATGTCTGGTTCGGGTTGGAACTGCACGGATGCCAAGTGGATTATTGCATTTTGCAATGGACCGGTTTGTCCGCAGTCCCCGACGGCAATCAGGGCCATGCATCGTGAAGGATTTCCGATGGACAAAGTGATGTACTATCGGGGGGGGATGCAGAGTTGGAAAGCCTTGGGATTAACCACGGTTGAAGGTGATTTCTGACGGGAATTGCTGCCAATAAAGTGCATCAATCCTGAAATATGATGGCAATGGCGCGATAGCCTGTTTTAGTTAAGACACGGGGCAATGGTGCGGCCTCGTTCAATGGGCCGTGCTCGTTCGGCGAGGAATTCTGCTCCTCGTTCACCGGCCAAGCCACTCCGCTTCGTGTGTAACCATAGCGCGTGCTGCCGCGTTGAGACCGCCAATAGCGCGGAACATCGCCCCATCGTAGTTCCTTTGAGAGAACACCATCGCGACCCTGCAAGCGGTTGAGCACGGCGAGCGCATTCTTCTGTGTCATCCGAATGCAGCCGTGGCTATCGATCGAACCCAGTCGGCGATACCGACTGTAAGTGGTTCCATGAAAGGCCACTCCGGAACGTCGTCCGCCCGTATAGTGTAGATCGATGTAGACAACATTGATCATGCCGGGTGAGGCGTAGCCACGTGCAAGTCTGTAACGACGTTCGTCGAGCGAAAATACCCCGATCGGTGTTGGGCCAGATCTTTTATCGCCGGGATACTTGCGCCCGGTTGATACAAGCCACGAATAGGGTGGCGTGAGCCCAATCGGGAAGTTCTTTTGTCCCCAATACTGTGTGTCCCAAAGACCCAGCTTCCAATTTCCGCCGATATGATCGCGTTGGAGGACCCACATGCGTTGAGAAAACTTTCCACGACCAATCGCATTGACGTATAA
>JBPCWA010000094.1:0-2778 GCA_051009975.1 Hyphomicrobiaceae bacterium
GTTTCTACGACTCTGGCCGCAAGTTCCGGAGAAAGGAATGCATGAAGACTACCATCGGGATGCATATGGGCAAACTCACGTTCGCGAACGCCCAAGTCAGGTCGAGCGAGTTCAACATTATTGGCCAGTCGGAATCCCATGGCTCCCGGCATTGACATCACCGTGTCGCGGATCTCAATTCCCGCCATATTGGATACCTGAAATAGAAGTTCCTTTGAAATTTTGGAAACAGGCTCAACGCCTACTTGCACATGGGGGACGTGCGAGGAGACATATGGGATAGGACTCGTTCGCTCCGACAATTTCAGAGGTTCTGCCCGGGCAGTGATTGTATCTAGTGATATAGACAATAGAATCACAGCCGTTTGACAAATAATTTTCATGCCTGTGTTCCTATTTGGTTGGGTCGAGTTTGGACGTGTCCACCTAATCCCGATGCGATGCCTTCAGGCCACGCGTGATCGACACATTCTCGCGCCTAGCGTCGATCGTCGTGGACAGCAATCGTGCCCCCTGGAACTAGTCGGATTTGTTCGAGGCACCAATCTGCCCTTGCCTCCTGAGTGGTTAACGTCTACGCAACGCATCCAAGGCTGCAAGACGGCGGCGACCGATGTCGTGCGATATGTACCATAAAACAACGCACTGTTTGAGGGGCTTCGCAATCACCAAGACAAGCCATGAACAAACCAGACGATCCTCGCCAAATCGCGACCCGCAACATTGCACTAGACGCAGCGCTAGAAGTTCTTCGACATGAAGGAGTGCTGGGTGTGACTCATGCTTCGATAAGCGCTCGAACCGGCATATCCCGTAGCACTCTTTATCGGCATTGGCCGAACCTCGACCAACTGCGCAATGACGCATTCAAGCGAGCGGCGACCCCACCCATCATTTCTCCAAGAACCAATGGTCCGTTGCGCGCCGACCTATCGTGGTTGCTTGGCATATTAATGGCAGCTCTCAATGACACCCCTTGGGGCCGAATAGCCCCGCAAGTAATCGCTGCAGCGGCTACGGACCAAGAAGCTCGCTCCGTGATCGAAGGCTTCATGAAGGAACGAATTGCGAGCGTGGAAGCCGTCTTCGCCGCTGCTGCCGAGCGTGGAGAGCTTTTACCCAACGCTCCGACACGAGAACTCGTAGAGATGGCGATTGCTGTACCTTATTTCCGAAGATTAATCGCAGGGTTGCCGCTTGATCACGAATGGCTTGACAAACACGTCGATATGATCTGCCGCCTGGCAGAGAAGCCTTCCCGGCGGTCGACTAGCAAATAGTTTGTTCTGCTAGAACCCATTTGGACGGTCGCAAATTTGCGTGCAATCGGCATCCTCCGAAGCAAACTTGTGAGGCAACGGTAGTCCTTCGAGACCACCGTTCGGCTACTTTCGGCTGACGACCGGATTTAGAAGTCCTTGGCCCGATGCTTCTTGTGACAAGCCGAGCAGGCCTCTCCGACAATCTTCATTCTCGCAGCCATGGCCTCTTTCCCATTGCCGGCCTCGGCAGCCAGGGCTACAACCGCCTCCTTCCACGACTTGCTAAGAGCACCGGCATCTGAGCCTGCCTCCCAGATAGTTGGAAGCGCACGCGTTTGGCCCTTCAACTCTGGATTGCCGTTATCTGAGCCTTTAGTCCACAAGTGACCATTCTTCATCTCAATAAGCAGCTTTAGATTATTGGCAAACGTCTGCGCCTTGGCGGAATCGTAAGCCACTTTACCCTTGAGCATTCCAAACAATGGAGCAGCATTTGATAGCACAACCTGAAAATACGCGCGCCTTGCCTTGACTGTCTTGTCTGTTGCCTCGGCTGCGAAACTCGTCGTGGCAACAGAGGAGATCACGCCTATTGCCAAGGCCAGTCCAACTAATTTCCTCATATTTATGGTTTCCCAACCCCGCTCCTTCTCCCTCAATGAGGAAATAGTACAGATTGTACCACATAGCAACAATTTGTTGTGATGCTCTGTGAGGGGGCTGCCATTCTCGAGTTTTGCGAAGAACGGTGAACCGCCGGGTCGGCAGCGGTTCACTTTGGTGAGTGCCGCGCGGTTCTTCACGACGGTGGATCGATTACTTTTCCGCGAAGCAGTAGAAAAGGCCAGCGCCGCCCGATTTCGGAAAGTCCGCTTCCCCACAGCCCCGCGAACCATGCGCAGAATTCCAAGAGATCATGTTCCAGGCCTTGTTGAGGCCAGCCCCCGATCATGATGACCGACGATAGCTGAGCCTCCGCTGTTTTTGGACCAGTTTCCGCATGTCGTGTCGCCGCCGGCCGTCGAGTACCGGCCCTGCGGATCCGAGCCGGTTAGAATGTCGTGCTTGTTTGGCTTGTCACCGCGGCTGTTGACCGGCTTCCCAGTTTCATCGAGAGCCATGTGCTTGTCGATCTTAGCGTTGGCAGAATGCAGATCCGCAACATCCTTGGCAATCCTCTGGCCCTTAGCATTGTACCACGGCCCGGTGCCGATGCGATCTCTGGCGTTGACACCAGGCGTAATCTTGTACGGCCGCCCACCGCTCCTATCGATCAACATTGTCGTACTAAGATAGGCGCGCCAGGTTTTGCCCGAGACACCGGCCCCTTCGGCCAGTTTTGCACAGTGCGCATCGGCTCCGGCAAGGCCGCCCAAATCTCCGCCGTTGCCACCACCCACACTGGTAATAAAGAAGCTCATTTTGTCATCCGCGGCCATACTCGGGATGGTCAAGGCTGATAGGACAGATCCGGAGACGAGCGCGATGTGAATTAACTTCATGTGATATCCTCGCG
>JBPCWA010000095.1:0-2572 GCA_051009975.1 Hyphomicrobiaceae bacterium
ATGTAGTGGATTGTGGCCCCGTTGTTGACGCGTGTCTTGACGTTGGCAAAGCGTAGCTTTGCCTGGAGGGCTTTCCTTTGGCGTTGATCAAATGGCATTATTTCACCCTCACACTGAGTTGCTGCGCTCGCGGAGCCAAATGGGCACCGGCAATTGTGGCGCCATGTTTGAGATCGCTGAGAAGAAGCTGCCGGTCGAATTTAGGTGGCTGCGGCTTCCAGTAGATTTCAGGGAGCCTGTCTTCCTCGATCACCTCGACCGTCGGTGCTCCCGAACGCACCGAGATCGTGAAGTCTGCCTCGACAATCTTTTTAAGCTCGGCCTTGGTCATCGCCTCGAGGACGAGACTGCGTTTTGACTTAGCCCGCCGCGTAAACCGGTCGAGCCGCGCTTTCATATCGCCAAGACGCGTGGATAACGCCGCTGCTAGGGCTTCGTCGTCTAGCGCGGACCGCACCATCGCGACTAAGATTTCATTGAGGTCGGTGAGTCCCTCCAACGTGTCGGCTAGGGTCTCATCGTCGAGATCGGGGAACTGGGAAAGCAACTCTTCTCGATATTGGGCGCTGAGTTGCAACTGGCCATCTAGGCGATGGTGAGGGACATTGAGACTTATCATAAGGATCACCTAAAGAGGACATGATTGAGTTATTGTACATAAAAAAAGACGCACCATGCGTCAAGAATGCCATTTTAATTAACTTGGACTGAGGCCATGATTTCGCCTGCACAGATACGAGCGGCTCGCGCTCTTCTAGGGCTTAGGCAATCTGAGTTGGCATTGGCAGCCGGCGTGGCCTTAGCAACGGTCCAACGTATCGAGAAATCGGACGCGGAAATCAGCGGGTCAGCAAAGACACTTCTGAAGCTGCATGCCGCATTGGAGCAGCTTGGAATAATCTTTATCCCCAAGGACGAGGACCGCGGGGTCGGCGTCAGACTACGAAAACCGAGCGGCAATCGCTAAAATAAGCTGGCTGAGCAAAGCGACCGCTGATCAACCCCCAATTTCGAAACGAACCCAATTTTCTACTTAAGAATCAATGGTCAAAAGTTTGTGACCTCCACGTTCGGGTCCCAACCGGCTGAAATTGCAGTCTCCTCAGACCACTTCCAGCGCATCCGCGCTGCTATCCCCCGTCCCCGGTGTCTACATGACCTTAAATATGCTCGATCTCGAAGGAAAGTGACTCGTCAGGTGCGCCTTCAGAACCGAGTTGCATCCTCAAAATAGCAGCAGCCCCGCCTCGTGTGATCGAAACCGCGCGTCGGAAGCATGCACGGTTGGTCAATGGGCACGGCGACTATTGTCAACCGCGGGCGCCAAAATTTACAATGGCAAGGTTGTTCCCGTACTCGGTGAATGTCGGACTAATAGCGAGGAGGAAAAACTATGAAGAATTTCGTTGCCGTTTCTTTAGCAGCAAGCCTGTGTGCGGGCTTGGCTCCAACGTATGGCTGGTCGCAGAGCAATCTAGAGAAGCTCGGCCAGTTCAAGCTGACTGGAACCAAATCCCATGCCGTGATCGACCAGAAGACCCCCGCGGCGGACTCCATCCGCAAAATACTTGAACGCATCAAAATGCCACCAGGTTTCAAGATCGACCTCTATGCACTAGTGCCCGATGCGCGCCACATGGCTGTGGCTCCCCAGGGCACGGTCGTTTTTGTCGGCACCAAGAAGAAAAAGGTCTGGGCGGTCATGGACCGCAATCGCGACCGCGTTGCCGACGAGGTGAAGGACTTTGCGCCATCACTTGAATTCGATGTGCCCAATGGCGTCGCTTTCTCGAAAGACGGGTTCCTTTTTGTTGCCGAACGCAACCGTGTGTTGATGTTTCCCGCGGCCGAGTTTTTCCAGGAAAGCCCGGACGTTGTAGCCATTCCAATAGTCCCGCAGGGGACTCTTATCCCGGCGGAAGAAGAAAGTTACAATCACTCAGCCAGAGTGGTGAAGGTTGGACCGGACAACAAGCTATATATTTCTTTAGGTCAACCCTACAATGTTGCTCCGTCCAACAAGCTTGAACTCTACAAAAAAACCGGAATTGGTGGCATTATTCGAATGGACCGCGATGGTAAAAACCGAGAGGTTTACACATATGGAGTCCGCAATTCAGTGGGCCATGATTTCCATCCAGACACTGGTGAATTGTGGTGGACTGACAATCAAGTTGATGGAATGGGAGACGATATTCCTCCGGGTGAAATAAACCGCCAGACTGCGCCCGGCCAACACTTCGGGCATCCGTGGTTTGGGGGAGGGAAGGTTCGTACAAACGAGTACAAGGATCAGAAAGTACCGGTTGAGGTGGTGCATCCGGTATCCGAAACCGTTGCGCATGCGGCCGACCTCGGAATGACGTTCTATACCGGCAAGATGTTTCCCGCAAAGTATAAGAATGCTATTTTTTCCGCCCAGCACGGTTCGTGGAACCGGACAACGCCAATAGGTGCACGCGTAATGGTTACCTTTATCGACAAGGACGGCAACGCAAAGACCGAGCCCTTCGCTGAAGGTTGGCTTAACGAGAACGGCGAGTATGACGGACGCCCGGTTGACGTAGCCGTC
>JBPCWA010000096.1:0-8817 GCA_051009975.1 Hyphomicrobiaceae bacterium
ACTTTCGACGTCTAATTTTGCGCTTGGACCTGCGCTTGTAGTTGCGTGTGACACGGCCGGCGCGTGCGTACCTTCGTTGTTTGCATCTAGCAGTCCGAGATTTCTCGGTAGGTGAGGCCAAAGCTGCCCAACTTCTACAAAGCTCCCCGATCCTGCCATCAGACTCTGCCGCACCGCTTAGGCACGCCAGACCACTACCATCCTCACGAGCACGAAACTGCACCCCGCGCGCGCCAGAGGCAGCGTCATCGAGCTCTGATGCGAGTGAGTTCAGCACTGCTAGTCGTCGTTTTGCAGCCTTGCCACTCATCCGTCGAGATTTCAAGTGCATCTGTTCAAGCGGCCAAACCTCGATCGCCTTTGCCGAAAGACGGTCGTTTTCTTTAGCCACAAGGTGAAGCTTTGCGAGCAACCCATAGTCCTGACAAAGCCCGAACTTTGCCATGTTTTGCATGCCTGGATGTAGCAGATTTCCGAGACCATAAAAGATCAAGCGGCCATTTACGAGTTGCACGCCTCTAGCTACGTGAGCGTGATGACCGATCACAAGATCAATACCGTTGTCACGGACTGCTTGGTCTCGCAGTTTCTTGAAATCTGCCGTGCGAGGCCGAATGCTGCGTTCTCTGCCGTAGTGAACAGAGAGCATGCGGTAGGAGCCTTGCTTGCGCGACAGACGACTGACGGCCTCGTCAAAGTCCTGTCCTGCCCGATACCCGAGGATACCTGGTCGGGTTTCGGTTGGTCGCGGGCCACCTATACCTATAGCAGAAATCAAGAGTGTATGGCCTCGGACAATTGCTGCGGATGGTCCACCAGCATCTTCGCGGGTCTGTCCAAGACCGGGAAAAGCAAGGAGACCATGAGGTCGAAGCTTTTCGAGCTCCGCGAGCGTCTCACGCATGCCATTCGCACCATAGTCGCGAACATGATTGTTAGCGGTAGACAAGAGATTGAAACCGATTTCGACAAGGTGCTGTACGCCGACGGGGTGGCTGCGAAACACAAAGGTCTTCCGGGCCGCACGTAAAGTGTTGCGGGACGTTACAATTGATTCAAGGTTGGCAAAGTTAACATCGCCGTCTATCAGCGTCTCAAGGCTTCGAGTGAGTTCTTTCCAAGGGTAAAGCTGCCCATGGCGGCGCGCGCCTCGCGGGTCAACACGTTGTCGGCTACCACCGAGACCCAGGTCGCCACCAATGACAAGTGTCAGTTGCCGAGGGCCTTCGGCATTCGCCGATTGCGGGGTCACACCTCCAATGACCATACAGCTGGCAGCCAAAGCGGTTTGCCACGAGATCGCTATCTTCGCGAATCGGTGCGCCGCGTTTTTGACTAGACGACCGTGCACTCTGCCCCCCTGTCAGCTTCCTCATCAAACGCGAATCGACGGCACGCATAAGGCGATGTTGACCAGCTATGAGTTAACAAAATGTGAGCGAAGCTATCTGGTTAACATGATCCTGAAGGTCATTTTGCCAAATACTGTTTGGCGAGGGGCGCTAGCTAGCGTCTGACATCTACTGACTAGGAACATGCTAGGATCATCTGGCGGCCGCCGGTCTAACGTTGCGGCGGCCACGCCACTACTGGGTCAATACTCCTCAACATCAGAATTGTCTTGAAAGAACTTGTGCTTCAATCGTGCCATCTCTTGTTGCTTAAAGGCACGCTTCACCAAAGTTTCGTAGTTACGCTGCCACTGCATTTCGAGCTTGGCGCGCATTGAAAGGCTCCGCATCGCAGCGATGTCTGGATCGATGGTGCGTGATCGCTTTGCATCATCCCACAAGTCATCGCGCTTCCACTGGGGAATACCGAGATCTTTGATAGCGTCCCAGAGCGAACGCTTGGCGCTATCGTCATCGTCGTCGAAATCTGGTACGGAGATTCCGGTATAGATGCTGTCAGTAAAGAGACTCATGCCTGAAGCCTCCATTTGGGCGGCTTCTGCGATCTTGGCAGCTGTTTCTTTGGCGGCGATAGGTGAAGCGGCTGCGATTCCAAAAAACTTGCGGCGATTGACGTCCATGGCTCTCTCCAGCTGGTCCCGCGTGTTGGCGCTATTCGCGAAGCCGATTGCGCGCTACGGGCAAATGCGATCGAGGATCTAGGGGTGCCAGCCGGGGCTTGTTTAAGTTCCCTCATCTGGGCCAGCTTCGCCGTGCGCGGCAGCCAAGCCCAGAGATCAAAGTGGCCAGGAACTGACTAGCTCTGTGAGCCCAATCTGACAAATCGTGGCCAAACAGATTTGACAGCAGATATCAGTGTATATTGTGAGCGCCTGTCCAGTGTCAATGCCCACTCCATCATCGTCTATTCCTGCCATCGTCTATTGCAGCCATCGTCTGTTGCGGCGAAACGTGTTCATGTCCGGAAAGATGGGGTGCCATATAACCTTGGAAAATTTGTCCTCGCGTGGGCAGACTCCACGACCTGCTATGTCACCATCGCCGCGGCGCCAATCCCGCCTGGAACCACAGCACAAAACTGTAAATCGAATATACAGGTACACCGAGCTCGTCCCGCAAGTCAGCAGCATAAGGAACCATGTTGGTGCACTCCAAGACTATGGCACCAGTGTTTGGATGTTTTGACATTAACTGGTGCCCAGCTGACAACATGTCTGCCCGCGCTTTCTCAACATCAAGAAGGCATTCGTTACGCAAAATCGCCCGCGTGAATTCTTCACCACCGTCTGTCCCCATGACCGGCGTGCCGTCCGGCGCGCCAGCCGCGACCAAGTGAGCGGGAGAGAGAGACGAGGCCGAAATTGTCAAAATGGTTACATGCTTGCCTGGCGGCAGTGTCGCGGCCACCGCCGGCACCTGCATAAGAGACGACGTCGCAACCGGCACCGAAACCGAAGCCTTCAAATCATTTTGAAAGAGTGCCAAGAAACCACAATTGGTTGTGATCCCGTCAACGCCATCACCAACCAGTTCCCGTGCCGCGGCGATAAAGTCGTCCTTGAGACCGTGCGCACCCTTGACCACGGCCCGATCTGGTGTTGCAGAACGAACGACCTTGTAGTGGACAGGAAATGGCCATGTCAAAGCATTGCCCATATCCCCCAAAATACGGGGAAACTTAGCATCGAGCATTAGGATCCCCACACTTGCTCCGTAGATCGACTTTCCGCCCTTCGCGATCATAGCGTTTCCTTCTCGTCTTTTCTGACCCAGTTTGATCGATTGGCCATTGCGATACGCAGAGCTCGACAGATCGATCACGAATGAGAAAGCACTACCTCAAACAGATCGAAAAACCATGTGTCAAGGCGGGGATCTCTACAAGTGTAGCTAATGATTGGTTGCGACGGCCACGACGCTCATTCTCACAGGCATGAACCAATGGTTAGTTTTTTCCGCGCCCAAGGGCCAAATTCACTTTGCGCTTGTAACTTTCGGGAATTGTCGTCAGATCAAAGCTCTGCCAGTATGGAGGCTCGCTCAGGCGGACTCAACATCCGCCAACCAGGATGAGTTCGCAATGCATCAAGTTCCAGCGAATGTGGCAATTATCGGCGCAGGAATCGTAGGCGTCGCAACTGCGATTTATCTGCAGCGCGAAGGGGTTCGGGTCACCTTAATCGACAAGGCCGGCCCGGGAGAAGGCGCTAGTTTCGGAAATGGTGGTGTGTTGGCCTCTTGCTCGATTGTTCCAATTACAGTGCCAGGACTTATCCGCAAGGCACCGCAGATGTTAATTGATCCGGAACAACCGCTCTTCCTCAAGTGGTCCTATCTGCCAAAGCTAGCCCCGTGGCTCATCAAATATTTGTCCCATTGTAAAGCTGACGAAACGAGACGAATCGCAGATGCGATTCACGGTGTCGTCTCGGACAGTCTGTCGGAACACCAAGCGTTGGCCGCCGGCACCGGAGCAGAGCACTGGATTAAACCGTGTGACTACCTCTACGTCTACAACAGCCGCGAACACTTCGAAGGTGATGCGTTTGGTTGGTCGCTGCGTCGGGCAAAGGGCATCGAATGGGATGAGTTAGAAGGCGATAACTTCTGGGCATTCGACCCACTGTTCGATCGATCTTTAGGCTTTGCTGTGAAGATGGGTGAGCACGGTCGCATCACGGACCCAGGTCGCTACGTAAAGGACCTTGCAGCACACTTTGAGTCGCTGGGCGGGAACGTCATTGCTGCAGAAGCTCGGGAGATCGATCGCGCAAACGGAATGGCGACTGGCGTTCGCATCTCTGATGGTGGTACGACGGAGACCATCCGATGCGATGCCGTCGTCATTTGCGCTGGAGCTTGGTCCGAGCGACTTGCTAAGACACTTGGTGTCCATCCACGTCTGGAGAGCGAGCGAGGCTACCACGTCGAACTCTATGAGCCAAACTTCATGCCTCGAGCGCCCGTAATGATCGCGGCCAAAAAGTTTGTCGCGACCCCAATGGACGGTCGCCTTCGATTGGCCGGGGTGGTGGAATTCGGTGGGCTTGAAGCGCCGGCATCTCGACAACCATTTGAACTGCTGAAGCGCAACGCAAAGGCCGCTATGCCAGACCTTAGTTGGAAAGAAACCCGCGAATGGATGGGTCATAGGCCCGCGCCGGCCGACTCCATTCCAATCATTGGTGAGGCGCCCGATGTGCGTCGCGCCTATCTGGGCTTTGGGCATCATCACATCGGCCTCACGGCTGGCCCGAAGACAGGGCGCCTTCTTGCTGGCTTAATAAGCGGAAGAATGCCCAATATCGATCTGGCACCCTATTCGCCGGAGAGATTTAACTAATTCCGCGGCCGTCCGGGCGCGGCCGATCCAATCAGTAATGGGAGTGAAGACCACATGAGAACTTTAACGTTGCCTATCACGCTGACGGTCCTTGCCGCTTGGGCAACAGGCACAACCGTCGCCTATGCTGACAAGTGGGATATGCCGCTCGCCTACGCCGCTTCGAATTTCCATTCTGAGAACGCCGCCGATTTCGCAAAGTGCGTGACCGATGGCACTTCGGGGAAACTCGAACTCGTCACGCACCCCTCTGGTTCGCTGTTCAAAGGCAACGAAATCAAGCGAGCCGTCCAGACCGGCCAAGCCAACATCGGTGAGCGACTTCTCTCGGCGCACCAGAACGAGAACCCACTCTATGGCGTCGATTCGATTCCGTTTTTGGTCGGCTCGTTCGATCAGCACGAGAAACTTTGGGAAATCGCTGGCCCTAAGGTCGCGAAAGTTCTGGATGACGACAACCTCGTCTATCTGTACTCCGTACCCTGGCCTCCACAAGGCCTCTATTTTAAAGAACCCATCCAGGCCGTGGCCAACATGAAGGGCATCAAATTTCGCTCCTACTCCACCGCAACGGCTCGAATGGCGGAACTGACTGGCATGCTCCCTGTTCAGGTTGAAGCCGCCGAGCTTAGTCAGGCCCTCGCTACAGGCGTCGCAGAAAGCTTTATATCTTCAGGCGCAACTGGGTACGATCGCAAGGTCTGGGAGCACCTGACACATTTCTACGAAGTCGATGCCTGGTTGCCGCGCAACGCTGTGTTCGTCAACAAAGACGCTTGGAATGGCCTTGACGACGCTGCAAAGAAGGTCCTGAAGGATTGCGCTGCAACGGCCAAGGCAGAAGGCTTAAAGAGATCAAAGGCCTACACGCAATTCACTCTCGATGGGCTTCGCAAAGGCGGGATGAATGTCGAGCGGGCCGGCGACGCCCTCGTGGCTGAACTCAAAGCCATCGGCGAGACAATGACCAAGGAGTGGCTAGCGAAGGCCGGAGATGATGGCAAGGCCATCGTCGACGCTTATAAGGCCGGTCAGTAGGTTTCCACTATCGCACAACACGATAGGGCTCGGTCCGAGACGCGTGTCCCGGCCGACCCCTACCTTAACGCCTGACATTTTATTGTTCTGACGTCAGGTCCTGACATCAGCTTCTGGCATCAGCTTCTGGCTGGCAGTGCAGTCAGAGACGGCCGGCGGTCGGAGAGACTAGCAGTCATGAAAAACCTGGACAGTGCCCACAAAATACTTCCGGTCATGGGTGGAAAGCTCAGGCGTGTTCTGGACACACTTTATTTGATGAGCGGCTTGGCTGCTGCATTATTTCTCATCGCAATACTTGTGATCATCGTTCTGCAGATGCTGGCGAGGTGGACCGGGCAGGTTTTTCCTGGTGCACCGGACTATGCCGGATATTGCATGGCAGCCGCATCTTTTCTCGCATTTGCCTATGCACTCAATCGCGGCGCCCACATCCGTGTCTCCATCTTTCTTAACGCATTGGGCCGACATAGACTTTGGGGCGAGATCGCATGTTTTGCACTGGGAGCAGTGATTTCAACCTACTTCGCCCGCTACGCGATTAAGGGGACATACTGGTCCTGGAAGCTCAAAGATATTAGCCAGGGATTAGACGCGACCCCCATTTGGATACCACAGCTTGCAATGGCATTTGGTACAGTGCTCCTTGCGATCTGCTTCTGGGACAATCTCATTCGCTTGCTGTTTACCGGTACACACAATGTTTCTCAGTCAACGATCGAACCCGATCGCGAGGAATAAAGGGACTTATGGAACAATTAGCGCCAATAGCGATCTTCTTGTTTGTCTTGTTTTTGTTGCTTGGCGCCGGCGTGTGGGTCGGTCTGGCTCTCCTTGGTGTCGCTTGGGTCGGCATGGAGATGTTCACAACACGCCCGGCCGGAGACGCAATGATCACCACCATATGGACAGCCTCATCCTCCTGGACTTTGACGGCGCTACCCTTGTTCATTTGGATGGGGGAGATCTTGTATCGGACACGGCTGTCAGAGGATATGTTTCGCGGTCTGTCTCCTTGGATGGCCGGCCTGCCTGGCGGCCTGGTACACACCAACATTGTCGGTTGCACAGTTTTTGCTGCGGTGTCCGGGTCTTCTGCCGCCACTCTTACGACTGTTGGCAAGATGTCAATTCCGGAGCTAAGACGGAGGAATTATCCAGAGACAATGGTCATCGGAACTTTGGCCGGTGCCGCCACACTCGGCCTAATGATCCCACCGTCCCTGACGCTGATCGTCTACGGCGTAACAATCAACGAGTCGATCACGAAGCTGTTTATGGCTGGCGTCCTACCTGGGCTGACACTCGCCCTGATGTTCATGACCTACGTCGCAACGACGGCACTGATCTCCAAGGATTTCAAACCCAAACCCGAGCCTCGGATGTCGATCGCCGAGAAATTGGCGAACTCCCGCTTTCTCATACCCGTAATTTGCCTCATCATAGTGGTAATCGGATCTATGTATCTGGGTTATGCAACGGCCACTGAGGCAGCAGCATTCGGTGTCATTGGATCGTTGCTCCTCGCCGCCAGCCAAGGATCACTGACTTGGGGCACATTCGTCGATAGCCTACTCGGCGCAACGCGCACATCTGCGATGATCGCGCTCATCCTTGCCGGCGCCGCCTTCCTGTCACTTTCAATGGGTTTCACTGGCCTTCCGCGTGCACTGGCTGACTTTATAGCGTCCCTAGAGTTTAGCCGGTTTGAGCTGCTGATGGCACTCTTAGTGTTCTACATTGTTCTTGGCTGCTTTCTAGATGGCATATCATCGGTCGTCTTAACCATGGCCGTCGTCGAACCGATGATCAGACAGGCCGGAATTGACGTGATTTGGTTTGGTATTTTCATCGTTGTCGTCGTCGAAATGGCCCAAATCACACCGCCGATTGGCTTCAACTTGTTCGTGCTGCAAGGTATGACACGTCATGAGATGAACTTCATTGCCCGCGCCGCAATACCGATGTTTATTATTATGGTGGTTATGGTCTTCGTTCTGATTTGGATTCCAGAGCTCGCAACTTGGTTGCCGGAAAATATGCGCGCCCGGCCCTCCGGATCATGACCCGATTGGTATTGGCTTGCCTGGACCGAATTGGTGCAAACGCCCGGACACTCATCGCTTGCGCGCCATTCGTCGCGATATTACTGAGCGATTTATCTGCCCTGCTACGACCGGCACTACCTTTTCTGGTTGCTGCGGTCTACGCCTCCGCGATGTTGCGGATCGACCTTGGAAACGCCCTACTAGCTGCCCTCAAACTCAAAAGTTTTGTTCGCACATGCGCCCTGATCTTAGTGTTGATGGTCGCAATCCCGTGCATTTCATTGGCATTGTCAAAAGCGGCAGGGCTATCACAAGATGCGCAGCAGGCCCTCGTCTATGCTGCCCTTGCTCCCCCGTTCGCCTCGGCGCCGGCGATCTGTTTTCTCATCGGTGGCAACGCCGCTCTGGCGTTGGAGTTGAGCGTGCTTTCAGCCTTACTCGCTCCAATTGTTGGCGCCACGTTGGCCTCTTTTCTGCTCGGTGATACACTGCCGCTCGATCCCTTCTCCCTGTCTAGTCGCATTGCATTGATGATTGGTGCTGGCGCCCTGTTCGCGCTTGCTGTCCGCAAGGCTATCGGCCCGGCACGCATCACTCAAAACAGCCGCGCCTTGGACGGAGTGACTGCAATCATTATGATAGTATTCGTGGTCCCCGTGTTCGACGGCGTCGCAGACATGGTTCTCTCTGCGCCCTGGACCGCGCTAGAAGTGTTTTTCTTGGTGATCGTTGCAAACCTGGCGGTGCAGGTGGTCTTGCTGTTCGGACTTGCGCCATTGTTGGGAAGCGCTACAGCGGCGTCGATAGCGATCTCCACTGGCAACCGCAATGTTTCACTGTATCTGGCTGCGCTACCGACCAATGCCTATTTGACATTGTTCGTCGCGCTCTATCAAATTCCGATGTATCTGACGCCTGTCATTGCACGCCGCGCTATGAAACTCATGACACCGAAATGCAATAGCAACAGCAACAG
>JBPCWA010000097.1:0-5235 GCA_051009975.1 Hyphomicrobiaceae bacterium
ACCCAGCTGCCTTCCCTGTGTCGTTCTACCAATCCTGCTTCATGCAGTAGCTTCAAGTGTCGACTAAGTCTTGGCTGACTTTGCCCCAAAAGGTGAGTAAGATCCTTAACCGTCAGCTCGCTGATCTGAAGGAGCTTCACAATTCGAAAGCGGGTGGTTTCCGCCAACGCTTTCAGCACTTTCAATCCTGTCGCTGTGTTCAAGCGAGGCTTCATAGCAATTCCCATTTGAATATGCCGAAAGATATAAGCATATCTTTAGGTGTCAAGGGCGCGCGCTGTCACTCAAAATTTTGAGACCGTTCGATTGAGCGACAATTCAGTCGCCACTCTCGCAATCGATCCGCAGCCCTTCTGGGTCCTGGAAAAAACTTTGCCCACACCTGCAGTTTTTCTGCGCTTTTCCACGCTTCGTTCGCGCACTGGTCACAAACTTGCGGAAACTGTCCGATAGGGATCTTCGGATCGCGCGTTGGTTGGCGTAGGTATGTCCACCTTTTGAGCTGGGGGAACGCGTAATATTTCATGAGCGGTAAACCGTTCGGTAGGCACGTGACCTTCAATTCTTGGGTCAGGGACCAATTCAGCAGAATAAGCGGAACACACAAATGATATCGAAAGCGCCACGCCTTTTGGTCTGCCTGGCAGTTGCTCTCTGCGGCTTAGCGGCCATTTCGTTTTTCGTCGACACCGTGGAGGCCCGAAAGGAGGACGCCGCAGTCAATTACATGCGGCGCGCAGCCAATGCACTGATCGATGCCCAGCGCAAGGGATCTGCAGGCGCATTCGCTCGGGTTATCAAGACCTATGGTCACATACCAGCCATATCACTCTACGCACTCGGCGACTTTCGGTCGGGTTTGCCTCGCTCACGACGAGGCAGTTATTACAAAGGCGTAACACGGTTCATTGGCCGATACGCTGCCAACGAGGCGCCTAAGTATCCAGTTTCACGAGTAGTTTTTGCTCGAGCAGGCATTCGCGATGGACGCGCCATCCTCATCGACAGTCGCGTCATCTTGAAAAGCGGTACAACTTACGATGTGCGCTGGATGCTCGTCCCGAACCGCGGCAGCTTTAAGGTTCGCGATGCCCAAGTGCTTGGGTTTTGGGTGAGCCCCTTTCTGCAGACTCTTTTTGAAAACTACATCAAGGACAATGGCGGCCGGGTCAGCGACTTAGTCACAGTTCTCAACCGGATGCGGTAAATGCACTATCAGCGACCGCCCACGCTTTTCTGGCAGCCTGACACGACACTCTTGAGTGTCTCTCTCCGCAAAAGCAGTCGCCAGCTTCGCTTCTAACGCTCAAATCGTTTGAATTTGATGCGATGGGGCTCTATCGCCGTATCACCCAATCGTCGTTTCTTGTCGGCCTCATAGTCGGCAAAATTGCCCTCGAACCACTCGACATGGCTGTCACCCTCGAACGCAAGGATATGCGTAGCAATGCGGTCGAGAAAGAAGCGATCGTGAGTGATGATGACCGCGCAACCGGGAAAATCCTCCAGTGCTGACTCCAACGCAGACAATGTTTCGACGTCAAGATCGTTAGTTGGTTCATCAAGAAGCAAAAGATTTGCGCCCTGCTTCAGCATCTTCGCAAGGTGGACCCGATTGCGTTCGCCACCTGAGAGAAGACCAACTTTCTTCTGCTGGTCTGCCCCCCGAAAATTGAACCAACCCGTATATGCTCGACTTTGCACATCCTTGCCACCGAGTTCAATGACGTCTTTTCCGTCGGAAATTTCATCCCATACCGTCTTCTTGGGATCGAGAGCATCACGAGACTGATCGACATAACCGAGCTTGACGGTGTCGCCAATGCGGATAGAGCCGCCATCAGGTTCTTCTTGTCCCGTAATCATTTTAAAGAGCGTGGACTTGCCCGCCCCATTCGGCCCGATAACCCCGACGATTCCACCGGGCGGCAACTTAAAAGACAAGTCGTCGATCAATAATCGGTCATCAAAACCCTTTAGTAGCCCGTCAACCTCGATGACGACGCCACCCAATTTCGGGCCGGACGGAATTCGGATTTGTGCATGACCTACATCTTGACGTCCCGCCTCATCAGCCAAACGCTCATATGCATCAATGCGAGCCTTCGACTTCGCCTGGCGTGCGCGTGGACTCGAACGGATCCATTCAAGCTCGCGCTTGAGAGCCCGTTGCCTTGAATCTTCTTGCCCCTTCTCTACTTCCAATCTCTTGGCCTTTTGCTCCAACCAGGCCGAATAATTGCCCTTATACGGCACCCCTTCGCCACGATCGAGTTCCAACGTCCACTCAGTAATATTGTCCAGAAAGTACCGATCGTGCGTTACCAAAATCACACAGCCCGCATAGTTGGTCAGAAATCGTTCCAGCCAAGCAACGCTTTCGGCATCGAGATGGTTGGTCGGTTCGTCGAGCAATAATATGTCTGGTTTCGACAAGAGAAGCCGCGTGAGCGCTACACGGCGTTTCTCCCCCCCTGATAAATTCTCCACTGACGCATTTGCAGGTGGACAGCGCAAAGCATCTAGCGCCTGCTCAACCTGCGAATCCAGGTCCCACAGATCCAAAGCGTCAATCTGATCTTGGAGTTCTGCCATTTCCTCCGCTGTTTCATCCGAGTAGTTCATCGCCAATTCATTAAATCGGTCGAGCATACCCTTCTTCCGCGCCACACCCTCCATGGCATTCTCGATGACCGACTTATCCTCGTCGAGTTCCGGTTCCTGCGCGAGATAACCAACCTTAATACCATCTGCTGACCATGCCTCACCGACATAGTCATCAATGGAACCGGCCATAATCTTGAGTAGCGTCGACTTTCCAGCGCCATTGACGCCGACTACACCGATTTTCGCTCCTGGCAGGAAGGACAGAGAGATGTCCTTCAAAACTTGCTTGCCGCCCGGATAGACCTTGGACAGCTTGTGCATGTGATAAACGTATTGCGGGGTCGCCATCGCGTATGCGCTCCAGAAAATCGCGCGCTTGAACAAACGCGATCAGCTAAGAATTTGACGGGGTTTTAGCGAAACCTTCCGCAATCCTCAATGTCCACCAAAGATTGCAAGCTCCCGCGTGTGCACGCGCCCGTGATCGCGTCGTTTTTCGGTGGTTCTCGCGACTTACTTGCAAACTGTCAATGGCCTTCACCACGCCGACAGAGCATACCGCGCGTGACCGCATTATGGCTCAATACGGAACCAAACTCCAGCTACATCGCCGTTATTGTGCGGATCCTATGTGTTCGTGGTGCTAAGGCTTTTCCCCCGATTGCTGCGTTTTCAGAGCACTCTGCAAATGTCTTGCCCATCCAATTGGTCATGGGACGATTGCACACCGGGACAAAACGCCCGATGCTGCAAAAGGACCGTGGGTATCATGGCTGCAAGCCTCTGATTGAACTCATCCCAACTATTGAATGTTGGCTGTCCCAGAACACTCGCCGAGTCCAGCCAACAGGGGCGAATACCTCAATTGAGATTTGAAATCCCAGTAAAAAAGAAGCCTCCCAGTCCCACTGTAAAGACCAAGCAACCATAAAGTGAGTGTTCAAGCCACACGGCCCAAAAAGAGCGGCAGCGTGCATAGCGGTATGCCAAGAAACAGCCAATGATCCCGGACCCCAAGATCGCAATTGCGTTCCCGAAAATCAGATGAGCGAATCCGAACGCTGCACCGTTGACACCGATCGCCAACCACATGCGCCCACGAAAAAGCGGCCCGTAGCGATGAAAGTAGAAGGTTCGAAAGACAAGTTCTTGCACAATCACTGACAGAACCGGGTAAAGTAGC
Organism: Hyphomicrobiaceae bacterium; assembly: GCA_051009975.1. Lineage (GTDB taxonomy): Bacteria > Pseudomonadota > Alphaproteobacteria > Rhizobiales > Hyphomicrobiaceae > Tectiglobus. Next base: position 3,791 of record JBPCWA010000097.1, read on the forward strand.
ATGACGGCCAGCCAGACGTCCGGCCTATATCGCGGGAACGACAAGAACAGCTGAGGGAAAATGTAGTACGTCGCTACAGCAATCGCGCCCCCCACAGCAAGAAAAGTAATCATGATCACGACGAACGTCGAAACCGAGAAGCCGCGCGTTAACTCGCGGCGCATGAGGAACGTATCATCCCATAGTAGATAGACTATAAAAATGAAAAGGATAGGCTGCAGCACCAAAAACAAAGGAACCCGCAGACTAAAAATGGCCCAGCTCATCGCACAAGGCACACCGATGTAGATGACGCATAACTCGCATATCAACCACAATCGACGACCGATGTGCGGTGAAGCCGTTGTTGCCGGCCATCCGAGTGTGCCGCCAGCGGCAAACCATCCGTCTTCGCGGCTCAGCAAGCCCGCCATGATCGCACTGCCCCGCTGTCCAGTCTCGACTTGTTCCGCGAAAACTGAGATCAAGATTAATCCTTAGCTGTCAGCTTCTTCACAGCAGCGGACAGAGAATGGCGCAGCTTGTGGAACCCCTTCGAGCCTTCACTCGTCATCCAGTTCATTTGCAATGAGCGTCTCGGCCCCTCGAATGGATGGTGTCCATGCCAGGAGTTCTCCGAGCGCTTAAAAATTAGCAATGTTCCGTTATCGGGAGGCACTTCTTCAACAAAGTCGTCGACATCGTGACCGTTCCTCAAAAGCCTCAATCGTCCTCCCGAGTGCGACCAATCTTCGTTCAGATACAGCAACACTGTTATGATTTTATCTTTCGAGTCTGTGTGCAATCTCCCATCCTTAGCCCTGGTATAACCTCGCAATGAGTACATCTTGGGTCGACCGGAGAGGTCAACTTGAAACTTACCCGCGACGGCAGCCTCAAATTCGGGTCCATCAAGTTCATCGATCACGTCTTTGACCGCCATTCCCGCATTCAAACTATCCAAGGGATAGGAACCGCCTTTGTGGATCTCGGGATACGTCGCATTTATGCGCCGCACGGTTTCTGCACTCAGAAATTCCGGCACGACACAGTAAGAAAACGGATCGTTCCTTAAGTCGCAATCCTGCAATTTTTGCAAATTTAGCAGCCTCATCACCAATCCCCGTCACTTTCCTGTTGGTTTCTGGACTAACTTATGGGTTCGTGGAACTCGGCACCGAATTCCATTCAGCGCACAACACATTTCATCGCGGATTTCCAGCTACATTGATCGCCTCGCGCCGGCCGCCTGCCAACGATTTTCTATTTCGACCGCAATCTCACCTGCGGAATTTAATGGTGTGTATGACCATGTCTCAAGCTGCGCAAGCTTCTGCGGAAGCGGCCTAGTCGCACCGCGAGCCTCCAGCGCCCGGTGAAAACGCTCAAACTTTGCGCTACCGGCAGAAGGACTAAACACATAAACCGGTTTACCCGTAGAACACGCCTCACCCGTCATGTTGACC
>JBPCWA010000098.1:0-7886 GCA_051009975.1 Hyphomicrobiaceae bacterium
GGGACGGCAACGGCGAGAATTTCTCGCGTGCAGCAGCACGCAACGCAATCAATGCGTTCGGCAAAAACTGGTACCTCATCTACAATGATTACGTCTGGGGTCAGAACACAAACGCCGCCACCAAAAATGTTGCCACCGGTTTTGGCGCCGAGGTGATAGATGAGGTCGCTGTGCCAGTTGGAACGCGTGATTGGTCATCCATCCTGCTCAAGATCCAGCAGGCCAAGCCAGATGTTGTGGCAGCTGCCGTCGGTGGTGACGACTTCAAGGTGATGCGCCAACAGGTCCGTGATATGGGTTTGGCTTCAAAACCAGCATGGATCAATAACCAGCAAGACTGGCCGGACGTTTATGGGCTCGGTGTAGACTCAGCCTTCGGTGTTTTCGGCACGACGTGGTATCACTATCTTGACTTGCCAGGCGTCTCAGAATTCGTAAACCGCTACCAACAACGATATCCGACAACCCGTATTAACGTGCCCGGAAATGTGACTTACAACGGCTACGTCGCGATGCGCGAACTCCTCCGCGTGATCAATGAGGTCGGCAGCACTGACAACATCAAGATCATCAAAGCGCTGGAAGGGCGCGCGATGAAGGCAGCGGATCGCATGCAGCATCACGATGCGTACATTGATCCGAATTCGCATCATATCCAGCAAACGATCTACCTCGCGCAGGGCAATGACAAACCGCGCAACAAGACGGATTATTTCAAGATCCTGAGTTCATCGGATCCAAAATCGGTCCGGGCTGGTGCAGATGACACCTGCAAGCTCGAGCCTTACGCAGACACGCCCAGCTACGATCAAGGCTAAAGGGCCGCCCTTCCTTCCGGAAGCAACTGTGCGGGACTGTCGGCGGTGCCATGCGGTCGCGTCCGCCTTTCTATCAATCAGAATTTGTGAGCCCGTGTCATGTCTGGCGCGGGAGGCGATGCCATCATGCTCTACGACCTTATCCCGCATATCATCAATGGTCTGGCACTGGGGCTGCTGTTTGCACTGCTCGCGCTTGGCTTCATGCTTATCATCGGTGTCATGGAGGTCATTAATCTCGCGCACGGATCTTTGTTTGCGCTGGGGGCCTATGTCGCACTGGCCGTTATTGCGCCTGATGGTGGTCTGCCGTTCCAATTCATGGAGCCATATTACGCGCTGCCGATCGCACTGCGCTACATACTTGCGCTGCTCATTGCTCCGCTTGTTGTGTCCGCGGTTGGTATGGTGCTCGAGGTCTGCCTACGACGGACCTACGGCAAAGATCCGCTCTACGGACTACTACTGACCTTCGGGGCTGCACTGGTGCTGGAAGAGGGCATACGGGAAATCTGGGGTTCGACCGAGTATGCGTTGGCCATTCCACGAACGATTTCCGGTGGGTTCATCATGGGCGACCTGATCTATTCGACCTACCGGATCTATGCAGCGTTGTTTGCAGCGTTGATGATTGGCGTGCTTTGGCTGTTTCTCAACAAGACGCCCTACGGCGCGGTCATCAAGGCCGGTGCCCACGACAGCGAAATGGTGCGCGCACTTGGCTATGACTTAAAGCGCCTCCGCTTGCTTGTGTTTGCGTTCGGCGCTGCGCTGGCTGCGATCGCCGGAATCATCATGGCGCCGATCTGGGGTATTCGACCTGTCGTCGGTGTTGATGCGGTCGTCCCCGCATTTGTCGTTATCGTTCTCGGCGGCGTCGGGAGTTTTTGGGGCGCCGTTTCAGCCGGCATTCTGGTTGGACTGGTGGTTGGTATAACCGCCGCGTTCTTCACCGACTGGTCGCTGTTATCGATGTATCTCCTGCTCCTCGCTGTTGTGACATTCCGCGCCCGTGGCCTGGCCGGCAAGGCCAGTGTTCTCGAAGCGTAATCGGAGATCAGCCATGGAAGCGATGCTGTACGATACAAACCAGACCAAGGCTTGGTTGACGTGGCCGATGCTGGTGATATTCGCCCTCTTCGCAACCGTTCCGATGTGGATCGAGACGATCGGCCTCTACGAGTACCTCGCCGTTGAAGTCCTGATATGGATCATCTTTGCCATGGGCTTCAACTTGCTACTTGGCTATTCAGGCCTGCCATCGTTCGGCCATGGAGCGTTCTTTGGGATTGGCGCCTATGCCTTTGGCATCGCTCAGTTTCATGTCTGGCCGAACCTATGGTTCTGCCTGGTCGCCGCGATCATTGTTACAACGGCTGCCGGCGCCGTTTCAGCACTCTTCCTGTCTCATCGACGCGGCATCTACTTCGCGCTGATGTCGATAGCTGTGGGACAAATCTACTTCTTTATTGCCTCAAAGTGGACCAGCGTCACTGGCGGTGAAGATGGTCTCCTGAATATCAAGCGCCTGCCGGTTGAGTTTGGCGCAACAAGTCTGCCCATTACGTCAAATGTTGGCCTCTACTATCTGACCTTCGCACTCTTTGTCGTGCTGACAGTCCTACTGTGGCGCCTCACCAACTCGCCTTACGGCCGCGTACTGCGCGCAATCAAACAAAACGAGATGCGCGTCGCCTTCATTGGCTACTCCGTGTGGTTTTACAAATGGTCGGTGTTCACCCTGTCGTGTGCAATCGCGGGTTTGGCAGGTGGTTTGTTCGCGATGGCCCAGGAAGGCGCTTACATCAACGTCATGAGTCTGCAATGGTCCGGTATTGTTGTCCTTATGATTCTGATCGGTGGTGGCTTTGTGAGTTTCTGGGGACCGCTGCTCGGCGTAGTGTTGTACTTCATCGCGCGAGACGTATTGGGCGCTTACACCGAAACATGGCTGTTGTGGTTCGGCCTGATGTTCATGTTGCTCGTTATGTTCAAGCCGGAAGGACTGGCTGGAATTTGCCGTGATCTCCTGGTGAGACGAAAGCCGGTCGATGATAGTCGTGTCGACACTCCCGGCGCGTCGGTCAGCGTTGCGGGGAGCTAGAGATATGGCGATCTTCGAAGCCCGCAAGTTGCATAAGCGATTTGGCGACCAGGTTGTTCTTGAGCAAATAAACCTGACCTTTGAGGAAGGCCGATTGTCGGGTATCATGGGCCCTAACGGCGCCGGGAAGACGACCTGTTTCAACGTGCTGACGGGCCGCTATCGGCCGAACAGGGGCGAAGTCATTTTCAAAGGTGAGAACATCACTGGCCTTTCGCCCGAGGCTATCGTTCGGAAAGGGATCTCGCGCTCGTTCCAGATTATGAATTTGTTCGACGAGTATACCGCACTGCAGAACATCGTCATTGCGCTGCCCGTCGTTCGCAGCCTTGGGACCAACGTTTTGCATGCTGTCGACGGTGATAGTGCAATTCAGGATCGCGCAGCAGACATTCTCGACCGTGTCGGATTGGCCGGCAGTGAGCACAGAAGTGCAATGGCCCTGTCCTATGGACAGCGCCGTGCGTTGGAAATCGGTGTTGCACTAGCGACTGATCCTGAAATCCTGTTCGTCGACGAGCCGACGGCTGGTCTCGGTGCCGACGCGACACGGCGTCTTGCAGATCTCATCCGTGAGCTCAAGTCGACGACGACCATCGTCATGATCGAACATGACATGCGCTTTCTATTCGAACTGGCCGATCAGATTTCGGTCATTCATTGGGGGCAGGTGATTTCGCAGGGGACGCCTGACGAACTGAGGACTAACTCCTGGGTTCAAAGGTCCAACTTGGGAGCGCTTGCCTGATGTTGAACGTCGCAGAAATCGAAACATTCTATGGAGAGACGCAAGCTCTCTTTGGCTCATCGCTGAGCGTCGGTGAGGGGGAAGTGGTCGCCTTGCTTGGCGCCAATGGCGTCGGCAAGACAACAACCTTGCGCTCAATCCTCGGTCTCACACCGCCGCGCTCGGGCAGCATCACATTCGATGGCCAGGATATCACCCGCCAGCCAACGCACAAAATCTCGCGCATGGGCATCAGTTGGGTGCCCGATGATCGACGAATATTCCCGACACTGACGGTCGAACGCAACCTCTCAATAGCACGCAAAAGGACCAGGTTTAGGGGCTGGGAGGTGAAAGAGATGTTCGAGATCTTCAGTGCGCTAGAACATCTCATGGACCGGGAAAGCGAGAACCTGTCCGGTGGCGAAATGCAAATGGTCGCCATCTCGCGCGCGCTGCTGGGATCACCGGGTTTAATCCTATTGGACGAGCCTAGTCAGGGCCTAGCGCCCAAGATCGTGCAAGACGTGCTGTCGACCATTCAACGCATGAAACGAGAAGGTCTATCCGTGCTCGTTGTCGAGCAGAATGCGGTGAGCGCCCTTTCCGTTGCCGACAGGGTTTATGTGATGGACCACGGCCGAATTGTTCATGAAGGACCCGCTGCCAAACTGGCTGCTGACAGCACCCTGCGTGAGAAACTACTAGGCATTTAGAATTGGAGGAACAGATGAGCACACCAATTCTAAAGGTGCACAAGCTCGAAAAGGTTTACCGCATGGGCCTGTTGCGGCCGCGCGAAACATTTCGATTGGAAGCGGATTTTGAGATCGATGCCCCGACCATCGTCGGCGTTATGGGCCCAAACGGTTCAGGTAAGACCACTCTGTTCGAGCTCATAACTGGATCAAACCAACCGACTAGTGGCGAAGTGACGTGTGCTGGTCGCAACATTCACAACGTGCGCTATCACGAGCGCGATCGTCTCGCGATCCATTATCACCAGTCGTACCAGGTCCGTCACTTTGCCAAGCGAAAACCATCCTTTCTGATGCAGTCGGCTGGTTCGGATTATCCTCTCGTCCATCTTTTTGATGAACCACAGTTCAATACGCAAGACGGCTACATCGGCTTCATGCTGGACTTCTTCAAGCACCTGCGTAGCGAGGGGCGGTTGGTGTTTCTGTGCGTTCATCCTAACGAACCATTTCATCTGGAGATCATGGAAGACATTTGCGAGCGGTTCATTTTCGTTCGTTCAGGCCAGCTGACCTTCGCGCCAAACTTCAAGCAATTGACAGCGCACGCGCCCGTTCGTGAATACCTTGGCAATCTTCTGCATTAAGGCAACACAGATGCAATCAAGTCGAGAACCAAATGCAAACCTTCGCGTCGGCCTCGCCGGCACGGGTATGATCAGCCTCTACCACTTGCGTGGTTGGCAGGAGGTGACTGGTGCCGATGTCGTGGCTGTCTGCGATCCTAATCTCGAAGCTGCACAATCAAGGGCTGACGAGTTCGGCATTGCTCATGTCTATCAGGATGCCGCCGCCATGTTGGATGCTTACCATCTCGACGCAATTGATATCGCTGCTTCGGTCGGTGCCCATGCACCGCTCGTGCGATTGGCCGCGGATCGCGGCGTTCATGTCATTGTGCAGAAGCCATTGACGGAGACGGTCCGAGAGGCAGAAGCTCTCGTTGACGACGTCGGCGATCGCGTTAGATTCATGGTGCATGAAAATTATCGCTTCCGGCCACATTATCTCAAAGTGCGCGAGTGGATTTCGGAAGGTCGCATTGGCACTCCGCGACATGCCCAGATGGTCGTACGTGGTTCCGGCCTTGTCTCGCTCAATGGCGAGACACCCTTCCTTGTGAATCGACAGCCCTATCTCACCACCTTTAAACGGAATCTCGTCTTCGAAACGATGATCCATCACCTCGACGTCCTGCGCCTCTTGTTTGGCCCACTCAAAGTTGTCGCCGCACGTCTCAACAGGCTCAACACAGATCTTCCTGGAGAGGATACAGCGGTGGTTTTGCTGGAGGGGCAAGATGGTTTCATCGCAACGGCTGATGGCTGCATTACTGCACCGGGGTATCCGGATCTGCACGGCGATCGTCTTGAGGTGGTTGGGTCCAGCGGTACCCTGATCATGGATTACAACCGCGTCTACATTCTCGGTCAGGAACAGCAAGGCGAAACGGTTGATCTGGTCGGGCGCTATCAGGAGTGCTTCACTCACGCCATCCAGGAATTCGTAACCGGCATTAGAAATCAGACTCAGTTCGAGACGGATCGCCTCGACAATCTCGAAACACTCCGCCTTATGGAAGCGTGTTACACGGCTGCGGGGATAGAGGTATAAAATGTCACCACAGGCAGATCTTCAAACTCACCTCACGCCTATGATCGATCGCCACGCATTAATTACCCAGTTTGATCTTTCGGGAAAGGTCGCCTTTGTCCCTGGTGGTTATGGCGCAATCGGCGAGGCGATTTGCTGGGCCTTAGCGGCCCATGGTGCTTCGGTTGCGCTGGCAGGTCCAAACGGCAACAAAGCCTCCGCACTCGGAGCGGCGCTTTGTTCAGACGGGTATGTAGCGCAAGGATGGGAGCTTGATGGACGATCAGTTGCGTCAATTGAGGATGTGGTCGATGACGTAACATCATCATTTGGCAATATCGACATTCTCATCAATTGTGTCGGTATTCAGCGCGAGCAGCGCTTGTTGGATGTCACCGAAGACACCTTCGATGAGATGTATGAAACCAATCTAAAATCGGCAATGTTCCTGGCGCAATCCATTGCCAAGCGACAGATCCCGCGTGGCCGGGGTGGACGTCATATCCATCTCCTTTCGGTTCGATCCCAACTTGCGTTGAGGGATAGAGGCTATTCGGCTTATTGCGCAACTAAAGGTGGGCTACTGATGCTGGTCAAACAACACGCCATGGAGTTGGCCCCCCATGGCATCACGGTCAACGGCGTAGCACCGACATTCATCCAATCTGAACGCATTCGGCCGCATCTCGAACGCGAGGAATTTCGAAAATTCATCCTGTCGCGCAATCCTTTGGGCCGCATTGGTGACCCGGTTGAGGTGGCTGGACCGGTCATTGCATTGGCCGCGGCCGCAGGGTCTTATGTTACCGGGCAGATTCTTTATGTCGATGGCGGCGTGACCGCCAGTCAATGAAGTAGGCTAGGAGAGTAATTATGTCGTGGCCGATTGAGCATTTCCACTACGTCCCAGCACCCTCCAGCTTCATTGAAATGATGCCGGGAGCGATGAAGGCGATGACACAGTGCGCCGGCGTGAAACCGGGCGAGAACGTCGTTATCGCGTGCGACACGAACAAGCTGCGTTTGGCTGAGGCCTTGGCAGCTGCCGCCTATGCCGTTGGTGGCATCCCGACTATCACCGCCTTTCCGCCGACAGGTGCCCACGGCCGTCAGGTTCCCGATCCGGTTGTCGGAGCTTGTGCCCGGGCTGACGTCTACTTCTTGCCCACGAGCTGGTCGATGACCCACACGGACGCGCGGATTGCCGCACAGCAGGCTGGAGCGCGTGGCGCGACCATGTGTGAAGTAACCGAAGACTGTTTGGCTGCAGGCGGCATACTTGCTGACTTTGAGGCCGCCGATCGACTCGGTCGCCGCATTGGCAAGATCATGGAAACGGCGACCGAAGTTCGGATTACCACGCCGTCAGGCACTGATATGCGCGCGAAGATTTCCAATCGGCCCGTGCAATATGAGACAGGGCTGTTTCGCGAGCGCGGACAGTTTGGTGCCTTGCCTAATAGCGAGCTCAACATTTCACCGATCGAAGGCACATCCGAAGGTGTGTTCATCGGAGATGTCCGGGTGATGGGCTACGGCGTCATTCGTGATGAGCCCGTTACCATTGAAGTCAAGGACGGTGAAGTCTCTAAGATCACGGGTAACAAGGCCGCCGACTACTTGCGCGAAACACTGGCTTCGTTCAACGACCGCTCAGCCTATAATCTGGCAGAGTTCGCCGTAGGGCTGAACCCTGAAGCGCGCGGTTATGCAACCAATCTCGAAGGCTTAGGCAAACTCGGGTTTGCCCACCACGGCATCGGTTCAAGCTACGCGATCGGCGGCAGCGTCAAAGCACCCTGCCATATAGATGTCATCTACAAAGATGCGAGCCTCGAAATCGATGGCCAACTGGTCTTGGACAAGGGAGAGTTCGTCGCCACTGA
>JBPCWA010000099.1:0-13809 GCA_051009975.1 Hyphomicrobiaceae bacterium
CTGAAGATTTGGTGCGTGCGCCGCCAGCCGAGCATACCGCTGCGTTTATGTTGCGATTTCCTGAACATCGATACGCTATTCGCCGAGTTCAGATTGGCGCAGATTACCGATATGGCGAAATCCGGGACAATCTGATTGCCAATGCGTGTCTGCCAATAGATATGCTTCGGTGTAAACTTTCATTTTTGGGAGCTTCAAAGTTCGATCCGCGCTCCGACCGATGGACGCGGGTGACACTGTTCCAAGGGGCGCCACTCTTCAAAGACGTCGAAGACGCCGAAAAACAGATCGTCGACGATTGGTGGCTGCCGGCGTTGAGTCGAACCATCTGATGTATTCGCTGAATGAGTTGGATGGACTCATTAGAAAGTCCGCTGTCGGCGCAGGATTGCCGGTCGGTTATGCCGAGGATCTCGCCACCGCTGGCGTATGGTTGGCGCGGCGCGGGCTTCCTGTATGCGAGATCATCGCTTCGGGGCTGTCGGAGAAAGCGTTTCCGCCGATTTGCTATGTTCAAACTGATTCTGGCTACACTTTCAGTGGTGCACAGGCCGTGATGGCCGGGCCAGCTGCGATCGATCTGCTGCTGGTCGCGGATCAATCGGAATTAGAGATTGAGTTGACCGGGCTAGATTCGCCTGTCTTGGTTTTGGGGTTCCTCGGGGATGCTGCGGATCGCTGCAGAGAGGTATTCAGCTTATCGCTAGAGACGGAAGAGATGAGCGGGCATGCGCGTGAGTATCGGCTCGGTCCGGACGCGCAGATAGATCCCGCAAGTTTTCGACCTCTTGGCCCGTGTGATGCTAAAGTGCGACGCATATCAAAGGCAGGTTCGTATGTGTTGCGCGAGGGGGCAATTCGATACGATCCATCTGATAATTTGGACACCGGTTGGGCGCGGCTAGAGACGCTAGCGCAGCGCGTCTACGTTCCGGCGAGTAGTGAGTCTCGTCAGCGTGGCGCTGGCGCCGGGCTGACGGACAACGACTAGAAATTTTGAAAGGCAACATCTCCGGTTATCTTGTGGTGTTCTAGAATTGCGCTTCGCCATGAGCTTTTGGACCGGCAAATGCTGTTTTCAATGTATGTTCTATGATCGAAGTGTGTCGTCCAGAAAAGATGAGAAGGCGCAGCTCGTATGCGCGCTGAAGGCTCAAGCTGCCAGAAAGTAAGGTGCGGAGCACTTCGCGATGTGTCACGACTACGGGCATGCCTTTGAGGGGGCCGGTGATATGGTAACGGGCGAGTAAATCGGAAGCGGTGAGTTCCACGCTCGACCATAAGCCAGAGCCCACGAGTAACATCGAAAACCCGCTCGAAGATTGACCGGAGGGAATGGCAGACCGGTTGTTACCTATTCTACGACGCAATTGCTCGAGATCATCTATTGTTCGAAGAAATTCGGAGTCATTTTGAGGGCGTTCTCTCCTGAATTTTGGAAGAATGCCGAGTTGGCGTGCCGTGATGACAGCAACACCGACCTCAACTGCTCCGGGGTAATTGACCGGAAGTTTGTTCTTGACCTGGACGTGAAGTCCGCAGGCTTCAGCCGCCCCGAAACTGCCTAGCAGCAGACAATAACCAAGTGCCAACTGCCGTCGCATGCCGCTGCACCACATTCAAATCTTCCTACAATTCTACCAGTGATTGTTTCAATGACCTCATTCCCGCAAACAAACGATCAATCAATCAATCAATCCCTCCCTCAAAATTGACCTCCCGGAAGTCTAGCACAAATCATCCAGCGGGCAAATTTACCTTTGGCGATGTGCTCTCTTCTGGCGGCAAAGTCGCAGTCGAAAGAGTTGCGATTGAAAAAAAAATCGTGGTCGATGTCTGAGCCAACCAGAGAGTCGATCGAAACTCAATCAGTTCCGCGTTTCATGGGAGATGCAGAACGGTGCTGCAATGCAAGTGTTGCAGAAGTGGATCATTGCGGGCATTCTGGCAGAGGTATATCCAGTGGAGGTATATCCGCACGACGTGAGCCAAAGCCAAGTGCTGCGATCGACTTTGTCGTGTAAGCGGCCGAAGTGAGGCACGTCGCCGTTGGCGACAAAGGTTATAAAAACTGTAAATAATAGGAGACGACGAATGAGGAGCGCTTACGCTTTGCCGATTTTGGTTGGCGCGATTGGGATGACTTTGACCTCCATCGCCAGCGCGCAAGTTTCCGATAAACCATTAACAGAAAATTGGGCTCCAACGGAGTGGGGTGCTGATGATCGGGCCGGTTCGGTCAACCGCACGACTCCGGAGATGGTCCTCAAAGCAGTCAAGTTGGTCAAGCAGGGCAAGACGGCCACATTGGGCAAACTGTATGCATCCGATGTCCCGTTTTTCGGCCCACGCGGGTGGCATATGACCATTCCCGGAACACCTACTGGGGGCCCGTTCGGAAGCAATGCACTGGTCTACCATGACGAACTCGTTCTGACGGAGATCGGGCAGGTCAGTACGCAATTTGATGGCCCTGGCCACATTGGTGTTAACACCTCAAAGGGTATGTTCTTTTACAATGGCCAGATGGCCAAAGAGACGTATCAGCGTGGCGCCGGGGGACGAGTGATCGGTATGGGTGGCTTGGGTGTAGAGCATGTGGCGGAAAAAGGGTTTGTCTGCCGCGGAGTTCTACTGGATGCGGCTTCCTATAAGGGGATGAATCCTCTTCCGATTCCGCAGACTCCTGACAGCCCAGGCATCGTGACCGCAGATGATGTTAAGGGTATCTTGAAGAAACAAGGACTGGCCGATATTGGCGAGGGCGACTGCGTGTTTCTCTATACGGGTCACGGCGATCTTTGGTTGAGCGCAGAATGGAAGAAGCTATCTGCTGAAGAGAGGGCTGCTCGCGCGAAGAAGTTTACCTCCGGCGAGCCTGGATTCGGCCTGAGTGCTTGCGAGTATTTTGCAGAACGCAAGATAATCCTGACCGGAGGTGACACTTCGGCCAACGACGCTCAGCCGGTAACGGACGTTAAGGATGCAGCCGTGCCCTGTCACACGGAACTCCAAACCCGACGGGGCATCTGGAACATTGAAAATCTTGAGTTTACGCAGCTGCTTGAAGATAAAGTTTACGAGTTCTTGTTCGTCTGGTCACCGCTGAAGATTGTTGGTGGCACAGGGTCACCAGGCAATCCAGTGGCGTTGTACTAGGCCGTACGGCACCGGGGCGAATCGCGTTTTGATCCAAGGGCCGCCGCCCCGGCTTACCGCCCGCTCCGAGGCGAGGGATGAGTGCTGTTTGCTCCGCTCGGACCAGAAGCCAAGCTAAAACTCGCGTGAGCGATATCAAATACTGCCGAGGGCCTTCAATAGCTTGCGCGACTAATACGACTCTAGCGAATTTGGCTGCCATTGGCACGTGAAGGTATTAGCTCGTTTTCAGGACGCAGCTCTTTGGTCTTTGGTGTAAATCAAGTCGGCTCGGGCGCTGCTGCCTAGAGTGGACCTGCTACTAGCAATGGTCCAAATGCGATCGCGCAGTTCCGACGTGACAAATCAGCGTTGCACGTTGGAGCAGGCCAGCGGAGCTGGCTCACTAGTCATCAATCCGATAGATTAGGTCACATGCAACATGTAGCTAAGGAGTGATTTTGATGCGCATGTCATCAATTCTGCGACCAAGTATGTGGTTGGCGCTGTGTGCCGCGATTTTCTCGGCAGCCCTGCCTGCAAGAGCTCAGGAAAAACCGCTAAACTTTCTTTTCATCTGGGGGGATGACATCGGCTATTGGAACGTTAGTGCCTATAACCAAGGAATGATGGGATATGAGACGCCCAACATAGATCGGATCGCAAAGGACGGTATGATCTTTACGCACGCCTACGGAGAGCAGTCGTGCACGGCAGGGCGAGCATCATTCATTACCGGTCAAAGTGGATTTCGAACCGGGCTCCTCAAGGTAGGTTTGCCCGGCGCAAAAGAAGGCATGTCGAAAAAGGATCCGACCATCGCCGAGTATCTCAAATCCAAGGGGTACATGACTGGACAGTATGGCAAGAATCACCTCGGCGATCGCGATGAACACCTACCAACGGCCCATGGTTTCGATGAGTTCTTCGGCAATCTTTATCACCTGAACGCAGAGGAGGAACCGGAAAACGTCGACTATCCTAAGGACCCCGAGTTTCGCAAGAAGTTTGGTCCACGCGGGGTTATCAAGTCCTCGGCCGACGGGAAGGTTGAGGATACAGGCCCCCTGACGCGAAAGCGTATGGAGACAATCGACGAAGAAGTAACGGCTGGTGCGCTGGATTTTATGGAGCGCGCGGCTGATCAGAAGAAACCTTTCTTTCTGTGGTGGAACTCCACTCGCATGCACGTCTTCACACGCTTGAAGAAGGAGAGCCAAGGAAAAACTGGCCTCGGCATTTATCCTGACGGCATGGTCGAGCATGACGGGATGGTCGGTCAACTTCTCAACAAACTGGAAGAACTCAAAATAGCCGACAATACGGTCGTCATGTATTCGACCGACAATGGCGCGGAGGTTTTTACCTGGCCGGACGGGGGGACAACTCCGTTCAGGGGGGAGAAGAACGATAATTGGGAAGGAGGCTTTCGGGTTCCGCTAATCGTCAAGTGGCCAGGCGTGATTGAACCTGGTGGCCGCTCAAGTGACCTTATCAGTCACCTCGATTGGTTTCCGACCATCGCGGCGGCTCTCGGGGATGTGGATATAAAGGACCAGATGAAGAAAGGTCCGGTCTTCGGCAATGACAACACAAAAGTTCATCTTGATGGATACAATTTCCTTCCGCGCTGGAAGGGCGAAGCTGACAGAGGGCCTCGCCGGGAGTTCTTTTACTTCTCCGACGGTGGAGACCTCATGAATCTGAGATACAATAGGTGGAAAGTCATTTTCGCGGAGCAGCGAGCGCACGGGTTCGCCGTTTGGGAAAATCCATTGACGTTCCTCCGATTCCCAAAACTCTACGATCTGCTTTCCGATCCATTTGAGCGCGCTGAGCACGAAAGCATCGGCTACGGTCAGTGGCGAGCGGAGAGAATGTTCGCGCTCGTGCCTGCGCAGGCGTTCGTCACGCAGTTTCTTTCAACATTCAAGGAATATCCACCTCGTCAGAAACCTGCCAGTTTCTCGATAGACCAAGTTTTAGAAAAATTACAATCTGGGGGAACAGGATCGAACTGACCTGAATTCGGCAAGGATGAGAAGGCGGTGAACTGCCTTCTCGTTCGTCGTGGACCAAACCAAGCTAACTTCGCAGACGATGGCTAGACTTATTTGGCCTTTAGGCCGTATCTAGTTTGCGGTCACCACCGGATGGTTGCGTACTCCATCTCGCTTTTTCTCTGTGATTTCGGCCAAGATCGATAGTGCTATTTCTTGGGGTTCGATGGCCGAGATGCGCAGGCCCGCCGGGCCATGTAACGCCGCCATCCGTTCTTGCGTGATGCCCATGTTGGCAATTTGAGACTTGAGAGCGCTGACCTTCCTTTGGCTTCCAACGATGCCGACGTAGGTTGCGTCAGTCGCGAGGGCCGAGACTAGAGCTTCTTTATCGCGCTTGCCTTGTGTTGCCACGACTACTGCGTCGGCAGCGCGGAGATCAAGTGATGTTAGATTGAAGCCGTCTACTCTGTCGTGTGCGTCAGCCAGTTTGGTGTGGTCTTCGCGCAATGCAGAGGCCACGACCCGGTAGCCCATAGTGCGAGCTAGCGAGATTAATTTTGCGGCAACAGGAGATGCGCCGCAAACCACGAGCCTGGAAATACGACGAACTGGCTCGATGAATAGATCACTTGTCCCGCCCGATGGGCAGCTTGATTGATGCAGCTCGACTCCGTCCGAGTCGTATCCCTTGCCGTCGTCTTCTGGCGGCTTGACGCGAATAAGTTTGGTTTCACCAGTAGCGATTGCATTGCGTGCGCTGGATCGCACCGCCGAAAGGATGCAACTTCCGCCTACAAAGCCATAGAGTTCCCCGTCTGCGGTCAGAATCGCCTTAGAGCCGGCTTTCGCCGATGTGGCATTTGCCGTTCGCACAACAGTGACTAAACAGAAGTCAATTCCCTTTGCACTGAGCTCGGCCGCCAGAGCGAGCAACTCTGGAATCGGTTCACTCATTGATGATCCTCCTTGACGCGTATTTACACGCGAGCGAACTCCGCTTCCAGCGCGGCTATTGCTTCCAGGCTGTGTGCAGCGGCAAAAGTGTCAATGTGGGGTAGGGCAGCGGACATTGCTCTCGCAACAGGCTGATAGTCTTGCCATCCTAGCATTGGATTCAGCCAGACAATACGACGTGCCTTTCTACGCAATTTACGCAGTTGTGAGACCAACTCTGAGACGTCGCCAGTGTCATATCCATCCGATAGTAGAACGACTACGGAGCGGCTGTTCAGTGCGGCACGCGCATAACGATCGTTGAACGTCCTTAGACATTCCCCAATCTTGGTGCCACCGCCGAAGCCGGCGCTGATGAGCGAGACCTTGGTCATCGCCCGGATTGGATCTTTGTCGCGCAAAGCATCTGTTATCCGAACGATGCGGGTATGAAAGAGGTATGCATCGGAATCGGACCAGACACCGATCAGACCCTTAACAAACTGTAAAAAAATACGGCTGTACTGTTGCATTGAACCCGACACATCGAGCAGTACCACGATCCGGACCGGTCGATCGGGGCGTTTCCTCCATACACGTTCGAAGGGCTCGCCTCCTTTGGAAAGATTTCGACGTATTGACCGACGCAGATCGAGACGCTTTCGTTGCTTTGATAGACGCATACGTCGAGATAACCTGTATCTCATTGCGCGAGCCAGACGCTCAGCGAGGCGTTCAGCCAGGGTCAATTCGTCGGGGTTCAAAATTCGACGAAGATCAGACTTTGCGATTGACGTCTGCCTAGCTGCTGCGACGCGTCCGTCGGCTCGTTCCGCCTGTCGCTCCGATTCGTCCGTGCTCAAGCCTTGCGGCAGTTGAGCCTTAGTATCGACCAATCCTTCTTGGTTGCGTTGCCACAGCCTTGATTGGACGGAGCTAGATGTGTGGTCGCTCTTGCTCGTCGGTCGTCTCTTAACCGCGCCTTTCGCGTACCAGTAAGCCTCGAACAGATCATCGAATTTCTCCCACTCCGACCGTCGAGCGGTTAGCAGAATTTTGAGTGACCCACGAAGTTCCGCCGGCGAGCAGATATCTATTCTGTTTGCGATTTCCAACGCAGTGATGGTTTCAGAGGCTCCCAGCGAGAAATCGTTTAACCGGAGATGGGCGATAAATTGGACGATCCGCTTGGCGAGATGATTGGCATCGATCGCTCCTGGGTTCGGATTGTTCATTGCTTAGGCAGCCTCACTGCTTAGTCTGCCAACGACTTCCGGGGAAATCGACTTGAGGTCCGATTCGGTTTTTAGCAGGCACACTAGGCTCGCGTGGACGGCGGCGATGTCATCATCGATACTTCGAATGTTGAGGTCAACTAAGGCTGCGACCCAGTCTAGCGTTTCAGCAATTCCCGGTTTCTTTTCCAAATCCTCGTGTCGCAACCGCGATACGAATTGGACGACCTGAGCGGCCAGTGCGTCTCCTGCGCCAGGGGTTCTTTTTTTGACGATCTCCAGTTCCCTCTCCGTATCAGGGAACTCCACGTAGTAGTAGAGGCAACGCCGTCGTAGGGCATCTGAGAGATCGCGAGTTCCGTTTGCCGTCAGAATTACGCTAGGGATAGTCTTAGCAGTGATCGTGCCCAATTCAGGGATCGTTATCTGAAAATCTGATAGGATCTCGAGGAGGTAGGCCTCGAACTCCTCGTCTGCGCGGTCAATCTCGTCGATGAGCAATACCGGAGAGGTCTCCTGAGAAATTGCCTCAAGCAACGGACGTTGGAGCAAGTAGTGCCTTGAAAAGATCCGTTTCTCTATCGCGTCGGCACTCTCATCGCGCTCGTGGGCCTTAATCGCCAGCAGCTGTCGCTGATAATCCCACTCGTAGATCGCAGCATTGGCATCCAAGCCTTCATAGCATTGCAATCGTATTAGGCGTGTGCCCTGAAGCATAGAGAGTGCCTTGGCGACCTCGGTCTTGCCAACACCGGCCTCGCCTTCCAATAGCAGAGGCCTGCCAATCCGAAGCGACAGCGATATGGCCATGGCCAAGTTGTCATCGGCTACATAGCCGAGATCGCGTAGGCGATCTCTTATCGCATGTGGCCTATCCCCATATACGTCGTTCATGCTTAATCTTCCGGCTGCGGTTCGCTACGGCGTTGCCTTACTCGGTAAGCAATCTCAAAGCGCGCAGCCACAAGTATCTTGCCTCAACCAGTCAGACCCAAATTCTTTGCTGTTCTCCAAATGCGCCAATGATCATGAGGCATTTGAGTGTGGGTCAGTCCCCGGTGAGCGAAGGCGTCATTGACAGCGTTGGAAAAGGCCGAGACGCCTCCGACATTAGGGCTTTCTCCAACACCTTTTGCACCTATCGGATGATGCGGAGATGGAGTGACCGTATAGTCGGTTTCCCAGACAGGTGTCTCGACGGCTGTCGGAAGGAAGTAATCCATCAGGGTTGCCCCTTGGACATTGCCATCATCGTCATAGGCGATTTCCTGCCCCATGGCGATGGCCAGGGCCTCGGTCAGACCGCCATGTACTTGCCCTTCTATGATCATTGGGTTGATTCTCGTCCCGCAATCATCAAGAGCGTAAAAGCGGCGCACATCGGTCATGCCGGTATCTACGTCGACATCGACCACACAAACATAAGCACCGAATGGATAAGTCATATTGGGTGGATCGTAGTATGAGACCGCCTCGAGCCCTGGCTCTAGCCCGGGTATTGCCTGATTGTAGGAGGCAAAAGCAATATCAGACATTGTCTTGAACAATTCAGGATTGCCTTTGACTTGAAAGCGGTCAATGTCCCATTCGAGATCGTCGTCGTGAACTTCGAGCAGATAGGCCGCTATCATCTGGGCCTTCGCGCGAATCTTGCGGCCAGCCATCGCAGTCGCCGCTCCGGCGACAGGCGTAGATCGAGACCCGTAAGTGCCCAACCCGTAGGGCGCTGTGTCAGTATCGCCTTCTTCGATTGTAATTTGGTCCGCAGGGATTCCTATTTCCGTGGCAAGTATCTGGGCAAATGTCGTCGCGTGTCCTTGACCCTGGCTTATGGTGCCAAGTCGAGCAATAGCGGAGCCCGTTGGATGGATGCGAATTTCGCAAGAATCGAACATGCCCAATCCAAGTATATCGCAATTCTTTACTGGGCCGGCACCGACAATCTCTGTGAAAAAGGATAGGCCGACCCCCATTAGCTTCCGCGTGTCGCCACGCTCGAACGCCTCGCGATTGCTCCGCTGTTCGGCGCGCAGCGCGTCATAGTCAACGCTTTTCAGCGCCTGTCGCATTGCCGTATCGTAGTCACCTGAGTCGTACTCCCAGCCTAACGCAGAGGTGTAAGGGAACTGTTCCTTGCCGATGAAATTCTTCAGTCGGATTTCGGCGGGATCCATGCTGAGCTTGAGAGCCAGAACGTCCACCATACGCTCGATGAAGTATGAGGCTTCGGTCACCCGGAACGAGCAGCGATATGCGACGCCACCGGGTGCCTTGTTCGTGTAAACGCCATCAACAATGACATGGGCTGCGGGTATGTCATACGAACCCGTGCAGATATTGAAGAAACCGGCGGGAAACTTTGTCGGATCAGCGCATGCGTCGAATGCACCATGATCAGCGGTCACGTGGCACTTGAGGCCTGTAATTTTACCGTCCTTGGTCGCGGCAATTTCACCTAGCATATGATAGTCGCGCGCGAATGCGGTCGACGACAGGTTTTCGATTCTGTCCTCAATCCACTTGATGGGCAGACCAGTCACGATTGAACCAACGATTGCGCAAATGTAGCCGGGATAAACGCCCACTTTGTTACCGAAGCCGCCGCCTATGTCAGGGGAGATGATCCTAATATTGTGCTCAGGAATGTTCGAGATCAACGAGGCAACAGTGCGAACGGCGTGCGGGGCTTGGAAAGTGCCCCAAACGGTCAGCTTGCCATTGACCTTATCCATCGAAGCGACGCAGCCGCAGGTTTCCAATGGGCAAGGATGGACGCGCTGGTAGGAGATCAGCTCCTTTGCAACAACATCTGCATTATTGAGAGATTTGGCCGTTTTTTCGGCATCGCCGACTTCCCATGTAAAAACATGGTTGGGATGTTTTCTTGGGCCGTGAGCACCCTCGGTCTTATCTTTGATATCTTCCCTCAATATTGGCGCATCGTCACGATCTGCCGCCATGGGATCAACGAGAACAGGTAATTCCTCGTATTCCACCTCTATGAGATCGACAGCGTCGGCTGCGCTGTAGCGATCCTGGGCGATCACAAACGCCACTTCCTGGTTCTGAAAAAGTACCTTTTCGTCGGCAAGAACAGCTTGGACGTCTCCGGCTAAGGTTGGCATGTAGTGAAGGCTAAGCGGTTTCAAATCTTCTGCAGTCAAAACTGCGACAACACCTGGAAGTGCTTTAGCTGCATCAGTGTCGATCGACTTGATGCGCGCGTGGGCAAAGGGCGACCTGGCGAAGTCGCCGAACAACATGCCTCGGAGTTTGATATCGTCGACGTAGTTACCCTTGCCAACTGTGAAGCGGGCATCTTCAACTCGCTTGCTACTGCTACCAAGGCCTTGGAGTTTTTCTGCGCGTTGATCGACGGTCTCGGCCTGCGTGCTCATTATGCCGCCTCCTCTGTTGCGCGTAGACTATCTGCTGCGGCGCGAATGGCTTTTACAATATTCTGGTATCCGGTGCACCGGCACAAATTTCCGGCAATGCCAAACCGAATTTCCTCGTCGCTCGGATTTGAATTTTCTTGGAGAAGGCGGTAGGCGCGGGTAATCATTCCAGGAGTGCAAAATCCACACTGTAGTCCGTGATGCTCACGAAATGCTTCTTGCAGAGCATGAAGTGTACCGTCTTGATTTGCGATGCCTTCGATTGTCGTAATCTGGCTGCCGTCGGCCTGCACAGCAAACATCGTACACGATTTGACGGATTTGCCATCAAGGTCGATCGTACACGCGCCGCAATGACCGGTATCGCAGCCGATGTGCGAGCCTGTCAGTCCCAGTTCTTCTCGAAGAAAATGGATGAGCAAAACGCGAGAATCTGTTTGCTTTTCGACCACGGCGCCGTTGACCGTCATATTGACCAGAGTCTTAGTCATGAACTGCCTCGAATTTTGATTAGGCTAGCTGAGATGGACCTGTGCCGGATTAGGCCGCACGGTTCTTTGCGCTGTTGATTGCGCGGCGCACCATTTCGCCGGCGACATGGGTTCTAAATTCCGCGGGGCCTCGGCCGTCCGATGCTGGTTTCGTCATCGCTTTAGCGGCATTGATTGCCCCATCAATATCGCTGTCTCCAACGTCTGTTCCCACAAGAAGAGGGGTGGCCTGATCGACGTAGATCGGCGTATCTCCGACGTTCGACAATGCGACCGAAGCGTTAACGCAACGACTACCTGACATCTCAATGAGGACAGCCGCGGCTGCAGTAGCATAGTCGCCAATCTTGCGCTTTTGTTTCTCGTAAGAGCTGCCATGTCCGGTTGACGGGGCGTCGAATTGGATATGAGTCAGGATTTCATTGTCAGAGATTTCCGTGAAGAATGGACCTGAATAGAATGCGCGGGCGGGTATGTTACGGACGCCATCAGGGCTCGCGAGTGAATAGCTGGCGTTCAGCGCCATCATTACCGCCGGCATGTCGTTGCCTGGGTCTCCATTAGCAACATTGCCGCCGATTGTGCCACAATAACGGACTTGCGGATCCGCAATTTGCAACGCTGTTTCTTTTAGTATTGGACAGCTTGCAGACAACGCGGCCGACTCTATGATGTTGTGCTGAGTGACCAATGCTCCGATTGTAACTTTGCCGCCTTCGACAGTAATCGTCTTCAGTTCATCGAGTCTCTGCAAATCGATCAAATGTTCGGGTAGGGCGAGCCTTAGTTTCATCATTGGAATGAGGCTGTGACCTCCGGCAACCACGCGGCCGGTTTCGCCGAGGCTGGCAAGAAGCGCAACCGCTTCGTTCACCGAGTTTGGTCGGTGATAGTCAAATTCGCCGGGAATCATAGTGTCCTCCTAAACCGCCTTTTTTCGCGGGCTCCCGATATCAGGCGAGGACGATGTCATGCCTCGCCAGACTGCTGCGGGGCCATGGCGTTCTTGCTTCTTGAGCCCAACTTGGAGGTTATTGTTCGGAGTGTCTAGCCCCTCCGACGCGACATTGCTGACAATGTCACTGACGGGATGATTGTCTAGCTGAAGCGCGAGAGAAGTGAGATGTGTGATGATTACGCGAACGACACATGTGAAAAGAGGTTGCCCGGATTGGAAATGCTGCCGCTGAATGTCATATTGCCGCGCCGAAGCGCGTGGATGGCCTCACTACCGGATCGACGAATCTCTTGTCGCTGTGCGGGCCTGCAATTGAGCAGAATAGAGTAGAACAGGGCTGAACGGGTTTGTTGTCCTTAAGGCAGGTCGGACTAATTTTGGGGTGGAGCCGCGCTTGCTTGTCGCTTGGTGTTCTTGAATGCTTAACATATTTGTCACTCGCCGCTATGGATATCTTGGCGGCATGGCTATTCTTATGCGTCAGCTCTCGTGCAACTCGTTCAAAGGCCTCGACGACGGTTCTTGCGTCCGTGCGAAACAGTTGACAGTTGATGAGGCCAGTGATGTTTGGCGACATGATGCGAGTGCGACCGGAAAGGTGACCGGAAAGGTGTGCGAAAAACCATGATAATCATTCAGGATTTGAGCAGATGCTACCGCCTCTTTGGGTGCATTGCCTTTTCTTTCCTTTGCCTGTTCGCGACGACCGCTGTGTCCCAGGATCAGAATGGCGCGGATGAGAAGCTTTCGGCTGGGCAGATTGAGCAACTTGTCGCGCCCATCGCCCTTCATCCTGACTCTTTGCTGTCCCAGATCTTGATGGCATCAACGTATCCCTTGGAGATGGTCCAGGCTGCGCGATGGCGTGGAACGAATTCTGACATTGAGGGCGCGGCGCTGGAAGATGCGTTAGAGGCGAAAGATTGGGACGCCAGCGTCAAGTCACTGACAGCGTTTCCCGATGTCCTCAAGATGATGAACGATGATTTGGCCTGGACGCAGCAGCTTGGCGATGCGTTTCTCGCCCAGCAGGAAGATGTGCTTGCGGCTGTTCAGTCGCTTCGCCGGCGTGCCAAAGAAGAGAACACGCTCGTTACGACAGAGCAACAAATCGTCAAAGTGGAACAACCGCCAGCAGACAATGATTCGCAGGAAACAGTCATAGTCATTGAGCCTCGGGACCCGGAAGTGGTCTATGTGCCAGCTTATGATCCTAAGGTCGTTTACGGGACGTGGCCTTATCCATCGTATCCACCATACAACTGGTATCCATCCGGATATGTTGCAGGCAACGCACTTTGGTTCGGGGCGGGAGTAGTTGCTGGTGGTGCGTTGTGGGGGGGGTGCGATTGGTGGCGAAGATCCGTCGACATAAATGTTAATCGTTACAATTCATTCAATCGAACGAGGATTGATAGTCGGCGTTGGAGGCACAACCCACGGCACCGGCGCGCCGTTCCTTACCGAAATAGAAGGGTTTCCTCGAGATATCGCCGGAGTACGAGCGACAGACGTGCGCGGCAGAGATACCGTGGTCATGCCGATGCCGGTCGGCGTGAGTTGCGAGACAATCGTCCCGGTCGGCCCGGCGGTGAACGCCCCGGAAGACCAGGCGGTGAACGTCCGGACCGACCCGGTGGTGAACGTCCCGGT
>JBPCWA010000100.1:0-7344 GCA_051009975.1 Hyphomicrobiaceae bacterium
TTGATATCCGTCCGATAAAAACGTGGCTATGCTGGTTCGGCCACAAACAGCGGAATCGTGCGCTCGGTGCGTTCCTGATATTCGGCATAGGGTGGGAATGCGTTGACCGCAATTTTCCAGAGGCACGTGCGCTCGGTCACATCAATGATTTCGCGAACCTGCATTTTCTTGACTACGGTTTCATCCCGAATTTCGACATTGGGGTCGGCACGCAAATTATAGACCCAAACAGGGTTCTTAGGAGCCCCGCCCTTGGAGGCAACCAGGATATATCGCTCCCCATCCTTGACACGCATGAGCGGCACCTTGCGAACGGCACCAGTCTTGTTGCCCACTTGCGTAACGATAATGCAGGGCAGTCCCGTGTCTCGCAATCCGACACCCTCTGTCCCACCACTACCCTCGTACAGTTCAACTTGCTCGCGAACCCAGTCAGCTGGATTCGGAATATAATCCGCCATGTGTTACTCCGTGCTTTCAGGCTGACCAACGGGCGCTGGTTGGGAACTATATTGACGCCACTTGAGGTCAATTTGCAACCTCGTGTGCGGCGGTGCGGCGGCGCGGGATCAACTAGCGGGACTGTGCATAGTCTGCTTGATGCAGCAACGTGCAGGTTAGGACGCAATCTCTGTCGGTGAGTGTTTGAACGTGTCCAAGACGCAGAATGCCCGGTCTGGCGTCAATGCGCTCTTTGAGCTGCCTGATAGAGGCCGGCAAGATCTTCGCGCTCCTTCGCGCTGTTCATATTGGCTCAGCTGGTGCGTGGTGAATCTCTTACCGGCAAAGCCGAGAGAAGAAGCCGAGAGAAAAAGCTGAGCGAAGCAGTGCGATCCTGGTCTTTCGGTCATCCAAGCCGGCCAGAATATCGAGACGTAGTAGATAGTTGCTGACAAGTCTTAAACATTCGAGGCAGGGTGGGGTCTCCTGATATGCACAAACCGTGGACGGGATGACGGGGCTTGATTTGAATCATTCTGCTCTCACGCGAGCGTTGGCAGAGATGATGGCGTTGTTGCCTCACTGTTGCCAGCTATGGCGACCTGCGGGTGGACGGGCAGCTCAAGGCCATAGATCGAGGGACCAGATCAGGGGCAGAGTTCAGGAAGGGACGTGCTATGGAATACTCCGACACGATGTTTTATTATGTTGCTGGTGCTGGCTTTGTGGCCCTGATTAGCATCGCCGCTCTTTTGGCCTCTTAGTTGGGCAGCAATCGCTCAACGAGCTCTTGTTTATTCCGACTACGGAGCGAGCAGAAAAATTCCGATTTTCCGTCGAACCGCTCAAGTCACGAATGCTGTCAGTCTCATAATCTGGCTCATAATCTGGATTGTGGCTGTATCAATTCACAGTTGAGCTTCTCTCGCAGCTCCTGTTGGTAATGCAAATGCGAGTCGCAGGGGTTCCATTGAAATTGAAGTTCGGTCGTTTTGGCAGCAAACGAGTAGCGCTTGAGCTTTAGGACACAGGCATGCCAAGTGCGATGGCGTTGGAATGTTCGTGTTTGCCCTTTTTTCTGCTGCCGCAAGACGAACCTCTCCCCCGCAGGTCTGACTTAGTGTGGTGACAAATAATAGTGATGATTAATAGTCGAGGGCGCTTCAGGCCCGATATGCTTTGACCTCGCTGCGATCTCTCACGAGGCAATTCCGCCCGATCGGCAGAGATCAAGTCGCGCATACTGGACAAACAGACTATTGCGAGGGACACTCTCCAGCGATCGTTACAAGGAGCCGATAACATGGAAATTATGCGCGCTGGATCGCGGCCATCGGGAAAGGGATCAGAGGACTATTTCTCCGGTACAGTCCGCATCGATCCACTGAAACCAGCGAGCGAACCTTCCCGCGTCGGCTGCGCACATGTGACGTTCGAGTCGGGCGCGCGGACAGCATGGCATACCCACCCTCTCGGTCAAACATTGATCGTTACGTCTGGTTGCGGTTGGGCTCAGCGCGAGGACGGTCCGATCGTAATCATCCGGCCCGGTGATGTTGTCTGGTTTCCGCCGGACGAAAAACACTGGCATGGTGCAACAGCAACGTCAGCAATGTCTCACATTGCCATCCAGGAGGCTGTCAATGGCACACCTGTCACTTGGATGGAAAAGGTGAGCGACGCGCAGTATCAAAGCGGTCCTGTCGTAGACTGATTTGGATCGGTGCTCCATTGCGGCTTGAAATGGCAGCTAAATTATTGACAGCAAAGCTCCAGAATTGCGGACCAATTGCCTCTGGCGCCGAATAGGATAGACCAGCTAACTGATGCTCACGGTCGAGGGGGCATTTGAGGTGGATTAGGCCCCCCGCGAGGAGGCGATCAAACTACCGGATCGGGATTGAGACGAGGATGACTGGTGACCGCGGCATGTGGCGTCGATTGGTCGTACCCGCTTGCCAGCTGCTCCTATCCGTCTTACGGGAGAAACAGCGTGCCTGTGCCAGCACGAACATGAATTCGGACGATACGCTTAAGCCTGATCTTGTATGACATATCTTGCGAACTTGAGGACAAAATGACATGGCTGTACGCCGTCTGTACCATGACCAGCCAGCAACATTTGCCTTTACTCCGGAAAATGAGTCCTGGGCGTATGTAACCATTGCCAAATATCCAGAAGGAAAGCAGTCATCAGCGGTTATCCCATTGTTGTGGCGAGCTCAGGAACAGCATAAGGGATGGCTTCCAGAACCAGCGATACGTTATGTGGCGGATATGCTCGATATGGCTTACATCCGCGTTTATGAGATTGCGACGTTCTACACGATGTTCCAGCTCCGGCCGGTGGGCGAGGTGGCCCATATCCAGGTTTGTGGCACAACACCCTGCATGTTGCGTGGCTCCGAAGAACTGGTCGCAGTTTGCAAGCGCCGCATCGCAAGCCAACCACACCTCTTGTCAGAAGATGGAAAGTTTTCCTGGGAAGAAGTCGAGTGTCTCGGAGTGTGCGCCAATGCGCCGATGGTGCAGATCTGGAAAGATACTTATGAAGATTTGACTCCGGACTTGTTTGAGAAGGTGATTGATGGCTTCGCCGCAGACAATCCGCCGATACCTGGCTCTCAGATCGGACGGATCGCCTCAAGTCCGCAAGGTGGGATGACGACGCTGACCGACCAGTCCATCTACGAGTCCCGCAGTACGCCAACGACTGACTTGACTGAGGTGGTTTCAGAGGCGCCTTCCGCCTCACCGTCGTCTTTTTCTTCATCTTCATCTTTACTCTCTTCATCGCTTGCAGCGACCACATCCGAACCGACCAGTGCTGCACCGGTTGCGACAGCGTCCTCGTTAGAGGATGCAAAGCGACCGCCATCGCTGATAGGACCGCGCGATGGTAAGCCCGATGACCTGAAAATGATTAAAGGCGTGGGGCCCAAGCTTGAGAAAACGCTGAATGAGCTCGGCATCTATCACTATGACCAGATCGCTGCCTGGTCAGTGGAAGCGGTAGCATGGATTGATGATTATCTGAGTTTCACAGGCCGCATCGATCGTGACGGCTGGATCGAGCAGGCTCAAGTTCTTGCCCGTGGCGGTGACACAGAATTCTCAAAACGCGCTGACTATCGTGGCGCTACCGACGACGAGAATTAGAAAACGAGCGCGGAAAGAGATTGGACCATTCCTAAGGCGTCCGACCGGGGCCAAATTGGATTCAGCGCCGCCCAAGTTGACCGAGCAGATCTCATACGATCCTGACTGATCCAGCAGCCAGCGCCGGGCGCACCTCGTCAGCCCACTCCCTGTGGCCCGCAACACGATAAGCGCCCAAGGGATCAATCTCCCTGCCAAAACAGCCTCAGGCGGTCCACCATTGACGCCTGCACATATGCGCGCTGGACGTCGACGGGGCTGGTGATCAAACTTTCGATTGGATCGGTCATGTTGGGTGATTGATCGAGCAGATATGCAGCTGACGCGAATCGTTTAACCGATTGGCCGCAGCATCTACTAGCTCGTTGAATACGAGATGTGCATGGCAGAAATACCCAGATAGCTGACGCGGAATTGACTGTGCATTACCAGCGTCAATGTCTAGCACATTCGCAGTTGACTTCCGCGTGCGGTAGTAAGCGAAGAAGTAGATGCCTTCCGCGATATCTTCAGGATAGACGCTCTCTTTGGGAAGCGACCTATCGCGGTCATTCGAATCCAGCTCATCCGGTGGCACGTCATAAGACGCAGCGCGCTCCTCTCGCCGTCGTTGCGACCACATGCGCGAGCCGCGCCGGCTCAAGATTGGGATGACACAGATACAAGTCACTAAGTGCGAACAGACATGTCAATTAACCTCGATGGTGATCAATCGAGCTCAAGGCAAGTTATTCTATCTCATGTCAATCATCGTCCAGCCTGGATACATCGGGTAGGCGTTCCATTAGATCACGACAAACGGAACTCGATGATCAATTGACTTAAGGTCATTGGGTGATGGTGCTCAAGAATGTGTGGCACTTTTGGTACGTCTTGCTTTGGATCTGCGTATCAACGCGAGGTCGCATGTTTTGTCCAGGCGCGTTGGTCAGCCACGACCTTGATGGTTGCTACAACTACCAAAGCGCAAAGGGCGAACTTGGAAACCACCTCCATTGTCCCCTCGATCAGTATGCTATGGACGACACTCGCCAGGACGATTACGAGCGCCAGAAGAGTATGACCGACGCGCCAGATCCGTGGTCGCAGGCGCAGTCGGCGTCGGAGTACAGCCCAAAACGCGACGACGAATATCGCCCACATGGCAATGACTCCCCAGTCAGAAAACGGCGTTGGCGATGAAAAGAGAAGGGCATCAATGACATCCGGTGGGCTGGTAAGCCATAGGCCCCCGACATGGATCATCACCGCAATGACCAGCAAACCTCCGATCCACCTGTGGACGCGTCTCCCACGAGGAACTGATAGGCCCGGCAAGTATCCGCCGATCAGCAGAGGCTGGACGAGTGTGAGGCCGAGGGCAACAATCCCGGCGAATCCAGCTGCGATATATATTGGGTCGCGCCATGCGAGCAAAGGGCTCATCGCAGCCATGGCGATGGGCGCGAGAATGGCAGCCGTAAGCGTGCCCCAGACCAGGGTCACTCTGGCCAATCTCGTCTCTCTTGGAGGCAACTCGGTCAGGCCGGCTGTAGAACGAAGTGTGCCTCGAGGCTGTTGTCTTTTGCGCTCGGCATCACGGGACGTAAAAAGACGGTTCTGAAATCGCCACTGTCATAGGCAAGGTGACCATGCGGTTGGCCAAATGCAGGGACAATTTGCGGCATCTCCAGACGAAACACTCCGTTCTCATCAGTGAGCGTGGCCCCGTGGCTGTGCGGATCTCGCTCGTGGCCTTCGGTGGTGTGCGCCCAGATTTGGATGCGCTGACCAGAAAGCGGAGCTCCGTCGCCGGCACGGCGTACGGTGCCCGACATCCAAAATCCACCGCCGCCGATTCGATCGACGATCGGGGCGCCCGGGCGATAATTGTTTGAGCCACCCCGCATCGTACGCGTGGCGGCGAGGCCTTGTGCGTGGACAGGTAAAAGGAACGTGGCTGCACCGATTGCCATTGCGGCGCCACCGGCGGCGAGGAGGCCGCGACGATTGAACGGGACTGTAGTCATTGATCTTCCTCCTGGCCAGCCAGCGGTTGCTCTGCAGGTTTTCCAGTACCACGCTCGGTACATTGGCGCGTTTCTCGGTCAATTCCCAACTTACATCAGTCAGGGACCCGTTAACCCAATCAATCACTTCCATCCAATAGAGATGTAGTGTCGGAGGCTGCACAGTCAACGTTGCTCATGACGAAATAGAGGACCTCGTGATGACTTGCCTCCCGAGATATTGTCACACGATTGTCATTCAAATAACCGCACTAGACTGTATTTGGTAGAAGATTAATGGTGTGTCGACAGTGCTGCCAAATTTGCAACTCAGGTGTGATGGCTATTTACAGCGATCGGCCTTCTGCCGCTAGTTTCTTGTTGAGGATCTGGCGTACACGCACGCCGGCCCCATCAGCGCCCAGAGTTACCTCGAGATAGTCCATACCGCGAGGGTCGCTGGCGACCTGCGCCTGAATTTTCTCGAGCAGATGTTTGTCCTCATTAAAAGCTGCAATGACGCTCGCTTTTGTCTTCTCAGCCACTTCGCTTGGCAAGTCAGGCACGTCAAATGCTGCACCCCAGAAGTAGTGGGTTTGACCGCGTCGCGACGGCGTGACGATATGGCATCCGCGCATCACAAAATCCGATCTGCGACTTTGTTCTGGTTCAGGATCATGTACGTTCCAGTCCGAAAAGGAAATCGCCAGCGTCGGCATGCGTCCGACTTGTTTGCGTTTGATGGGTTTGTCCACCGGGAGTCCCATTCCTGCGCAGAACAATGGCGACAACGGCGCAAGGTCGAATTCTTGCTCATAGCAAACAGTTTCACCGTCCATGTAGGTGTCAGGTGCCGTGATCCAGTCGTTCTGCTTGAATGTATTCTTGTGAAGAAACGCAATATGCGTCAGATCCAAGACGTTCTCACGAATGAGGACCCAGTTAGCCGCGACTTCGTAGTACCCCGTAATGAAACTCCAGCCCGGGTCGGTTTGGTAGCTGACGTCCGGTGGGTCTCGGTCGATGGCTTCCGCGTCACCCATCCAAATCCAGACAAAAGCTCCGGCTTCACGCAAGACGTACGACGGTATTTGCGCTGTATCGGGCGTCATATTTTGGGTGGGTGCCTTGGTGCAGTTTCCGGCGGCATCGAACTCCATTCCGTGATAAGGACAGACAATTTTGCTGCCGTCGACATGTCCTTCCGATAGTGGTGCCCATCGATGAGGACAGCGATCATAAAGAGCGGCTGGTGTGCCGTCAGCGAGCCTGTATAACACGACCGGTGTTTCGAGAAGCCAGCGAGCCAATGGCTTTTCCGTGACTTCGTCACGTCGAGCCGCGACCCACCACATATTTCTAGGGAAATTATCCCCCAGCATGCCGTTCGGTATGCGCTGTCCGAATTTGGGCGCGATGGGGCTGTGTTCGTTCATGCTCGATCTCCAATATCAAAGCTGGCTAGCAGCCTCGCGGCTCAGGCGTTATCGACTCTTATAGAGCATTGCCAACATGCTCGCCAACAACCTCACTGATCTGATAAAGTCGAACGGCTCGAGTTCGGCTCGTCTTTTTCCCAATCGCTCTTGCGACCCATATGATCGCGACCATGGCGGGGCCAGCGACGGTAGCTGACTGGCAAGCAGCTGTATATCTTGCGACTTGGTTTTCCAGGTCCATTTGACCTGCGACGACGATCCGGTAGTCCTGGTGAAGATCGACTCATTACAGCTCTTTTTCAACCACTTGCCAATAC
>JBPCWA010000101.1:0-4184 GCA_051009975.1 Hyphomicrobiaceae bacterium
TGCCAGCTCATCGAGCGCCGGGGTCGTGATGTCTTTGGCACCATTAAAGCCCACGTCCGCATAACCCAAATCATCACACATGATGATCAGGATATTGGGTTGCGTGGATGCACCGGCTGAATCTGCAGCTAAATAGACGAACAACAAAAGAATGGCAATCGTGATAGGTCTTAGCTGATTCATTTTAGATTTCATTTCAGATGGGTCTGCGGTTACTCTACGGCATTGAGTGGCATCCACACGGTCATGTCCGTCTGTCCTCGATTGCTCCAGGCGTAGTAGGGGATCAAGCGGATTGAAACCGGCTCTGCCTTACCCTTCGAAAATGGCCGGTAGAGCTGATTCGACCAGTCTGTTTTGCTCACTCGATCGGCCTCACCTTCGAGAACCACCACGCCAGACAACAGGCTTGCATCAAAGCGGGGTTGCAAGTCGATGTCTGCTGGAATCACGACGTCATGAACTCCAACGCCGTCGGGCAGATCAACCGATTCCAGGCAATACACCAGCGGGCCTCGCTTCACCGCGACTTGATTACGAGCATGCTCAACAAACGGATTGGCTTCAATCAACTGTGATTTCATGGGCAGATTCAGCTCCACAACATCGCCCGTTGACCAAGTGCGTTTCAGTTCAAAAAAGCTACCTGGTTGCAACTCTTCTTTAACGGCTTGCGCGTTCACACCCAGGCTCGCTTCTTGTGCCCATCCCGGGATACGCAACATCATGGAAAACTCTTTCGACTCCGGTACTTCGACAGAAATCTTCACCGAGCCATTCCACGGATAGTCGGACGTTTGCGTTAACTTCAGCTCCGATCCATCGGCAAGTTGGGTGTCTAGCAGGTTGCTGCCGTAGAGATTCACCCACACTCCTTCGTCCGAAGTTGTGTAGGCGTAGTTGTTCATCTGGGCAATGGTGCGAATGATATTGGGCGGACAGCAAAAGACGGACATGAAGGGATTTCGTGAACCCTTGTCTTTGGTCGCATGCGGATGATCATGCAGATGCTGGAGAGGGTTGGTGTAGAAGTAATGTTTCCCATCCAGAGCGATACCCGAGATCGCACTGTTGTAGAACACGAGTTCGACGATATCGGCAAAACGGGCCTCTCCATCAAGCAGGAACATTCGCCAGTTCCACATCGCGTTGCCAATGTTCGCGCAGGTCTCGTTGTAGGTGTCCGCGTTGGGAAGTTCGTAGCTCTTGCCGTAAGCCTCGCCGACCTTGTCTTGGTTGACCGACAGCCCAAAGTGATGCGCACCGGTTGCCCCGGTCACATACATCTTCCGTGTTGCAACGTCTTGCCAGATTCTTTCCATCGCATCCAGCAAAGCTTTTTCGCCTGTTTCGGAATAGACATCGACAACACCGCTGAACAGATAGTTTCCGTGTCCAGCGTGTCCAACAGCCTCGACCTCTTTGCGGATCGGAGTCCGTTTCTGGCTGTGGTCCGCTCCCTTGAACGATCCGGGTTTTGGCTTCAGGGTCCCTCGTTTGAGAACAAGGAATTCGACAACTTCCAGATATCGTTTGTCGCCGGTCGTGCGATACATCTCGACCAAACCCATGTAGTGCGGCGGATTCCATTCAGCCGCGATCAGTGTTTGGGGCTGCTCCTTATACATCGAATAGAGCAGGTCGCCCGTTTTGATCGCCACGTCCAGAAAATTGCGTTTCCCTGTTGCTCGATAATGCACGCAGGCGGCGGTCATCAAGTGACCAAAGTTGTAATATTCATGTGATCCATCTCCTTCAAATGGCCCGCCAGCCGACGAGAACTCTCGCTCCTTCTCGTGGAGAAACCCACTCTTTCCGTGTCCGATCTGGATCTTCGTGTGGATGTAGCCATCGTCTCGCTGGGCCTTTGCGATCACTGCGATGATCTCGTCTAACTTTTCATCGATCGCCTGGTCCTTGCTGACGGCGTACTCACACGAGAGTGCTTCGACATATTTATAGAAGTCGCCGTCAGTAAACGACCAACCTCGAAATTCACCTTCGATCAACCCAGCAGCCACGCGAAAGTTATCGTAGGCATGGATGATATTGGGATCGTCCATCAACTTTCCCAGATGCGGGATCATGATGTCATGGCAAGCCTTCACCTTGTCCGCCCAAAAACCATCCGTCCACTGGCAATCGGTGAGATTGACGCACTTGAGCTTCATGTGGGGCGTCTTGGCATTGTTGATCAGCCCTTGCTCCTGAGCATCCAAAGGCCCGATCGCAATTGCTGCGCACAGAACGAACAGTACAATTCGCGCCAGCTTCATCTTCTTCCTGCTCTTTCTCATTCGTGGTGGTCTGGTATTCGAAAAGCCGCTTCGCAGACATTGAGCTTCATTTTCATACGGATATGCACTGTAGCCAACGGCACTATGAAGAACGTGTATTCAGTCCGCGCGGCTCTGGTTCGATATTGTTCATCCGTGAGCGGTCCACACGATCCGTTGCCGATACCGGTAACTTTCGCAGCAATACGCAGTTCTTAACCTGTCAGTCATGGACACCTCTGGCTATGGTCAACGATGCTCTGGTCCGCCGCTGTCATTCAGCTCTTTTACCATGTCGAACATCCGTGTCTTAAGCCTTGCTTTGACCTCTGCATGGGCAGGATCGTCAGCCAGGTTCTTCCACTCATGCTTGTCGCTGGGGTGATGATACAGCTCTTCCTTGCCAGTTTGGTAGCGAATGTAGCGGTAGTTCGTTGACCGAACGGCGAAGTTTTGGTCGGCGGGATCCTTCCGGCTTCCGGGGGAGCGCAGCGCAGTCAGAGCGCAAACGGGTCCTTCCCATTCGCCAGCAGCCGGATCCTCGATCAGAGGTCGCAAACTGTGACCGTTCAGACGAGAACCATTTTCGTTTAGGCGATTGTCGCGAGAAGCCAGCCCGCAGTAGTCGGCCACAGTGGGGTAGACGTCGATCATCGACACGGGAACCGCGACACGCTGCCCGATACGTTCACCTCGCTTCGGTGCCCGCACGAGCAGCGGGATTCGGGTACTTTCCTCCCAGAGCGTGCTTTTGAATAGAAACTGTTTTTCACCGTGGTGATAGCCGTGGTCGCTGACCAGGATGACGACGGTGTTGTCATCCAAATTGCTCTCACGAAGTGCCGTCATGACCGTACCGACTTGATCATCAACAAAGGTGACGCAGGCGAGGTAAGCTTGAAGGTAAGTTCGGAGTCCGTGTGATACGTCAGCGTACGATTCGGCCAGCAGGTCATACATCGTGACCCAACGTGGTTGCCGCTTGGGAAACACCGACAGGAGGTGGCAATCTTCGCGGTCACCGGGAAGGATCTCAGGCAGCACCAGGCTCTCCACCGGGTACATCTCAAAGTACTTCTTTGGGGCGATCAGCGGGGTATGCGGGCGAGAAAAGCCGACGGCAAGGAAGAAAGGCTTCGGATCATCCTCAGCCGCGAGCTCGCGAATCCTTTCCGCGGTCCAGGCGGCTTGCAGCTCATCGTCGAGCAGGTCGCGGTCGTCATCGCTGACGTAACGGAACTGCTTTTTGTTGATATGGTCATACCAACCGTTGTACCCCGGTGCCTCGTCGTGGGCCGGAACAGTGGGGATGTCAGACAGCGGCGCATAGGTGCCGTCGTTTTTATCGTTGCCACCGAAAGGCCGGGGAACGGACGGATGGCCAACCAGTGTCTTGCCGTCATATGCGTATGGTCCGAAGTAATGATCGAGACCGAATTGCGTCCAGTCACTTTTGCGTTCATCGTGCATTAGTTTGCCGGTGCCGATCGAGCGATAGCCATTGGCCCGCAGGAACATGGGCAGGGGCATGCAGTTCTTCAGCACGTCGTTTTCGTACCACTTGTCAAACCAATAGTTTCGAGACACGTGGGGATAGACGCCGGTTAACATGCTGGAACGCGAGGGAGCGCAAATTGCCACGTTGGAGTGCGCGTTGGTGAACACAACCGACTCTGCGGCTAGTGCGTCCATGTGCGGGGTGACCACCTGGGGGTGGCCGCCAAGGAAGCCCACGGATGTGTTGAGGTCGTCGACAAAGATGAGCAGCACATTGGGAGTGCGGTTCGCGCCATCGGAAAATTGGGCGGTCGCTGCGAGGCGCAGGGGGCCAAACAGGATTAAAGCAAAGAGCGAGAGGCTGAGGATTTTCGTCATTGAGTCGGTCCTTTCGGGGGCACTGGCTGAATG
>JBPCWA010000102.1:0-3263 GCA_051009975.1 Hyphomicrobiaceae bacterium
CTTAACCACCTCGCTAAAACGTCCGTTGAGTGGACCGAACGCCATTTGAGCTGCGCGGAGTTTCGGTACACTGGTGGCTTCAACACAACGCCGTGCGTCCGTTCGATGACTCGTCGGAAATGATCAACTATTGCTCATTTCGACTACCGATATCTTTGGGACGTCCTTCGCCTCAATTAGTCCGCTGTGCTCCAGAAAGCCGACCCAACGTTGGCTGTTGGCCTCATCTCTGGATCGCCAAAATCAAATCGTCGAGGGATAAGAGAGGTTGACGAAGAACAAATACGTGGCCAGCCACTGCGGTCTGTTAGAACGTTGAGAATGTAAGTTTCGGGGCACCTGGGCTCGTTGACCCGTTTCAATTCTTCACAATCGTAACCTAAAGGTAGCCTCCAGCGCCGCCACGTCATGGCGCATGCAGTATCACTCGGCCTGATCGTCCGATTGCCGCTTGCTCCACTCCCTGCGCGCTCGATGCAACAACCACCAAATGCACACTATGACGAATGGCACCGATAAAGCGGTCATCAACGCCGGGGAGATCACCTCTGGCAACAGCATGGCATCTTTCAGGCCCTTTATCGCGTAACTGATTAGTCCGACGACATAGTAGCTGATGGCTGCAACGGATAGGCCTTCCACCGTTTGCTGCAAACGCAATTGCAACCGGCTCCGTCGATTCATCGAGGCAAGCAAAGCACGATTTTGCTGCTCGACCTCGAGTTGGATGCGCGTGCGTAGTAGATCGACAGCGTGTGAAAGCCGGTCGGATAATGCCTTTTGACGCGCTTCGAGCATCGCGCATGTTGCGATCGCAGGATTGAATCGACGTCTCAGGAAACGGGAGAAGCTGGTATAGCCTGCATACTCTTTCTCACGGATGACCTCAAGCCGGGCACGGACTAAATCGGCGTAAGCGCGCGTCGCGCCGAAGCGATAAGAGGTTCCAGCGATCGTTGCTTCGAGTTCCGCTGACAGCGCGGTCAACTGCCGCAGAAGGTCATGGCTCTTGGCAGGGCCGCTCTCGGAGGTCAGTTCACGGCTAGCCTCCAACAGTGCCTGTTCGATGCCGCGAACGGTCGGATCCGACCGTCTGGCAGCAGGCAGCCCCAGTAGTGCCAAGCAGCGATATGTCTCCATCTCAAGCAACCGCTGCACTAACCGACCAGCCCGCGCTGGCGAGAGACCGAAGTCCTCCACGAGGATGCGCACACTGCCGTTTTCTGCTTGACGAAAGTCGCTGGCGACGCGAGCCAGTCCATCCGCCGCTTCGATCACAGTTAAGCTAGCTCGATCGAAGTTCTGCTCCGGTCTATTGCTGCCCTCTGAATGAGAAATCAGGGCGAGCTCCAGCCACACCAAGAGACGGCCAAGCGGGATTTGGCCATGGAACTGCTCGAGAGCTGCGGCAGACGTTGGTGCGAAGGGCTCGTCTATACCCTCTCCTGTAGTCCACGTGTAGGTCGAGAATTCAGCATGAAGTTCCCAACGCAGACTCCAATCGCTTAGTATTAGGTTGTGGAAGCGAGCCCCAACCGGTGGTGGTTTGGCTCCGAGCGTCGAGCATAGCACAGCGAAACGTTCGGGTTCATCAGCCACCTGGGCTGGGTCGAGAACGAATGCGTAGTGGTAGAACCGGCGCGGTGACGAATAGGGCAGGAAGGGTCGCACGTGCATTTCGTCGAGCACCGTGCGTCGCTCGGGATGCTGCTCAAACTCTGGCACTGACATCAAGCCCCGCATTTGTTAGCCTCTCCTGCCATAAGTTACACCAATTCGCGACGTCCGAGGACGCGCAGCCCGTGCTCATTGAAGGAACTGACGCTGTGTTTGATCCCAGCATTCAACTTACCCAGGAATCCTGTTCCACTGCCGCTCGAACTCCGGTATTCGGTTACTGCGCTCTTCGCTTATCTCGCGATTGAATTAACAGTTTGCCTTAATGATGAGCGCGGTTCCAGGGGGATCGACGGCCACAAAATTAGTCCAAGCTAAATTCTCAATTCGGCGTCCGAGTTGTGGAGATTCACCATTGATTCCTTACTGAGTTACGGTGAGCTGGTGGCTTCCGCGCAAAGCCTGCATTGGTGGCCGGCATTTCATTTGTGCGTGTGAGTTGAATTTGCGCCAGTCGCCTTTTGCTTTGCCCAAGAAAACGGACATTTGGAACTATACCAGTTCAGTGCGCACCGGTTGATCCGCGTTAGCGGCGTGATTCTGGCATTCATTTCATCATGTGCCCGGTTGTTCCCTCAATATGATGGACTATGGGGCGCCATTTGACCGGAATCTTTCGCTGAAAAATTCAAGTATTTGAATTAATGATTGAATGTTGGCTGAGACCTCGCAACTATTGTGCCGCCTCAGCGTTCGGGCGCTGCACCAAAGACGAAAAGGCAATACCAGAGGAAACAGATGATACCCAAGATACCTATGACACTCGCAGCTCTTCTTGCCATCGGGCTCTTGGCTACCCCGCCAAGTTCTCTGCTTGCAGAGGGCTACGGCAAGCAGAAAGTCGTCTATCATATCAATTACGATAGTCCCAAAGCCCAGGCCGGTGCGCTACGAAATATCCAAAACCACATCAATGCCGTCGGCGCAGAAAACTTAGAGTTGAAGGTCGTGCTTCATGGAAACGGTCTCTCGCTCCTGCTCGAGCCCGAGTCCCTGGAGGAGACCCGAAAGATGAAGTTCGGAAATGCAACGAACGCTATGACCGCAAAGATCGAGGGATTGAAGACGCAGGGCGTCTCATTCCAAGTTTGCAACAACACGCTGAAAGGTCGAAAGATCAGCTACGAGGAACATCTTTATGGTGTTGAGAAGTCCGACATTGTGCCCAGCGGCGTAGCTGAGCTGGCGAAATTGCAGGCTCAAGGTTACACGTACATTAAGCCATAGGTGATTTTGGTGCTTTGGAGCGAAAGCGCCGAAGTTGCCGAGGTTCTCAATGCGCCATGCTCGTGGGCAACTGTAAAGGGTGTCCACGAGCAGCAATGCTCCGATCGCATGCAGGCCGTTGGACGACAACCCGAGCTCCAGCTAAACCCAAAACTGGATCGAACGCCAATGCTGCGCTGAGGCACTCTGGTGCCCTCAACGCAGTATGGTACGGGACGCGCGCCTAGCCTGCGAAAGAGGCATGGAATAAATTCTGTCAAGTAAACGTTTATAGGTCTTGAAGCATCGTGGTAGAGCACGTTAGACGCCGACTGAACGTCCAGATCAAAGGTCTTTTTGGCTTCGCGATGGCATTGGTT
>JBPCWA010000103.1:0-21558 GCA_051009975.1 Hyphomicrobiaceae bacterium
CCGGGTAGCTCTGCCGACCGGGCGTCGGCGCCACCACGACCGCATTCGACTGAACTTCGCGAAGTTGCTGTAGCGAGAACCTCTCGGTAGCGCGCAGACGCGGGATTCTAGGTCAGTAGGGCTTTCCCAATCTACGTGCCGAGAGTAAGCCATCCACAACTGCTCTGCGGCTACCAGTAGGGCAGAACGGGAGCGCGGTAGGTGTGGAGCCTCTGGGCTGGGTAACGCAGCGCGATGACCGCCCCCAGCAACTCGCTTAGTCAAGCGACCAATGCCGCCGCCCTTCTCAGGATCGACGCCGCGCCCACGGCGGCGGCTTGCTAGGGCCTTTCGGGTCGCGACGTGAGCAATCGTCAAGGACGCAGCCGACAGATCATCATTTGGACACGAGGATTGTCGAAACCTCCAGCCGGCTGAACCTCAGCGCAGTGTCCAGCGTGAACCATTTGTGCACATGTATTGAAGATTTCGGCAAACGAACTCAAAAAGGCTACAACATTGAGTACTCTGTAAGCCTAAACTGCGGGCAATCAGTCTGGCAATCAGTCTGGCAATCAGTTCAGGCATTGCATGACTTCACCGGCAC
The DNA here is from genome assembly GCA_051009975.1 of Hyphomicrobiaceae bacterium. GTDB lineage: Bacteria > Pseudomonadota > Alphaproteobacteria > Rhizobiales > Hyphomicrobiaceae > Tectiglobus. The sequence goes on from JBPCWA010000103.1 coordinate 587, forward strand.
GGCCTCGCATTTTAATGATGCCTCGTAGACGCAATTGGTGTGCGCCGATCGGCCTCAATGAGGCTATGTTGGGTTGAAATCGACTATGGGCTCAATGAACTTGAAGAGTTGGAAAATTAGGATCTCTTGCTACGCGTAAGGCCGTACCAGTTCGCGTTTGATTTTTCCCACGTTTTCCATCCATTCATGGAATTGTCAGGGTCACGTTGAACCGGTACGAGACAAAGAGCGCCGTGGCCAACTGTCGAATGCAAAAGAGATCACACAGTATGAGCAGTAGTACCAGTCTCTCCCTCAGCGTCCCTGAGCCACCGAACCGACCGGGTGACTCACCAGATTTCTCAAATGTCGCTATTCCCCGTGCCGGAAGCGTCAGACGTCCGAACGTCGATGAGAAGGCCGAAAACCTGCGTGATCTGGCATTCACAATCATTCGCGTACTAAACCGAGATGGCGAGGCGGTTGGACCATGGGCAGGTACGCTAACAGACGATGAGATAAAGGATGGCTTGCGTTACATGATGCTCCTGCGCGCGTTCGACGCCCGCATGCTCAATGCGCAACGTCAGGGCAAGACGTCATTCATGATGCAGCATCTCGGCGAAGAGGCGATTAGCACAGCCTTCCGACGCGCACTCAACGATGGCGACATGAACTTCCCGACCTACCGACAAGCTGGACTCCTGATCGCAGGCGGCTATCCGATGGTCGACATGATGAACCAGATCTTTTCCAACGATAAGGATCCGTTATCGGGGAGGCAGTTGCCTATCCTATATTCGTCGAAAGACTACGGATTCTTTTCGATTTCAGGGAACCTGGGCACACAGTTCATTCAAGCCGTCGGTTGGGGCATGGCGTTGGCCATTTCAGGTGACACAAAGATTGCTGCCGGCTGGATTGGGGATGGCTCAACCGCGGAGAATGATTTCCACGCCGCGCTCGTCTTCGCCTCCACTTACCGGGCGCCGGTTATTCTCAACATCGTCAACAATCAATGGGCGATTTCGACGTTCCAAGGCATAGCCCGCGGTGGCTCAGGGACGTTCGCAGCACGAGGACACGGTTTTGGCATTCCGTCTTTGCGCGTTGACGGCAATGATTACTTGGCAGTCCATGCGGTGGCAAAATGGGCCGCTGAGCGCGCGCGCATGAACCTTGGTCCAACGTTGATCGAGTATGTCACGTATCGTGCCGGTGGTCACTCTACGGCAGACGATCCATCTGCTTATCGCCCTAAAGAAGAGGGTGATGCCTGGCCATTAGGCGATCCAGTTCTTCGTCTCAAGGCTCATCTCATTCAGCGCGAGCTTTGGTCCGAGGCTCGGCACACACAAGCCGAAGCCGAGGTGATGGATGAGATCAAAGCCGCACAGCGAGAAGCGGAAGCCAATGGCACATTGAACTCCGGCACACCACCGTCACCACGCGATATGTTCGAAAAAGTGTACGAGACGATGCCACCGCATCTCGTCAAGCAACGACAGGAAGCGGGGTTCTAACTCATGACCACAACCCGCATGTCGATGATTGAAGCCATTCAAAGCGCGCACGATGTCGCGATGGGGCGAGATGAGCGCGTCGTGGTGTTCGGCGAGGATGTTGGATTTTTCGGCGGTGTGTTTCGATGCACGGCCGGCCTGCAGAAAAAGTACGGCGCACAGCGTTGCTTCGATACGCCGATCAGCGAGTCTGGCATTGTCGGCGCAGCGATTGGTATGGCCGCCTATGGAATGAGGCCCTGCGTCGAGATCCAGTTCGCCGACTACTTCTATCCGGCCTACGACCAGATAGTGTCGGAGGCGGCCCGCATTCGCCATCGTTCCGCCGGTGATTTCACTTGTCCCATCGTCATCCGCATGCCGACGGGTGGTGGCATTTTCGGCGGCCAGACGCATAGTCAGAGTCCCGAAGCGCTGTTCACACACGTCTCGGGACTAAAGACAGTCATCCCATCCAATCCCTATGACGCCAAAGGATTGTTGATCGCATCCATAGAATGTCCGGACCCAGTCATCTTTCTGGAACCCAAGCGGCTGTACAACGGACCGTTCGATGGGCACCACGACAGACCGCTCAAGCCATGGAAGGATCATCCCGCGAGCGACGTTCCCGAGGGACACTACACCGTGGACTTGGGTCAGGCGGCTTTGCGCCGGCAAGGCAGAGACGTGACAATCATCGCCTATGGCACGATGGTGTATGTGGCGGAGGCGGCGCTTGAGGAGACGGGCATCGACGGTGAAATCATAGATCTCAGAACATTGCTGCCGCTTGATCTCGATTCCATTACAAATTCGGTCCGCAAGACCGGGCGCTGCGTGATTGTGCACGAAGCAACGCGCACGTCAGGTTTCGGCGCGGAACTTTCGGCTGTCGTGCAAGAAGAATGTTTCTACTCACTCGAGGCACCGATTGAACGTGTAACCGGCTGGGATACTCCCTATCCGCATGCACAGGAGTGGGATTACTTTCCCGGTCCGGGGAGACTGGCCCGCACCCTTCGCGAAGTGATGGAGGCGTAGATGGGTGTTTATGCCATCAAGTTACCGGATGTCGGCGAAGGCATCGCAGAGGCTGAGCTGATAGAGTGGAACGTTGCAGTCGGCGATGTCGTTCGCGAAGACGATGTCATTGCTTCGGTGATGACCGACAAGGCCAATATTGAAATCCCATCATCGGTTTCCGGTAAGGTTTTGTGGTTGGGTGCGGACATCGGTCATATGGTTGCTGTAGGCGCTGATCTCATAAGGCTGGAAATTGATGGGGAAGGCAACGTTACGACAGAGATAAGCGGCACAGTCGCCGTCTCCAGTCAGTCATCGGCTTGTGACGCGCGCGACGCCCATCAGGTTCTTTCGTCTCCAGTCAACGAAGTTCCTGGTCAACCTGGAGCGTTGGATCGGACTGGAGCATCGGATCAGGCCGGAACGCATGACCAGACTGGAGCGCCAGATCAGATCGACAATGCTTCACGTCCCGAGTCTGGAAGTAGCAGTGGAATGAGCGCATTCCCGCGCAGCGGCCGCCCGCTGGCCGCACCTTCTGTGCGCAAACGGGCCCGCGAAGCCGCCGTCGACCTTCAGCTTGTTCCAGGTTCGGGACCCGCCGGCCGCATCACACATGATGATTTAATCACATACCTAGCGAGCGGTGGGCCTGATACGAGCGCTGCGAAGCCAGGAAAAAACCTGCACGTCGCGCAGATCAAAGTCGTCGGCTTACGCCGTCGGATAGCCGAAAAAATGGCGCTCGCAAATGCCAAGATTCCGCACATTACGATTGTCGAGGAAGTTGATGTGACGAGCCTTGAAGACTTGCGGGATGAGCTCAACACAGCCCACGAAGGTTCTCGCGCGAAACTGACAATTCTGCCTTTCGTAATAAAGGCAATCGTTGAAGCCGTCCGAGAGCAACCGGCGCTCAATGCTCATTTTGATGATGAGACTGGTGTGATAAATCAATATGGCGGTGTGCATGTCGGCATTGCAACACAGACGCCAAATGGTCTCATGGTACCGGTTGTACGCCACACCGAGGCGCAATCTTTGTGGGATAGTGCACAAGAGATCTTGCGCTTATCTGCCGAAGCTCGCGACGGCAAAGCCACCAGAGAAGATCTCTCCGGCTCGACAATTACCATTACGTCGTTGGGGCCGTTGGGCGCTATCGCGACGACACCCATCATCAATTATCCGGAAGTGGCGATCGTCGGGATCAACAAGATCGCTGTGAGACCCTGGTGGGATGGACAGCAATTCATGCCACGCAAAATGATGAATTTGTCGTGCAGCTTCGATCACCGCGTAATAGACGGTTGGGATGCTGCGGTATTTGTGCAAAAGCTCAAGTCGCTATTAGAGCGGCCGGCCATGTTGTTTGTGGGGAGCTGAGCCATGGACAGCATCACATGCAAGTTGCTTATCATCGGTGCAGGACCAGGCGGCTATGTCTGCGCAATCCGTGCCGGCCAGTTAGGCCTCGATACTGTGATCGTCGATGAATCCGATCTCGGTGGCACGTGCCTGAACGTCGGTTGCATTCCCTCGAAGGCACTGATCCATGTCGCGGACGAGTTCCACAGGGTCCGCGCATTCTGTGAGGACTCGCCACTTGGTATCTCGGCTCAGAGCGCGGTTATAGATCTTCGTCGCACCGCCGCGTGGAAAGACGGCATTGTCGAACGACTGACGCGTGGTGTCGGAGGGCTTCTCAGAAAGGCGAAAGTCAAGGCGATCACGGGACGTGCGCGGTTCATAGATGGCAAGACCGTTATTGTAGCAGGCAACTCCGAGGATACACGAGTGCGGGCTGAAGCCGTGGTTATTGCGACAGGTTCGGCACCGCTTGAACTGCCTGGAATTCCGTTTGGCGGGGATGTCATTTCCTCTACGGAAGCACTCAGCTTGACAGAAATACCGAAACGTTTTGCGATTGTCGGCGGCGGTTACATTGGAATGGAAATCGGCACTGCCTTCGTCAAGCTCGGCTCCGAGGTCACGATCATCGAGGCTGAAGATCGCATCCTCCCGCAATACGATGCGGAGTTAGTCGCGCCTGTTGCCAAGCGGTTTGCAGCGCTGGGTGGCAAAGCTATGACGCAAGCTCGCGCGCAGAATTTCGACAGTGGCAACCTCGAAGTGGAAGGCGAAAACGGAAGTCGTCAGTCTATTGTTGCGGACAAAGTCTTGATCGCCGTCGGACGTCGGCCTCGGACACAGAGTGTCGGCATCGAGGAACTCAGCCTGACAATGGGCGGGCCCTTTGTGCACATTGACGACCAATGTCAGACATCCATGCGCGGAGTTTACGCTATCGGCGATGTAACCGGTGAGCCGATGCTAGCGCATCGCGCTATGGCGCAAGGCGAGATGGTCGCGGAAATTTTTGCGGGTCACGACCGCAATTGGGACAAAGCCTGCATTCCAGCAGTATGTTTTACTGATCCGGAAATCGTGACGGTAGGGCTGGCCGAGGCCGAAGCTCGAACCGCCGGTGATGTCAAAGTGACTTCCTTTCCTTTCCATGCCAACGGCCGGTCCCTGACAATGGGGCGCGATGACGGTTTTGTGCGAGTCATTGCCCGCAGCAATGATGGTGTCATCCTCGGTCTTCAGGCCGTTGGCGCGGGCGTGTCGGAATTGTCCGCAACATTTGCCCTAGCGATTGAGATGGGCGCTGTTGTCGACGACATTGCAGGCACCATCCATGCGCATCCAACGCTAAGTGAAGGCTTCCACGAAGCTTGCCTCAGAGCCCTCGGCCGTGCGCTGCATATCTAGCGGAGCGAAACGTCTGATTGACCAACACCCTTGAGTTGTATCTCCCGCCACAAATCCATAACACGACAGATATCACTGCTCCTTTGGGTATACGCGTTGCCGTCGAAGTCCTCGGCTCACTTGTCGCTTACGGCAAAATGGGTGCACATAAGTCATTAGTTGATAAGCCTGTGAACTACCAATGCGGGGAAACTCCAGTATCCAAAGCCGTCACGATCACTTACTCGCCTCGGTCGCAAGCACCTGCGCCACGGGACGCGACCAGGAACCGGCCAGGGACACGTTATCGGACTCTGTATGGGGCATAAGCAGAGGCTTTGCATTAGCATCTGCCTTTCTGGGATTTGGTATCTCGCTTGGAGATTGACGTTTCGCTCGGATCAATTCACGCTGACGCCGACCTCAAACCTGGCCAGGGACATGTGGAGCTCCACTCCGATATCCCGTTAGCATCTTCATGCGTTACTGAGTTCGCGCTTGTGGAACCAATCGGCGTGCTTCGGCGCTGTCTTGGTTTTCGACCAATCCTCAAGCATCAGCCACTTCACCTCATCCATACGTTTCTGCATCGCCTCTTCTTCCGGGTCAGGACAGGCGAGTTCCACACGATGTCCGTTGGGGTCGAAGAAATATATCGAGTGGAACATCGAATGGTCCGTGATTCCAAGCACCTCGACACCGTTTTTCTCCAAGTGCTCCTTGAATTCGAGCAGCGCTTCGCGGTCCTGCACTTTGAAAGCGATATGCTGGACCCAAACCGGTGTGTTGGGGTCACGTCCCATCTCAGGCTTAGTGGGTAGTTCGAAAAACGCAAGAACGTTGCCGTCACCTGCATCCAAGAAAACATGCATGTAGGGGTCAGGCTCATGCGTCGACGGCACTTTGTCCTCGGCAATCGCAAGAATGAAGTCCATCTTCAGCATCTTGCCATACCATTCCACAGTTTCTTTAGCGTCCCTGCAGCGATATGCGACGTGATGAATCTTCTCTATTTTCATTTGTGTTTCTCTCTGTGTGACCGGCGGAGCGATCATGGTTCCGGCAAAGACCGCAAGATCGCTCGATTGTTTTAATGGTCATGCGCTATCAGCAACCTCGAGTACGCCGCGTTCGATCTGGTCGCGCTCGATGGACTCAAACAGCGCTCGGAAATTTCCTTCGCCAAACCCTTCGTCACCTTTTCGCTGGATGAATTCAAAGAAGATCGGCCCGATCACAGTTTTGGAAAATATTTGCAGTAAAATTTTGGTCGTCCCACCACCGAGCACGCCTTCTCCATCGATGAGAACGCCGTTCTTTTTCATGCGCGCGATCGGTTCCTGATGCCCAGTTACACGTTTGTGCGACATCGCATAGTAAGTTGCTGGAGGCGGCGGCATGAATTGAATACCGTCTTCACCAATTTTTTCGGTCGAGGCATAAATGTCATCCGTTCCGACCGCGATATGCTGGATGCCTTCTCCCTTGTATGCGCGCAGATATTCCTCGATCTGGCTATTCTCATCTGCGCTTTCGTTGATCGGAATGCGTATTTTACCGTCCGGCGAGGTCAGCGCCCGCGAGTAGAGCCCGGTCTGCTGCCCTTTGATATCGAAGAAGTGAATTTCCTTGAAGTTGAACACCTGTGAATAGAACTTGTACCAAGTATCCATGTTGCTGCGCATGACATTGTGGGTCAGGTGATCAAGGTAGTAAAAGCCTGCACCTTTCGGCAGGGGATCTCGACCTGACGACCATTCGAAGTCGGCATCGTATGGTGATATCCCATCACGATAGTTTTCAATAAAATAGAGTAGAGATCCGCCGATGCCGATAACAGCTGGTGCCTCAATCGATTTCCCAGCGCCAGCGTACTCTTGGGCGCCATAATTGAGTGCGCGTTCTAGAGCATGCTTGGCATTGGCGACACGCCAAGCCATGGCCGGAGCGCAGGGACCGTGCTCCGCTACAAATTCAGCCGCGTGTCCAAAGAGCTCCCGATTGACAACATAATTCACCTTTCCCTGACGGTAGAGCGAGATATCCTTCACCTTGTGCCGCGCGACCTCGGCAAAACCCATCTTCGCAAAAAGATCTTCGAGAACACCCCTTTCGGGATGAGCGAATTCGACAAACTCGAAGCCGTCGGTACCGGCGGGGTTCGACTTGCTAATCTCGGCAGGTGGTGCATCGTGCGGAAAGGGCCCCATTGGACGACCTCCTTGAATGAAGCTGAGTTCAACACTAGCGCAGAACCGCTGCAAAGTTCTTGCAATATGGGCGCGAATGAGTTCAATTTCGCATGAATAGAGCAGTTCGGGCCGCTTTCTTGCGGAATTCTCGCATGGATCACTTTGACATTAAGCTTCTCGAAGCCCTACAGCGCGACGGACGCTTGACGAATTCTGAGCTGGCCGATCTGGTAGGCCTATCTGCGTCGCAGTGTTCGCGCCGACGAGCCGCTCTCGAGGAGGCAGGGATCATTCAGGGTTATCACGCCGTTTTGGCGGGTAATAGAATAGATATCACGATCCTGGCCTACGTAGAGGTATCCCTAAACGCCCATAGCCAGATAAACTCCAAAAAATTTGCCAAGCTGTTGGACGGTTTGGAGGAGGTCCAAGAGGCGCATGCGCTGACCGGCGAGTCGGACTATTTGGTCAAAGTTGCGGTCACCGACCTCAGGGCTCTCTCGCGGCTTCTCAACGACGTATTCCTGGTTCACGACAGCGTTGCCAAGGTTCGCTCGTCAATCGTCCTTGAAAGCTTGAAGCAGACGAGTCGTATGCCACTGGGGCACTTGCGCTAGGTCGAATCTGAGGAGAGCCAAGAGCGTCGCCCTCCTCTCTGTCGGGCCCTGCTACTCATGTGAAGCAGGTGGCATAGGCAATGTTCGGTGCCGTGACGTCAGAATGGTTGACCTTTACCTTGGAATACACGAAGCGCACCCTACTACAACCTTTGCATTATTGAATTCGACTTTTGAGCACCTGAGGCCTAGAAGCTTGATGTCAGAGCCACATGCGTCCAAAGTAGCGCATGCAATCGCGCAATCTCAGAGCGCATTGGGTTGCCGCTACATATGTCGTCAAACTTAAATCGCGTATCGAGCAAAGCTCCGCTACGTATGGACATGGAGGGCATGTTGCTATACTTCCGGCGTCCTGCCCTCATCTGACAGATTGATGGAGAATCCAATGAAGCGTACTCTTGTTGTCGCCACAGCTGCAATTGCAGCATCTGTTTCGTTGTTGGCGGCCCCCGCCAATGCTACTCCGTCCTGTTCGACGGCTAAGCTCATCGTCCCTTGGAAAGCCGGTGGGGGTACTCAGGTTCTGTTTGCCATTTTCGAGCAAGCTATCCAGAAACTCGATGTCCCCGTGAAGTTGCAACTCGTCATGATACCGGGGCAGGGTGGCAACAAGGGCGCCAAGGAAGCCGCGAAAGCGAAGCCGGATGGATGCACGCTCTTTGCTATCCACCAAAGCGCGATTACGAGCTATCTGCAGGGTCGGATACCGTTCCAATTCAATAATTTTGAAACCGTCTCTTTGCTCACTTCAACTCCGGACATTATTGGTGCCAACGGCAAACTCCCGTTCAACACCTTTGCTGATCTCAAAAAGGCCGTGCAGGCGGAACCAGGCAAATACACGGTCGGCGCAACGTTCGGTTCGACGAGCCAGTTTTTGTGGCTTCTGCTTGAAGAACGCACGGGCATGAAGTTCAAATACGTCCCCTATGATGGCACCCGCCAACGGATGACAGCCCTGCTCTCTGGCGCCATCAACTTGGGATCTTTGAACGTCGCATCCGGCAGGAAGTACTTGGAATCCGGCGAGCTCAAAGGTTTTGGCATCGTTGATACGAAGCGTTCGAGTTTCCTGCCTGACATGCCAACCATGAAGGAGCAAGGTGTGGATCTCGTGTTTTCACTTCAGCGTGGTGTTGTCGCTCCTAAAGGAACACCGAAGGAAAACGTTGATTATTGGGCCGATGTGTTCAAGCAGGCTGCCGCGGATGCAAACCTCTTGAAACAAATGAAAGCCAAGGGCACCGACATCAAGTGGGTCGGTCCTGCAGATTATCGCAAATGGGCGGATGCCACATTTGCCGACTACAAAAAAGTAGCAGTCAAAATCGGAATGTATAAAGGCAATTAGCCTCGTATTTCTGCGTATCGGCCTCGGACGCTGTTCGGGGCCGATATATTTGACAACGCTTCGCCGACGAACGCGAAACGAGGCGCAGAACTGGAAATTGCTCCATGCTGCCGAGCCAAATCTCTCGTGACACAGTCATCGCCCTCGTCTTGTTGGTCTTTACAGGTACATTTCTGTGGGCCAGCTTTGACATTAAAGAACCGGACTATGGGGTTTTGTCTCCGGCGGCCTGGCCAAGGGTTGTCCTCGGCGCCTTGATTGTTTTGAGCTTCATCCTTCTTTTTCAGTCATTGCGTGAGCCAATCGCTGATAAGGAACCAACCGATCCACAAATTAGAGGATTGTCCAGCTTGATTGCCTACTGGCGGAATCCGCTTTATTGCTTTGCATCTTTCTGGGGCTTTCTGCTTGTCCTCCCCTATCTCGGAATGCTCGTGGGCGGCATCCTTTTTGTATTTGTCATCCTAACACTGCTCGGCGGCACTGGACCGCAAAAGCTCGCCCTCCACGCGCTTATTGCGACTGTAAGCATTGGCGCGATGTGGTCTCTTTTCACTTTCGGACTTCGAGTCATTCTGCCTGCCGGCAGTCTGTTCGATGGTCGAATTTAGCGGACGCGCCAATCCATCATGCTTGAACACGTTGCTGACGCGACCAATGCCATATTCACGGTTCAGACGCTTGCGCTCATGTTGCTGGGTGTTGCAGCTGGCCTGATGGCTGGCGCAATTCCTGGCTTTACTATCGCAATGGCAGTTGTATTGACACTGCCGTTCACATTTTCAATGCCGCCGGAGCAGGGTCTCGCAACGATGATTGCCGTGCAAGTGGGCGGTCTATCAGGCGGATTGATGGCTGGAATTTTGACCGGGATCCCGGGCACACCATCATCCGTTGCAACAACGTTCGACGGATTTCCAATGGCCCGTGGCGGCCGCCCCGGATTGGCACTCGGGTTAGGCGTCTGGTCGTCTTTTCTGGGTGGCACGATCAGCGCGTTACTACTGGTGTCGCTTGCCCCCCAGCTGGCTCGCATTGGACTGGAGTTCCAACCTTGGGACTATTTCATGCTAGTGATGTTCGCACTTACAATCACAGCATCTTTGGCCGGCGATCATCTTATCAAGGGACTTATCGCAGGTGCCGTCGGTCTGCTGGTGCGAACCGTTGGTGAAGACGAGGCTGTTGGAGTTGCACGCTTCAATTTTGGCACTGACGCACTACTTCAAGGTTTCGATTTTATAGCGGTCTTGATTGGTCTTTTTGCGTTCAGCCAGCTTTTATCTGACGTGCGAGACCCGGCCATCGCGCGCAAATCGCTCACTGAGCGCACGAGCATGCAGGCCAGAATTGAACATCTCGCAGCAATACGCGAACTCCTAAAACACTGGATGGTCGTGGTTCGGTCCTCGTTGATTGGAGTTTTCACCGGAATATTGCCCGGCGCAGGCGGTTCGGTAGCCAATATATTGGCGTATGACCAGGCAAAGAAAAACTCGCGCAATCCGCAAGCATTCGGCAAAGGCACGTCAGAGGGCGTCATAGCTCCTGAGAGCTCAAATAATGCCGTCGAAGGTGGTGCGCTTATTACATTGATGGCTCTCGGCATTCCGGGCGATGTCACCGCCGCGGTGATGCTTGGCGCGCTCCTCATCCACGACGTCGTTCCAAGTCCATCTTTCATCAGCGACGAGCCGCTCATTGCCTACTCCATATTCATCTCGTTCTTTGTCGCAAACTTCATGATGCTTTTCATGCAGAGCTTCATGTTGCGCGTCTTTGTACGAATTACCCAGGTTCCAATGTATGTTGTGGCGAGCATCATTCTAGGGTTCTGCTGCATTGGCGTGTTTGCTTTAAACAACGTCACGTTTGATCTCTGGACGCTGTTCTTCTTTGGAATTCTGGGTTTCGTCATGCGCAATCTGGGGTTCCCACTCGCGCCTATGATCCTCGGCGTTGTGCTTGGCAATATTGCGGAACTCAATCTGGCCCGGGCGCTTGCCATCAACTCCGACATTTCACCATTCTTCACGCGACCCTGGGCGATGTTCTTTCTCATAGCCGCGCTGTTTTCGTGCTTCTTCCCGCTCTATCAGGCGCGCCTCGGCAAGGAGCGATGGACCGCGTTCTATATTCCGCTTGCAAGCGCTGCGATATCGATGCCGCTTTTCCTGATGGCATATCAGAACAACAGCGTGCCACGCGGGCTGATCGCCGTGCTGTGCCTGGGGTTTGGTATCTATCAGCTTCTGAACCGGCGCAAGGCGGCCGCATAACGCTTCTGGTACTGGCAAGAGGAACAAGCGGCAGGAAGCCCTATAGTTGAATCCGCCATTGATCGTATCGTCCTCCAGTACGACAACCAGACTTCCCTCCGAATTTGACCTCTACGTTGTGTTGCCCAATGGGTATCTGCCAAGGCGGCCAAGTATCACCAGATGTCACGGGTTGACACGTACGTTCAGCGCGCAATGATAATGGATAGATAATTCTTCGAGCATAGGTGGATAGCGCGATGTCAAGAATGCGTTCTATGCCAGTTGCAGCGGCGATGCTTTGCTTGCTTGTTCCGGTTACTTCGCAATCTGCCGAACTGCCTCCCGGCAAAGGCAAAGATCTCGTTGAACAGATGTGCACAGCCTGCCATCGTATTCGCAACATCGAGCGCAGCTCCGGCTACACCAAGCACGGATGGAATGCGTTAATTGCAACGATGGTCGATCTCGAGGACTCCGAAGAGCAAGGAGTGATCAATCAGTATCTCGCAAAACACTATTCTCCGAAAGACCATAGAAAATCGACGACTGTCTCAGGTGAAAAAAAAGTAATATTCAAGGAATGGGTCGTTCCGACATTGGGACAACGATCTCGTGATCCCATTGAAGCTCCAGACGGTATGATTTGGTGGGCAGGCCAATGGGCAAGTTTGATCGGACGGATAAATCCCAAAACCGGCGAGATGAAGGAGTGGCCACTTGCGGTCGACGCTAAGCCGCATTCCGTCTTTCATGATCCCGACGGGATCATTTGGTACACCGGCAACAAGAATGGCACGATCGGCAAATTTGATCCTAAAACGGAAACGATCACAGTTTACGAGATGCCGGAGCCCGACGCCAAAGATCCACACACGGCCATCGTAGCTCGCGACGGCACCATTTGGTTCACGATGCAGCACTCCAATAGGGTGGGCCGCCTTGACCCCAAGTCTGGCGACATAGAGATTGTCGTTCTGCCCACGAAAAGATCTCGACCCTATGGCATTATGCAGGACAGGAAGGGCGCGATCTGGGTTGCCTGCAATGGATCCAATTGCCTAGTGAGGTTTGATCCCGACACCATGCAACCGACCGAGTTCAAATTGCCCAATCCAAAGTCAAAGGTGCGGCGCTTGGATGCCGGTGAGGATGATCACATTTGGTTTGTCAATTCCTCGCTCGGCCGCCTTGGGCGCTTCGACCCTGAAACCGGAGACATCAAGGAATGGCCCTCGCCCAGCGGCCCCAAGTCTCATCCCTATGCCATTGCCGTTGTCAATGGCATTGTTTGGTACAATGAGTCCGGTGTGCGACCCGACATGCTCGTGCGTTTTGATCCCAAGACCGAGTCTTTTCAGAGCTGGCCGATCCCATCTGGGGAGATTTATTCCGGGATTCTTCGACACCTTGATGTAACACGCGATGGCAACCTCCTGATCCATCAAAGTGCTACCAACCGGATCATTCATGTCACGTTGCCGCCAGCGGATTGAGGTAGCCTGCGAACAGGATGCCTCAAAGCAAGTGCGCACCGTTCTTTCGAAGGTGAAAAAACTTCGCTGAGACAAACAGACGTTCGAAAGAAATCACCAGCCCCCCGCACGTCACGCCCGGTGGACCAATGCCGGCGCAACCAAAGGCATTGGCATTTTTTGCCTGATCGTCTTTTTTGATGTCGGCAGCGTGAAAACAATGTTGCTCGCGGATCCTGATCCTGATCCTGATCCTTACATTGTACTTGTATTCGGTGCAGCCGTGCTAGCATCGCTCACGGCCGTCATCGAGGTCATTATCTTCGTCATCTTCACAGCTCGAGAGAAAAGCTGAGACACTTGGGACTGTCGCTTCCAAATGACCGACAGCAAGTTCCCCAAACTTGATACCTCCTCCAGATCAGCAAAGTGCTCACTTTTTTACAGACGCTGAAACGCTGAGCAAGCAAGAGGGGTTTCGCCGAAACTGATTATGACACACATTACACCTATTACGCTTTGACTAGATCCGTAGCACTCGCTCGTATGAAGACTGTTGGAGAGAGGATGCAAACACTTGTAGAACTTGAGGGAACCAAATGGTCTGGCTCGGCTGAATTGTGGCTGGACCCGTTGGGCGATACTGTCGTTCGCAGCTCTTGTACGCTGTCGGTCCAGAGTCAGGCGTTACGCTATACTTGGAGCCACGAATGCATAGTACACGAAGGGGAGATTGCGCTGACCGACGGCGGAGCGTCGTTCACCGACACATGGCATCAACCCACACCAATGATTTGCCGATACCTCGCGGACAGAAGAAGTCTCCTGCGGGTGGAAGGCGTGTATGGGTCTCAATCGGATTGGGGCTGGAGAATCAACCTCAGCTTTCGCGTTCCTACGGACGAACTCGTTCTACAAATGACGAACGTCGCGCCCTGGGGGGAGGAGGCCCGAGCTGTCCGCATGACATGCCGTTGTGTCAACGCTTCAAGCGAGGCAGCCTGACGAAGTAAGACGGATGTTCAACATTCACTTTCACTCAATCAATTGTTGAGAGATCGGAGAAGACCAAGTTGACGACAGCAACTGCTAAGGCCATGGGCTTGGCCGCCTCCGCCTTAATCCGATCATTCGATAGCTCCCAGCGCGGCATCGCCTGCAGATCGTTTCCGGACGATCCGGAGCGCCGGCTCTGGTTTTATACTCCGACCGATCACGGCGGTTTGCCGCTATCTGAGATGAACAGTACGCAGCAACGCCTCGTGCACCGCCTAGTGGCCGCGGGATTGTCGCAAGCCGGCTATAACACCGTGGCGTTGATCATTGGTCTCGACAACGTTCTCGACCGACTCGAGAATTTCACGGTCGACTTCGCTCGCCTACGCGGCCGGGATCCACAACTCTACTACGTCACGGTTTTCGGCTCGCCGGGCAGCGAGGCCTGGGCATGGCGCTTCGGCGGACATCATGTTTCCCTCCACTATACGATTTTCAAGGGCGAGGTTGTCGCCGCTACGCCGAGCTTTCTCGGCGCGGATCCCGCTGACAGTCCGATCCTGGGGCCGCACCTGCATAGACCGCTGGCAGCGGCCGAAGACCTCGGACGGGAGTTGTTTCGCTCGCTCGGCCCTGCAACCAGGCAGGCGCTGATCTCACCGGTCGCTCCAACGGATATTACTACTGGCAATCGATCCGTGGTCGGAGACGGAGACCGGCCGGTCGGCTTGCCCGATGTCTTTCGCAGCCGTTTCTCCGGCAAACTCAACAATTTGCTTGAGGGGATGCAGAGTAACGCTGAGGACCAGCTTGGACTGCGTGAAGACCACCTTGAAGCATTGAGTTTTAGATTAGCGCCGAAGGGATTGCCGGTACGCCAGCTTGACGACAGCCAAAGGGCCAATTTGCAGGAATTGCTCAAGTCCTATCTTAACCGTTTGCCCGATGATCTCGCTGATGCGCAAGCGGAACTCGTGGTACAGGAGATGGATTCTATGACATTTGCCTGGGCTGGCAGCGCCGAAAGATACGAACCGCACTACTATCGTATCCAAGGACGTCGCCTGCTCATCGAGTATGACAACACGCAACGCGGTGCCAACCACATCCACACGGTTTGGCGTGATTTACAGTCCGACTTTGCTGGCGATGTATTGGCACGTCACTATGCCGAGACACCACACTGATCGTCCATCGCGCATTTGCGAGAACTTCACACGTAGATGGTCAAGGCAACAATCATATCCCGCTTGATTCGTCTCACTCGCGCAACCACCCCAGGGCCAGCCATGCACCCCTGGATTGACCTCTCTGCCCCTCGTGCGGGTTGGTTCATGCCGTTCCCTAGGAGTTGAGGAACAATCCAGGAATGATCTGCAAAAGAAAGTGGCTAACGCGATTGTCTAGGTCTAGCCACCCAAGCGATCGCGCATGCGCTCTTGCATCCTTTCCTGAGCCTCAGGTGAGCCATCATGGAAAGTGCCGAACAATTGGTCCATTGGCGCGATTGTACCGCCATAGTTGCATTCAAAATATTTGTGGTGAAGGAAGTGGAAGTAGCTGTTGCTCTCTATTCCGACTTCTTGAGACAGCAATACTTTTTCAAATCCGGTATGGCTCATTGCGGCATTGAAGATCGCAAACTGAAGTTGATAAAGCGCATTTAACGGGTGTAGCGCCAGAAGCCATTGCACACACACCGTCGAGAAGTAAATTGCAAGTTCAATCGGATGCATTGCGAGACCAGACCAAGGCCCGACTTCTATGTTGTAATGGTGAATGCGGTGCACCGCCTTGTAGAGCGGTCTCCAGTGCAGCATCCGATGCGTAAAATAGAAATGCGTTGAGTGGATAACTGGCATGATAAGTAACAGCACAACGAACCAAACCCAGTAGCCAATAGAGCCCTCTGCAAATGGCATGAAAGCGAAATAGCCATTGGCAAAAATCCAATAAGTCAACACCTCGTAGAATGTAATAATTGGAACGCCATATCCCAATGTCCGAAACATGTTGTCTCGGACTTGGTCAGAAAACATGAACCGCCGATTGTTGGTGGCAAACGGTTTGCTGGAAAACTTAAGCGCATTGCTTTGTTGCTTGAAGCTATACAAATAGAGATGTAGGCCGCCAAAGAAAGCGGTGGTCAGGGCCATGTTGCGCACAAATAACAGACCAACCCACCAGATCTCAAGCGACTTCATCTGACCAAGCTCAGGTGTCAGAATATACCACGTAGCGAGTGTGATACCGAGCACCAGTGTGTTCAACGGCCACAAGTATCCAGGGAACCCTATAAACCACTTCGTAATGGCTAAGGGCCGCAGCGGCCAGGCGTAAATCGGTGGAAGTTTTATTCGCTCAATCGGACGCCAATCCCCATTCGCGTCACGGCTACCTACGCTCTGCTCTGCCATGTTCGCCGACAATCCCTTCGTCGCTTATCCTCACGATCAAGCTTGCCATAACGGACGGCACTATCGCAAAGGGTCAGAAGGAAAACAACTCCACTTCATCTATAGCGCCCGCTTTCGCCGGTGCTCTTTCTCCAACCAGCGAATCGGCAGTCACTCGAAATATTGATTTGGATTTAGTTGCCACTGGGCAATCCAATCTTCAACCCGCCCTTTTCCAGTGCTTTGCGAATATGGTCGAACCGCTGGTAGCCGCTGAGCGTGATCGGGCCAGAGTACGATTCGCTTTGAACTGGGCGAGGCGGGAATTCGACATAGGACTTGATAGCCTTGTTGAGTGCGCCCATCAGGGTCGGCACAGTCCACGTGTTTTCTCTTCCCGTGGTCATGAAGATATCGTACCGTTCCATTGGATCTTCCCATAGGTTGAAGACCTGCGGCACTGTCGCGACATACTTCTCTGCTCCGCGCCAGCCAAGTTCCGCTGCCGGAGCCTCAGATCCAGCCCGCGCACCATTGTCGCCACGAATATTGAACACGGCCTTCCACGGTCCGACGCGGACGGCACCAGGTGCCAGCTCATTTTCGGTAAAATATAACCAGAAATCTCGCTGAGGCTTACCTTGTCCAAAAAGAACCGGAGCCATGTCAAGACTGTCAAAGATTATTGGTTGACCTTCGCGATCTTCTTTTGGCAAATCAAGTCCGGCGAGAAAAGCAAATGTTGCCATAAGATCGGTCCCGCCAACAATGTCAGACGACTTTGAGCCCGCTTCGATTTTACCCGTCCACTTGAAGAAGGCTGGAACGCGGTAGCCTCCCTCACGGTTGGTACCTTTGGTCCCACGAAAGGGGGTCATCCCAGCATCAGGATGCACGTCCTGCCACGCACCATTATCGACGGTGTAAATGATGAGCGTGTCTTTTTCGATACCGAGTTCTTTGACCTTTTTGAGAAGCCGACCGGTGTGGTGGTCAAGCTCGACAACCTTGTCGCCATACTTGTTCTTCATGTCGGAGGCGCCGACGAAATCCTTTGACGGTAGGTTGGGCTGATGATTTGCGGCCCAGTTGATCGACATGAAGAATGGTTTGTCCTGCCCCGCGAGGCGCTCAAGTTCCACAACCGCTTTCTGCGCAGTTACGACATCGAGATTGGCGAGCTGGTCGGTCGTCAGCTCTTTCATCCCGAGAACCTCGACTGCCTTTTCACCAGCTGCACCTTCGAGAATACCGACCGTTGAGTCCAAGAAGAACTTGCGCTGTGCTGGGGTCATTTGCGGGAACCAGTCCGAAAGACCATAGGTAAAGGCATTTAGGTGATAGAGGAACGTATTCTCCATCTTGTCGTAGCCATGCGCGTTCGGCAGTGCATAATCTGATTCACCAAGGTGCCACTTTCCAGCGAAATAGGTATTGTAGCCCGCCTGCTTCAAGACGGACGCAATCGTCCATTCTGCAGCAGGAAGCCCGCCGCCCTGCCCCTGAAACGCAACCGTGGTCATGCCGGAGCGGTTAGGGTAGCGCCCGGTCTGCATCGCCGCCCGACCGGGAGTGCATGAGCACTGCGCATAGAAATCGGTGAACATCATACCCTCGCGGGCCAACTGGTCCAGATTTGGCGTGTCCATTCCGCGGGCCTTGCCGCCATGATAGGCTCCGAGGTCCCAGTAGCCGGTGTCATCTGAAACGATCAGCAAAATATTAGGCTTGGAGCTGTAGGTCGGCTGCGATTTTGGATCGTAGTCCTCCGCGACTGCCCCGCCGACTGTTGAGACAATCCAAACTGCGGCCAACAGACCCGCTCGCAACCATATTGATAGTGTCATGCCATCTCTCCATCCCAATGAGGCGACGCTACTCGGGCTCGGCCACTACTTCAAGTTTCACATCATCGATTGCAGTCAGTCACGGCTTGGCGGCAAGATCCTATCGCGCCAGGCTCACCAAGGCCGAGCCGCGCGCGCATTGGAATGCGAATTTTTCACTCGCTGCGAGGTCGACGGTGTCCTCGTGTCAACCTTTAGTGCATATTGCCGGCTCCACTGCGATCGCAGACGCCATCGATTATTTAGATCCATCACCGCCGGAAATGGCATGAATTTGAGAGGAATAGTAATGCGAACAATTGCTGCAGTCGTCACCCTCCTCCTCATGAACAGCGCCGCGTTTGGCGAAGCGCCACAGGTGCCAACCACCGCACCCTACATCGTCCTCAGTGAGAACCTAGATGAGCCGAACGGATATGGATTCTGCATGGATACTGCTGGCCGAGGAAAAAGCGACTTGATGCACACACACTCTTGCAAACCAACAAAAAAGGAGCTGCCCCTCGACTCCGCGGGCAATGACACGCGCTTTTCATACAACGCAGGTACAGGCCAGGTTGTATCCTACGCATTTGAAGGGCTTTGCATGCAGGCTCTGATTGCGTCGCAAGTCAGCGTATTTGCTCTGTTGAAGTGCAGCGACCACCCGCGCCAAAGGTTTCTCTATAATACTTCTGATAAAACGTTCAGGCTCCAAGAGAATCAAGATCTATGCGTCAGTGTTGCCTCCAAAACTCTACCAGCAGGCCCGTGGGTGAAACGACCACTCATGCTGCAACCATGTGGCAAAGTCGATGCCTCGCTAAAACAGTGGCGGGTGGTCGCGCGCTGAACCTCAAACTTCGTGAACGATAATTTGACGTTGCCCGTACGTGTGTCTGAATGGGGTCTTTATCGGGTCGCTATCTGCAATCCTCACACAACTGCAATTGAGATGCGCTCCGAACACATACCTCTTCGAGTGCTGCGCCAAGGCGATCACCGGATATCAATTCATCTCAGAACATAGTGACCAGCCAAGGTCAGCCGACGTTGGAGTTGGATTAGAGTTCGCTATCTTGACGACGTGCATCAATCTGGCCCCGACGGGCAAATCTTGCCGCAATTGTGTCTTTGCAAAACTGCTCGTCTCGCGGTAACAGGCGCAGCAGGTTTGGTGTTTCTTGAGACTAAGGAGTTCGATTATGCCGCTTGAGAGCAATAAACTATCTCGCCGTCATCTATTGCTGGGCACAACCGCGCTTGTTGCGGGCGTTTCTGCGCTCCACACCGTGGGCGTTGGTTCGGCTACGGCAAAAGCACCGATGAGCGGAGCTTCGATGACGGCGTATCGCAGGGTCAAACTGGGCAATTTTGAAGTCACGACCTTGTTTGACGGTTTCGCCAACGTGCCGAAGGTGCATCCAATATTCGGCCAAAACCAATCGGCCGAAACTGTTTCGGCCTACATGCAGCAGAACAATCTGCCCAGCAACGCGATGCAAATCGGCTTCACGCCGGTCGTCATAAATACGGGAAATGAGGTGGTTCTGTTTGACAGCGGCAACGGTACGGGCCGCGGGGACACACGCGGTCATCTGGCGTCATCATTAGAGGCGGCCGGGTTCTCACCCGACCAGATCGACATTGTCGTTATCACGCACTATCACCCTGACCACATTGGAGGTCTCATCGGATCAAGTCCGACGTTCCCCAACGCACGCTACGTAACCGGTGAAGCTGAAAATAACTTTTGGACCTCCAAAGCGGTTACGGAGAGCACGGATAAGCGCATGATGGGGCGCTCAAAACTGGTCCAATCGAAAGTGGTTCCCTTAGCCGAAAAAACAACCTTCATTAAGGGCGGACAAGACGTCGTCACGGGTATTACCGCCATTGAGACCTTCGGCCATACGCCGGGACACATGGCCTTCAATATTGAAAGCGATGGTAAACGGCTGCTGCTATGGGGTGACGCATGCAATCACTACGTCGCATCACTGCAAAAGCCAGAATGGCACGTCGTATTTGACATGGACAAAGCTGCGGCTGTCGCGTCGCGCAAGAAGATTCTCGACATGGCTGCAGCCGACAAGGTACCGGCGACGGGTTACCATATGCCATTCCCGGCCATTGGTTTTGTTGAAAAGGTTGGCGACGCTCATAGGTGGGCCCCAATGACGTACCAGCTTGATATCTGATTTTTCCTTGTTAGCATCGAAAACGATTGCGAGTTGCCTGGTTGCCGGCAACTCGTCCCCTGAGGCACGGACCACACGATCTTGTGGTCACAGTCGAGGTGTTCTTCCTCCGCACCGCTAAGTATATAGCAGAGTCGGCGAACATTGTTGCCGACAGGCCCTACAACGGACTCTGCTGCAGGGCAACTGAGCGCAAGGCCCTCGGACCGACCAACTGGCCGGAGTGGCAAGCAGGCTCGGCACCAAACTACTTTCAATCCGCTTTTGGCCAACCGCTCCACGGAAACGGCTTCTCGTCGGTGGCGCAACAGACGAAGCGTACGACGTCGGCTAGCCAGAGCGCTAAGGATTTTCCGAAATCCACCAGGACTGTATTCGGAGCCTTTGTAAACAACA